>NZ_JBITPN010000004.1:0-79252 GCF_050467985.1 Brevibacillus sp. NRS-1366 | reverse complement strand
ACCACTTTCCTCGAAGCAATAAGGACGAAAAAAGAAGCTGGGGAAGAACGAAACGGTTCTCCCCAGCTTCTTTTACTTTTTAAGGACTTTTTAGACAGCCCCTCATAATACGACGGGTTCGATAGTTAGATGAGTCAGTCTAAAGCTTTATTATTCGGTTTAGATCCATGAATTGCTTCATTCTGACGTTGAGTCTAAAACTAATACTCAAATTCTAGTGATTTAGAAGACCGGAACTCCTTGTACCATAAGGGGTTCCGGTCTAATACTTTATTTTCACTGAACATTTAAGAGCGATGGAACGCCGTATGAGGGGAAACTCTCACGTACGGTGTGAGGTGGGGGAAAAGATAACCCTAACGTTTAAAGCCGAGGGATATTCTTACCTATCACCATAGTCAATCCAAGCTATCGGTGTAGCCCATGTGCATCATGAAACCCGTAAAGCTAATGGTGCGCGCCATGGTACCGCAGTTCTTCTTTCTGCACCTGGTATCACCATTCCAAAATGGGCAAAGAAGGAAATTGAAGGAACGGTCACCGCAACAACTGAGATTATTCGAAGTGGCGATGATGCTCTTCGGCTACTAAGAAAGATTCGGAGTGGTTACAAACCAATCGGTTTGGAGTTTTGGCTCGTCTCGATTGATCGCGCCAAACTGGGTTCTGAGCCTTATTTTGCAGGGGTCTGGAAACGTTTGAAGGATCGGACAATCGATTACGCATGGCATTGTCCGGATTGCTTGCGTCCATTGGAACGATACGACAAGGATTTGGACGAAATGGTTCCGCTAGGCTGGTATGAATGTGCAGATAGTGTTTCTCCTACAATAGAGGAATGTCGTGAAGCACTTCTTTCTCATACAGTAAAACCAAACGGTCTACCTTATGAGCTTAATGTCAAATGGAGACGCAGCCAGCGTGTAACTGAATGTACACATGAGGATTGTCATGCAAAATTTTGGAGATCTGCTAATGAAAATAAAGGAGAAACCCGAAATAAAGCGAGGGTCAATATCTCCAGAGTTTTGAAAAAAGCCAAGAAGTTCTTTGATTTACTGATCGTAGATGAAGTGCATCAATGTAAGGCGGACGGAAGCGGACGCGGAGATGCACTCCATCAGTTGGTAGGAGCTGCAAAGAAGAATGTACTTCTCACTGGAACCTTGGTGAATGGAAAGTCCACCTCAATTAAAGAGATCCTTTGGAGGACAGACGCCAAGGCATTACTTGAACAAGGATTTGAAGGAAATTCAGGAATGGTTCAATGGGCTGAACGTTACGGTAAATTGAAGGAAGTAGTAACGCTTAAAGAGGTCAATGATGGTTGGGTGACACGCAAAAAACGCGTGAAGCAGCAACCAACAGAAGAGCCCGGCATTGCTCCACAACTGACTGCACAATTCCTGTTACATAAAGCGGGTTTCTTGGAATTGTCTGATATGGGCCTACCTTTGGTCGAACTAAAGGAACTACCCGTTTTTCTCACAATGGATTCTGAACATGGAGAGGAATATGCGCTGTTCCATGATGAATTGAAGGAGAATTGCAAAACTCGTTCTTCATTGGGATACAAAGGTGCTTGGTCAAAGTTTATCCCTGCAACCAACAACTACGCAGACGCACCACATTTAGGTGCAAGCGTTTATTTTGGGGGAAGCGAAGTAAAGGCGAAGGCATTCCCAAGTGATTACTATCATGAAAAAGAGCGGCATTTAGTGCAACTTGTTCAACAGGAACTCGCAGACAACCGTGGGTGTATCATTTTCAACTACTACACTGGTGAATACCAGCAGAATGAACGCACGCAAGCTGTTTTGAAAGCGCATGGTATTGAATCTATCATTTTGGATGAGCCATCGCCTGATAAGCGGCAAGAATGCATTGATGAATTTGAGAAGAAAGGTGAGAAGGTTATCATATGTAACTGTAAAATGGTGGAAATTGGACTGGATCTTCTCCCGTGGCCAACGATCATTTTCAATCAACTATGCTACGAGTCGTCATCTGTACGTCAAGCTGGTCGTCGAGGATGGAGAATTGGACAAGAGAAAGAATGTCGAGTGTACTACCTTGTATACAATGGAACACAGCAGATGGCACAATTTATCAGAATTATGTCTGCTAGAGGCCACGCCATGATGGTAGAGGGGCGACTAGATAAATCAAGTCTTGCTCAATATTCTCGTGATTCTCAATCTACACTAGCAAGCGATCTAGCCAACTGCTTTGCTAGCTCGGAAGTAGCAGATGCGTGGACAAAACTAGCAGCCAAAGATATCGAAGGGGTGGAAACTGTTTCTGAGGCAGATTTTAAAACGGTTCTCGCTCACCGAATGAAGGCGTTGGCTAACGAGACGCGTCGACTATGCGGACTTCCTCCAATGGAAGATTTCGTTCTTCCAAAAGATGATGTGGTGAGTACAAAAGAACTGAACACTGATGTTATAGAACACGAGGTTTCAACAGTGAAAATGAGAAAGCTTTTAAATCAATTAGCCGAACAGATAGATCTCTTTGATTACTATAATATTCAGGTAATCGAGAGTACGTCAATCAAACAAAGGAAAAAGGTAGCCAATGGTCAATTGACCTTTGTATTTGATATGTAACTTTAAAATAGGAACAGCCTTCTGTAGAAATATAGCAGAGGGCTGTTTTTTTTACATTTCAACATTGTGCAATCTTACTATAGTGAGAAGACTAGCGTGGGTCGAACTACGGTAAATAAAAGTCGACCGCTTTACTTTCATTATCAGTCCAGCAACTACTAATATTCTTCTGTTTACACCTTATGTACGCTTCATAGCCAAGTATTCGTTTGGTTTTCTCCAGATTTTCGGGACGAACATCATGTGATTGGATAGTATTATCAAGCCATTTCATGAAGAAAATTTTATCATTTTCTTCAACGTTTTTCCTATAGGTAGCCACGTGGTGTGGTTTAGGAACATTCTGTGCACTCACATTATGAGGAATCTTTTTATCAAACTCCTGAAAAAATATTCTAGGACTGAATTTTTGATTAGGATCATATTTAAGCCCTAGAATTTTACATAAAGTATTGTAAACGTTGTTATCTAGAATTGGATCAATATCGAAACCATTTTTAACAGGTACCTCAAAATAAAAATTGAGGCCTTTCGCCCCAAACATTAAAGTGAAGGGTCTTTCATCGACAAAAAAGAAGACATCGAAAACGGCATTAGCCATTGAAAAAGGAAACCTAACTCGCTTAATCTTATTATCTTGCATGGATTTAAACAAAGGCTTCAGATTATTTAGAATCATATTTTTTTGATCCTTTCTAAGTAGAGTTCTCAGATGACCTTTGCCACTTGAGCTTTTTAAGGAAACTACGTTTAATCAAACTAATCTTCATCCACGGCTAAATCTTCTGCTAACGTTTTTCGAGAAATAGAATAGTAGAATTCTGTTTGATCACCATAAATAACAACTTTTTCTATGTTGTTCATACTATTAAGCCAACGAACTATTATTTTTCGATCTCGCCGGTTACGGATAACTGATTCAATATCACTTTCAAAAACCGGAGTATGAAAATTTTCAATGGTTTTTGAGAATAAGTCTCCAATCAAATAAGTCTCTTTGAAATAGCCATCGCGTGGGGTAGTTTTCCCAATGAATAGATGGTAACGACTTGAAAAATTATTGTCGATCCCGAGCTCTAGGGTTATAACCTTTCCAACGGTGTTGCCGACTAGGTTGGCATCCACAAAAAAGGATCTGTAGTATTTCGTATAGACATATCGGTATTCGTTTTCTTTTAGCAATTCCTCTATGTCTTCCCAGGACCAAATGATAACTTGCATTTGTTTGGTGGTAAGCATGGCTGCGGTTTGTTGCATTTTGGTATCACGCTTCGCCGTGGTCGCAATGATGTATGTGTTTAGCGATGGATTAAATCCAGCAACACCCGCCACTTCTTTTGTGATCTCTTGAGTCGTTAATTTCTTCCCATACTCTTTTACTTTACATTGAATTCCTACCCACTCAAAGCTAGTACTATCACGTCCAAAGACATCAATAGAATGCTGCCTTTGGCCTTTTGTTCCGTTTAACTGCACTCCATCCTGGTTATTTAAGCGTACGCACAGTATATCTTTGAGCATTCTCTCGAAGACCTTTTCATCTTCGATCGGAGGAATCTGTACATTATCTATATCCACCAGGAACTCTCTCCCTTACTAATAATTCCTAACCACATTATACCACTTTTGGGTACCGTCCTGTGATTGGAACGATCAAATCAGTGAGAAAAGAAACAGTATAAAATAAGATAAGCAGTAGACGTGCCTGCATCTTGTAGCAGCGTTTTTTTGAAATACATGTACAGAGATAACAAAGTTTTTATACGAAAATGAATATCCTGAAAAAGACACGGCAAAGAACCTCTCTTTCTCGAGAGGATGGAATCCAATAATTGGAATTATTTTTTAGGCGATTTCTGCTTGAAGCTGCACGTTATAACCTAGAGTTTTGATACGTTGAACCCAGTATTCCAAACTCTTTTCTTTCTTGGGGAGGTAGTCCCATCCTAATTCACTATACGGTTGGTTACGTAGTAGCATTTGATAAATGATCCGTAAAAGTAAATGAGAGACAGCCATATTTGCTTTCTTGGGACCTCGTCGTTTGACGAGTCGGTGGTAAAAAGAGGAGAGTCGTGAGTTTTTCGCTTTTGCCGCAGCCCATGCCGCTTGACAAAGAATGGACTTGAGTCCTTTGTTGCCACTTCGTGTGCGGGTACTTTTCTTTTTACCCGCACTTTCATTATTGCCGGGACTGACTCCTGCCCATGAAGCTAAATGGCCTTCTGAGGGAAACTTCGACATATCGCAACCGATTTCGGCAAGGATGCCCGCCGCTGCATCTTTTTGAATGCCGGGAATGGTTACTAATAGATCGACAGATTCTTGATAGGGAGAAAGAATCTGTGCGATATCTGACTCCAATTCTTCAATTTCTTTCTCCAAAAATGCGAGGTGGTTGAGATGTTTTTGTATCATCTTGCGATGATGGAACCGTATACGTCCATTCAAAGCATCGATCAATTGAGGAACTTTTCGTTTTAACTGAGTCTTGACCATCCGTTCCACTTCATGTGGCTCAAGAACTTCACCGTTGACAAGGGATTCCAGCAGAGCTCGCCCCGATACTCCAAAAATATCGGAAACGTAGGTCGTCAGTTTAATATTCGCATCCTGGAGGATGCGGTGAACCCTGTTTTTCTCCGCAGTAGCGTCCCCCAACAATTTACGACGATACCGGGTAAGATCCCGGAGATCCCGAATGTCTTCCGGTGGAACGAAGCTTGCTTCAATCAATCCACAACGCAGTAACTGGGCAATCCAAACGGCATCCTTCATGTCTGTTTTACGACCAGGAACATTTTTAATACGCTGTGGATTGGCAAGCCACAGATGAAAAGAACCCTCAAGGATATTCCATACCGGTTTCCAGTATACTCCTGTACTTTCCATAGCGACATCCGTGCAGTTGTGTTCTGCTAGCCAGTCTTGTAGTTGCAGAAGCTCTTTTGTTGTTGTACCAAATGTCCGAATTTCCTTTTTGGCCCTTTTATCTAACGGTCCAAACATCACACAAGCTACAATGGTTTCCTGATGCACATCCAAACCGGCACAGCGTTCCAAAATAGCATCCATGGCAAGTCCCTTCCTTACTAAGGTATACAGTAGGCCATGCACTTTAAGCAGTGTAGTTTTATACACGTGCTCATTCGCAACAATCGGCGGTGCTCGAAGTGCAATAGGTTCGGATTAGACTTCGGGGTTGAAAACCACCAAAAAACTTTCGACCTCAGACCTACGTATCCTTAGTTTACGGTAGCCAGAATTCATTTTCATCAATGGTTGTGATCGATCAGATCATGGGTGATTAGACTGATTAATAAAGTACTAGACTGGATAATAAAGTTTTAGACTGGGGCCGTTAAACTCCCATGAAAATAAAAACCAAAAAAGGCAATAAAAAAGTAAGCCCAGCCAAAAAGTTTTTAAAAAAAGCTGTGCCTCTACTTCATAATTGAAATAAACAACCGACAAAATAACTCACTTCATAAATGAAAAGGCAGGCTGGTGCAACAACCAAAAAGGATTAATCTCCCGTACGTGCTACCCAAAAAGGGTGCGACAATCTGTGATGCACCGTGGTCGCCGGAGTCAGACTAACGGTTGGGCTCAAGGCACCATGTTGAAACGACCTTCTTCGCCAGCCTACCTGTCATTATGGACAGACTGATCCATTTTCATAATCTGTGGTGCAGCTGCGCTGCATGGTTGGCTAACGGGCAGAATAACTTAGCAATTAATTTTTCTTTGATTTACAACCACCAGTATTTGGAATAAACTGAATATATCAGTCTGTTGGGAGTGTTGAAAGATGAGTATTAGACTTTCCCATGTTACAGAAACTAATTTTTGGGATGTCATTAATCTAAAATCTGATCCAGAACAAGAACAAAGGATACAGATATTTGAGCGTTGGGTAGGGTCTAATGCATTTTTTTTAGGGGCTTGTCAAGTTTATGGTTTTACCCCAAGAACTATATATGATGACGAAATTTTAATAGGATTTACCTCATATGGATATAGAAAAGAAAATGAAAGATATGAACTGATTAGTATGATGATAGGTCATCAATTCCAAGGCAAAGGTTATGGAGTTCCAATAGTAACGGCGATTGTGAAAGAAATGGCAGATAAATATAACTGTAAAGAAATCTTTTTAACTGTTATTCACGATAATCAAAAGGCAATTCGTGTTTACGAGAAAGTTGGATTTACACCAACTGGCGAAATTGAGCAAGGTCATCATCCTGAATTTGTCTATTGTCTGAAATTAAACTAACGAGCAGCTATGTTTAATGAAGTTGACCAATTTATGGTAAAATTTATATAAATTTCTAAAAACACTACAATCAAAAGGAGATTATCATGGATGATCAATGGAGGATATCTAAACATGACCCTGAATGGAAAAATCTGTTCGGTGATATCGCTTCAAAATTAAGAACCTCTTTGGGACATTTAGCTATTCGTATTGATCATGTCGGTTCAACTTATAACATTAATAAAGGTGATTTTGGTAGGTATGATGTCCGTGATCGAGAAATTTTAAGACCCTTTCAATACATAGATGCTTATTTTCAAATGTAGTATACGCAGTCTCTGACCCATCTGGATATGACTTGCGTGATCAAGGTCCTAACCCAAGGCAAAACTTTCAACAAACTGTTTGGATGTGGACGAGTATCATTAAAGAAAATAATATTGATGTATGGGGAAAAGCAACCTGTTATGAGGCTATAGATGGGATCGATTCGATGGCAACGGTTTAACAATACAGGCCGGGGAATTCAATGCCAAAGCAGCTGGATATAGCAAATCTAGTGGAAAACTCGTTAGCTATAGCGATCCAACACCGTATTATCCTCCGACCTGGGGTCAAAGCTATATAAAGCTGCCCTCATGGGATTATATTCGAATTGATGATAATCTTGGACGTTTTGGTATGTCCTTTTTAATCAAGTGAACGCTCTTCATGGCCGTTCATTTGATTTGAGGTCTAATACATTGATCTATTGATTAATTGTTTTGATTAACATGAATATTGGACTTTATCGTTACGTAGACTAAATAATGCTGTGGAAAGGGAGGAATACAATTTGAAGAAGACTATAGGCTTTATATTTTTGTATATCCCCCTTCTTTTACTAGTAGCGTGTTCCGAAAAGGAATGGTCTTATCAGTACGAAGGAACAACTGAAAATTGGAATGGCGTTACTGAAATTATTCCGGATAAAGAGAATGGAGCACGCTTTGTCGGTAAAATTAAGTATCTGGGAGATAAAAAGGTAAATAAAATTAGTTTTATATCAGATGTAACTCATTCGAGTCAACAAGCAGGTAATGTTCAAAACCCCGATTTTAAAGATGGTTATATCACTATCTTTCAAGACGTCCCTAACACAGAAAGTGCTAAGAACGAATTTGAAAATGGCGTAACGGACAAAGAAATTACACTTTTCTTTGGGGAGTATCCTGTTTACAAAATAACTTGGACAGATGATGAGGGGATTGAAAACAATGAAATAATTCATCTAAAGTACGTAGATCAAAAATGACAGGGACTTACTACGTAAGGAAAGTATCTAGGTTTTCAGCTACCATGAAAATTAAATTCTGTAGATTGGTAAAAAAATACTAAATAAGACGCAGCTCATTCGACTTTTTAAAGTGCAGCGCCTGATGACAATGGGACTAATGGATCACGCAAGGTGACTATGCAGTGACGGAGTCGGCTTGAACTAAGTTTTTTGATGTGACTAATGGTAGTGGAAAATCAAAAAAGAACCTGGACAGTTTTACCAGGTTCTTTAATATTGCACATAAACAGACACGATGATATAATCTGATTACGACTTTTCCAAATTATACGGTCATAATTATTGCATCCTACACTTTAAGTGTACCATGCCGGTAAACTCATGTCAAATGTTTTTTCTCAATTTAATGGTTAGGAGAGATATTGAATGAGTTCTTTGGTTCTTTGTTTTCAGGAAATGGAAAAAACGCAGCTTTTGCTCGTTGGTGGAAAAGGGTTAAATTTAGGGGAATTATCAAAAATTCAAGGAATACAAGTACCAGAAGGATTTTGTGTTACAACAGTGGGATATCAAAAAGCCATCGAACAAAACGAAACGTATCATGCTTTGTTGGATCGACTAACAATGCTAAAAGTAGGGGATCGAGATCAAATTGCTGAAATCAGCAGGAAGATTCGACAAATCATTATGGAAGTAGAAATTCCTTCCGATGTTGCGTGCGCAGTTGCTCACTATCTCTCCCAGTTTGGAGAGGAACATGCTTATGCAGTGCGTTCTAGTGCGACTGCTGAAGATTTACCACATGCCTCTTTTGCTGGTCAACAAGACACCTATTTAAATATCATCGGCGTCGATTCCATCTTGCAGCATATCAGCAAATGTTGGGCTTCCCTATTTACGGATCGCGCGGTAATCTACCGTATGCAAAATGGATTTGACCACAGTCAAGTTTATTTATCCGTTGTCGTTCAAAGGATGATTTTCCCACAGGCTTCAGGGATTTTGTTTACCGCTGATCCAATTACCTCCAACCGGAAGCTGCTATCAATCGATGCCAGTTTTGGACTTGGAGAAGCACTGGTCTCTGGCTTGGTATCTGCCGATTGTTATCAAGTACAGGAAGGGGAAATCGTCGATAAGAGGATAGCAACCAAAAAATTGGCTATCTATGGACGAAAAGAAGGCGGAACAGAGACACAGCAGATCGATCCTGAGCAACAAAATACCCAAACGCTTACTGAACAACAGATTTTACAACTGGAACGCATTGGAAGACAGATCGAAGCATATTTTGGTTGCCCACAAGACATTGAATGGTGTTTGGCCCATGATACTTTTTATATTGTCCAAAGTCGGCCAATCACTACTTTATACCCGATCCCTGAAGCGAATGATCAAGAAAATCACGTTTACGTATCTGTCGGTCATCAACAAATGATGACCGATGCCATGAAACCATTGGGATTGTCTTTTTTCCTGTTAACGACCCCTGCACCCATGCGCAAAGCTGGTGGAAGGTTGTTTGTTGATGTTACACATATGCTGGCTTCACCTGTCAGCAGAGAAACGATATTAAATACCCTGGGACAATCCGATCCGCTCATAAAAGACGCACTTATGACCGTAATAGAGCGAGGAGATTTTATACAATCGTTACCAAATGATAAAAAAGAACTGAGTCCCGATAAAAGCAATAAAGGTATGCCGTTTGCGGGTTTTCAAGCACAAATCGAAAACGATCCGACAATCGTGTCTAATTTGATTAAGAGCACTCAAACTTCTATTGAAGAGTTAAAACATAACATCCAAACGAAATCAGGATCAGATTTATTTGATTTTATTCTGGAAGATATCCAGCAATTAAAGAAGATTCTATTTAATCCACAAAGTTCCGGCGTGATTATGGCTGCTATGGATGCTTCAACATGGATTAATGAAAAAATGAACACGTGGTTAGGTGAAAAAAGTGTGGCTGACACGCTTTCTCAATCTGTACCAAACAATATTACTTCGGAAATGGGTCTGGCGCTATTGGATGTCGCAGATGTGATTCGTCCTTATCCAGAAGTAATTGATTATTTACAACATGTAAAAGATGATAACTTTTTGGATGAACTGGTTAAGTTTGATGGTGGACAGGAAACTGGGGACGCTATCTATGATTATCTCAGCAAATACGGAATGCGATGTACCGGAGAAATCGATATTACTAAAATTCGTTGGAGCGAAAAACCAACTACACTTGTCCCCATGATTCTTAGTAATATCAAAAACTTTGAGCCTAATGCTAGCAATCGGAAATTTGAGCAAGGGCGACAGGAAGCTTTGAAAAAAGAACAAGAGTTATTAGATCGATTGAAGCAATTACCGGATGGTGAACAAAAAGCCAAAGAAACAAAACGAATGATCGACCTAATCCGGGATTTCAGCGGGTTTAGGGAATATCCAAAATACGGCATGGTTAATCGCTATTTCGTTTATAAGCAGGCTTTACTGAAAGAAGCCGAACAACTCGTACAAGTGGGCGTTATTCATGAAAAAGAAGATATATACTATCTCACTTTTGAAGAACTTCACGATGTCGTACGCACAAATAAACTAGATTACCAGATCATCAGCAAACGAAAAGACGAGTATCAATTATATGAAAAACTAACTCCACCACGTGTTATCACGTCTGATGGTGAAATCATTGTAGGTGAGTACAAACGAGAAAATCTCTCAGCCGAAGCTATTGTAGGTCTACCTGTTTCTTCCGGAGTTATAGAGGGAAGAGCACGTGTCATCTTAAACATGGAAGATGCTGATCTAGAAGATGGAGATATATTAGTCACCTCCTTTACTGACCCTAGCTGGACACCGTTGTTTGTATCCATAAAAGGCCTGGTCACCGAAGTTGGTGGACTGATGACCCATGGAGCAGTTATCGCACGTGAATATGGCTTACCAGCAGTTGTCGGAGTGGAGAATGCTACCAACCTGATAAAAGATGGGCAACGAATTCGCGTGCATGGAACAGAAGGGTATATCGAAATATTGTAATGGCTGAATACGTCAAGTAAGAGCCTTTGTCATAATGGACGGTATTAAATGCAACCTGTCATGGATAAAAGGGCGGGCGTTGGAACAGGATGGATGGCCACTTTGTTGCCACTTTCGGGATCATAAATTCCCATTTTCGTATATTTCATTGATTCTCTGAGCTTGTTCCTCAAGAGATAAGTCTTCAATGTGTGTAGCAATCCATCAGATATTCCCCCATATGTCCTAATTAGGAGTTGTGGGCTGATGGAATTAGCATTTGTACCAAATTATAAAAAGTTCTCATTGAACTAATGGAGAACAATAGTTGAATCCTGCGACAGTCTAGGGCGTTAATTTCAAGTCCATGGCTGTCGCTTCTTTTTTTGGATTCCCATCTTGCTTTTTTTGTCCCCACTGGCGCTGATAAATTTGTGGAAAAAAATAGTATGCATCAATGAAACTAAAAGATTTACGTGAGTATGGGATTTCTTATGAAGTCGATTCATTTTCGCCTGAAGTGGTGGCGATCTACTTACCTGATCTTGCCCACAAAGTGTACAACAGAGTACGTACAATCTTCAATTACAATGGATTTAGTACAAGCATGTCAAAAAGCTTAAGGAAAAAATGAAATGTTTCAGTGCAACCCCATCGTACCGAGGCGCTTGTTTTTTGCAAAGACCAAATTATTCGGTTTACAGGAATTCTAACGGACAGTATACGTACTAAAGGTACTGAAGCCCAATGAAAAGGAGAGGGGGTTGACGACTCAAAATATAGGTTTCGATAGTGGAAAAGACAAAGCCAGTGTTTTGACTGGCTTTTTGTACGGCAGGATAGTATAGTCTAATACTTTATTTTCCTTGAACACCAACAACCAATAAAACCTGTCTTTAATTTTGAGCTCTACAGAATGAAATATACGTATCTGCACCCTAAATTTGTAGAGTGAACTGTACAGAAGCATCCTGCAATAATATACTATATGCCATTTCATTTTAGGTGTAAATTTCATGAGAATACTTGAAAGGGAGTTTTCCTCATGAATGTTACATCTTTGTTTATATACTGCTTTATTGTAACTTTTACACCAGGCCCTACCAACATCGTCATATTATCCACAGTGAATAATTTTGGGACAAAAAAGGCAATGGAATATACGTATGGGGCAACTATTGCTTTTGGTGTATTACTTGCTATTTCTGCTATGTTGAATACTATGCTTATGACGATAATACCTAAAGTTTTAATTGTTATGCAGATAATCGGAACCATTTATATGTTCTATCTCGCTTATCATAAAAATTTCATGGCATGCATGTAAAAGGATTTTTGCATACACATTGATTATTCAAAACGGATTAGCAAAAGAAAAAATCGAAAACTACCTACTAAAGTGTGGTTGGTTCCAAGATTTTGCTCGCTACTCTTTCCAACTTCAACCGGAGGAATTTGTTAAAATCCTACTCGATGAAATGGTTCGATCTGGAGCCGCAAGTTGGCACAATAATCAATTAATGGCCACCACCCCATACCTAGCGCCACAAAGGGAGTGGATGAATAAAAATATAAAGCCGAAAGACTGGAAAACTAAAGATTACTGATATCTCCATCTTATCTTCAATAAAAGCACTTCATTAATAGGTCGCAATCAACTTAACTTTCATTGGCATAAACTGCTTGGGAATAGATGAGGGCTATTCGTTTTACCGGAATTCTAACGGGCAGGATTGTGGAATAAGAGAGAAAAGTCTTTGGTGAAGAATTTAATTGTTGTTTGTCAGAATTGTCCTATAAAATGGAGCGTATTAGTAGCATTAAACAAAATTGGTGGGAGATATTAAACTATTGTACGACAACATTGTAATATTAAAATCAAACCATTTTGTATCGAAGCCTAGAAAGGAACCTAATCGATAGGAGAGAGAACATCATGCATGATAAGCAAAATACGGCACCAGACAGCACGGCGGTGCGGGTCTCGTTGTGGCGGGCATTGCACGTACAGATAGATTCACCACCGCATGTGCTTGAAGACGAGGTCGGTCTGCGATTGGTGGCCCCGGAAGACGGATGGCGCCAACGCCCCGACATGGACCCAGAGGGCACCAGCGGATTCCGAGCATCTATCGTGGCCCGCGCTCGCTTTATAGAGGATTTGGTCACCGAACATCTCGGCAACGGCGTCACCCAGTACGTCATCCTCGGCGCTGGCCTCGACACCTTTGCTCAGCGCCGACCGGAGATCGCCTCCCGGATGCGGATCTTCGAGGTCGACCAGCCAGGTACGCAGGGCTGGAAGAGGCAACGCCTGATCGAGCTTGGCTTTGGCATCCCCGAGTGGCTACGACTCGTGCCGGTCGACTTCGAGGCAGGCTGGTCCTGGTGGGAGCAGTTGAAGGTCGCCGGCTTTGACGCTAACCGACCAGCTGTGGTAGCATCCACCGGCGTCACCCAATACCTCACCAAGGATGCGATCGTGGCTACGTTGCGCCAAGTAGCGAAGCTCGCCCCAGGCTCCACGCTGGCCATGACGTTCTTGCTGCCGCTTAAGCTCACAGAACCCGAGAAGCGTCCTGAGGTTGAGGCGGCGGAGAAGGGAGCGCGAGCAAGCGGCACGCCTTTCATCAGCTTCTTCACACCAACGGAGATGCTGGCACTGGCCCGCGAGGCTGGTTTCCGAGAAGCCCGGCATGTATCCTCGGCAGAACTTAACCAGCGCTACTTCACTGGCCGAACCGATGGTTTTTGGCTGCCAAGCGGAGAGGAGTTCCTGATAGCAACTACCTAGAGTTGAGACTCATTATATCGACCATTCGATAGCAGTGCCTAGGTAGAGGGAGCTACGAAATGGGTTACTCAACCGACTTGTCGGCGTACGAACCGGAAAAGGCTGCTATTTGTGAACGTGACCAACTGGGAAAGTCTTATGCTATGAAAGCCGACCCTTGTACATTTTTGGATCGGCTATTTATTTAAAGCTTGCCGTTACAGACAGCGCGGAGAAACCGTATCATATAGAAAAGCTAGATCACTACGCTAAAATCAAACAGACACAAATAGAGGCTGCCGGTGTTATTACCGTCAGTCATTGAATGAGCTGCTTCCGTTAATGCAGATTTTAAATAATTGTTTCTCAATATCTGTTCCAATTTCAGATAAGATTTGTTCTACCATCCGAGAGCCTTGCTTGAAAGATCCACCAAAAAAGGAGCATATCGAGACCATTCCAGGAATAGGTGACAAACTTGCAGCGACGATCATAGCGGAGATCGGAGATGCACGTCAATTTACGAGTGCTAAACAGCTTGTTGGCCTACGCCGGTCTTGATCCTGGTGTCTACATAATCCCTCACCCCAATGAAGGATTATTCGTTATATTAATTGGTGGCAGTCTAAAACTTTATTTTCAACAAACATCAGGCGAAACACGTCGCCCCATCTCGATCGATCACGGAGGCGTCCGGCTCAAGCCGCCGATTTCCGTAGCCCAAGTATCGGCTGTGACCGCTGCCATAACGCCGACGAAACAAAAAAAGCGATGAGGGGGCCGTACCAAGACCGCGCTTCCGAGCGCGTACATCACCGTGCCCAGCATCACCGCCGCTAAAAGCCGGAACCGGCCAGCGACCGTTTTGAATAAGCCATCCCCGCAGATGGCTTTATTATGTATGCCGACAAGCCGATCGAAACTCGGGACATCCTTCCTACGTTTCCTCGGCATTTTTTATTGTCTCGAAATGAAAGCATGTTTTCGCTTTTTGCCAAGGATGCTAAAAAACTTATCAATGTTGAAATAGGCCATGAACTCAGACTGTGACTGAATATTCCGCCGATACTCTTTTTCAATATTGACAATTCTTTAGAAGGTGACATGTGAAAAATGGCGATTTTATGGGAAAAATCGAATTGGAATGATACTTGCTGTGTAAAGGTTCGAGTAACTCAGAAGGGAGGACTTTGCGCAGGTATGACAACGATTCAAGTGATTCTCGCAATCGTTTCTGGTAGTATTGTCGGATTTGTTCTTGGCTTGCTTGGCGGGGGCGGATCTATTCTTGCTACTCCGCTTTTGCTTTACGTTGTTGGAGTTCAGGATCCGCATGTCGTAATTGGAACTTCGGCTCTCGCTGTTGCAGTAAATGCTTACGCTAATTTCATTCCGCACGCCAGAGCCGGTCATGTCCGATGGAAAACAGCAGTATATTTCGCGATTCCCGGTGCGATTGGGGCTTATTTCGGATCATTTGTCGGCAAGTTGATTCCTGGAAACCAACTGTTATTCTTATTTGCGGTCTTGATGATTGTCATGGCTGTCCGAATGGCTATTCCTAAGAGAAAAAAGGATGAGACAGATGAAGTAGGGGAGCAGGTTCATTTTCTACGGGTTGTCGTCATAGCTCTTTTGGTGGGGGTGTTATCCGGCTTTTTTGGAATTGGGGGTGGCTTCCTAATTGTTCCCGGGCTACTCATTGCTACAAAGATGCCAATGATTGCGGCAATTGGCTCCTCGTTGCTTTCTGTTGGAACTTTTGGGCTTACAACAGCAGTTACTTACAGTTTATCCGGGCTAGTGGATTGGTGGGTAGCGCTAGAGTTTGTTGGCGGGGGAATTATCGGCGGTATAGCAGGTGTATTCTTGGCCAAACGATTAAGCAAACGGCAAAGAGTACTTAATTATGTGTTCTCCGGGGTAGTGATGGCAGTTGCCATTTACATGCTGTTCATCAATGCCGAAGCCTTGAATTTGTGACGGTTACATATAATGGAGATGAGGTGGATGGAAATGCCAAGGATGAGTCAAAAGGCACACTACAAAATTGTTATCGTAGGTGGAGGAAGCGCAGGCATCTCAGTTGCGGCACGTCTCCTGCGTAATTCCCGCGATTTGATTGGAAAGGTTGCCATCGTAGATTTCGCAACGAAGCACTATTATCAGCCTTTATGGACGCTTGTGGGTGCCGGTGTGGTTAGCAAGGAGGTTACGGAACGGCAGGAAGCGTCGGTTATCCCAAAAGGTGCGATATGGGTGCAAGATGCCGTTACTGAATTTCAACCGGTAGAAAATGCCGTTATGACTGCGTCTGGGGATAAACTGTACTATGACTATCTGGTTATTGCCGCTGGTATTCAAATCGATTGGAATAAGGTAAAAGGGCTAAAAGAGAGTATCGGCAAACACGGGGTATGCAGTAATTACTCTTACGACTATGTCGAGAGTACCTGGGACAATATCCGTAATTTTAAGGGAGGCACTGCGATATTTACCAACCCCAATACTCCGGTAAAATGCGGCGGAGCTCCTCAGAAAATTATGTATTTGGCTGATGATTATTTTTGCAAATTAGGTGTTCGATCCCGATCTTCCATCCGTTTTATCTCTGGCGGAGCGACCATTTTCGGCGTGAAAAAGTATGCAGATGCATTACAGAGAGTCGTTGAACGAAAACAAATTGAGACCCGGTTCAAGCATAACCTCATTGAAATCATAAGTGAAAAAAAACAAGCGGTTTTCGAGAATCTGGATACCAACGAGCGTGTGGTCATGCCATACGACATGATACATGTAGTGCCACCGATGAGCGCCCCCGATTTTATCAAACAAAGTCCGCTCGCATCTGGTGACGGCTGGCTTGATGTGGATAAATATACGCTGCAGCATAAACATTTTAGCAACATTTTTGGGGTGGGTGATTGCACGAATTTGCCAACATCAAAAACAGGCGCTGCGATAAGAAAGCAGGGACCCGTCGTCGTTCAAAACCTGTTATCCATGATCAGCGGAAAGCCAATTTGTAACAAATACGACGGTTATACTTCATGCCCACTCGTGACGGGCTACGGAAAGTTGATACTGGCTGAATTTGATTATGAGCTGAACCCCCAAGAGACATTTCCCTTTGATCAATCCCGCGAAAGGTTAAGTATGTATTGGTTGAAAAAAGAGATGCTTCCCTTGCTGTATTGGAAGGGAATGCTCAAAGGAACCATGTAACAATCCCGAAAATTTACGTTGCATGTCAGAGCGTACGGATAAGAGAGGAAAAGATCAGAGGAGGCTGACTTATGCTACTCAAGTATTTTTATGACGACAAATTGGCCCAGGCATCTTATCTGGTGGGATGCCAGGCTACCGGTGAGGCGATCGTTATTGATCCTGCGCGCGATATCGAGCAGTATGCGAAAGCAGCGAAAGCAAACGGGGTAAAGATTATAGGTGTGACGGAAACACATATCCATGCCGATTTTCTCTCCGGTGCGAGGGAAATCGCTGCGAGACTCGGGGCTACCTTGTATTTGTCCGGTGAAGGGGGGCCTGAGTGGAGCTACCAATACGCATACCAGTACAAACACAATTTGCTAAAAGACGGGGACATATTCCATATTGGTAATCTCACATTCGAAGTGCTTCATACACCGGGACACACGCCAGAACATATATCGCTGCTCTTGACGGATGGAGGCTCGTCGGCCAATGGACCGATCGGCATTTTTACAGGGGACTTTGTGTTTGTCGGTGACGTAGGGCGCCCAGACCTTCTGGAGAAAGCGGCAAGGGTAAGCGGTTCCTCCGAAGATATGGCACGTAAAATGTTTCACTCCTTAATGCGTTTTAAAAAGCTCCCTGATTATCTTCAAGTCTGGCCTGGGCACGGGGCAGGAAGTGCATGCGGCAAGGCGATCGGGGCAGTCCAGTCATCGACGGTAGGTTATGAGAAACGAACGAATTGGGCGTTGCAGCATGATAATGAGAATGAGTTTGTCCAAAGATTGCTAGTGGGCCAGCCTGAGCCGCCAACCTATTTTGCGATGATGAAGAAGCTGAATAAAGAAGGTCCGCAACTAGTACGAGAGATAGAAGCTCCATTTCACGCGGAGTCTTCCATAAGCGTAGTCGAAACATGGGTCGAGCAAGGCATTGTCGTGGATACACGGCCAGCAAAAATATTCGCCCAAAAGCATTTGCTGGGAGTTATCAATATCCCGTACGACAAATTATTTACCACGTGGGCTGGATGGCTGCTGGACTATGATCGACCTATCTACCTGTTGACCGAAAAGCAGTCCATTCCTGCTATTTTGAAGGATTTACAGTCTATTGGAATAGACCGGGTGGCTTCCACGATGGATCAGAATGTCTTCGATCTTCATGACAATTCAAAGCTTGTGAAATATGAAGAAGTAACACCAGAGGAGGCAAGGGATCAAGTACAAAAGGGGCAACTGTATGTTCTTGATGTCCGTTATGAAAAAGAGCTGGATGAAGGGTATATCCCCGAGGCTAAACACGTCATGCTTGGGTTTCTGCCGGTAAGAATGCAGGAATTGCCGCGTGACAAACCGATCTTGGTTCAATGCAAATCAGGAAGAAGGTCAGCCATCGGGGTAAGTTTTTTGCAAGCAAACGGCTTCCAAAATGTACGGAATCTGGACGGTGGTTTTGACGAGTGGGTGAAACAAGGGTTGCCAATAGTAAGGTAGCTAAGCCGTTGCCTCCAGCTGGTGGTCATATCCCGGAGGCAGCGGAAAGTCAATCTGCAATCATGTTGCACGTTTCTGAAATAAATTCTAGAGCGTTAGCGAAAACCGTTAACGCTCTTTTTCATGAAGCGAAATTCCTCTTATAGGAGTTTGAGTTCCTACTTGGTAAATAAATAAGAAAACATAACGTATTTTACATGCTAGGATAAATGGAGGTAATGAATTTGACCAGTGTAAACGTAACTGTTTAACTAACAGGCAGGGTTATTCATCAAGTATTTGACTGATCGTTACAAAACATCTATAATGATACTCACTTCAGTAACTTTTGTGAGAAGGGAACTTACCGGTCCTTGAAAGGAGTTGATTGCATGAGTGCCAGACCTCGAGAATTTAAAGATACAACAGTGATTGACGCTGCCATGGAGGTGTTCTGGGAACATGGCTTCGAGGGAAGTTCAACAGAGAGACTATGCGAGCGGACAGGGCTTGGCCGGGGAAGTCTGTACAACGCATTCGGCAGCAAACACGCGCTCTACGAGAAGGCATTGGGGCGTTATCAGGAACTGGGCATCCAAGGGCAGGTAGAAATATTGGAACAACCCGGACTGGTAAAAGACAGGCTGCGCGCACTGATGGAGTGGGCGATCGATCAAGATTTTAATGGGGAAGTATCTCGTGGTTGTTTAGCCATCAACGCTGCGATTGAGCGCGGAGGAAAGGATTCGACGGTTGCACGCTTGGTCGGTGGTCACGTTGGAAGGCTGGAACAGGCTTTGTGCCACGTTATCGCACTCGGACAGCGTTCAGGCGAAATCACGTCCAATCGTCCTGCTCTCGAGCTAGCTCGATCCTTCCTAAGTAGCTATTACGGACTGCGTGTGCTGGGCAAGGTCGTAGAAGACCGTACAGTACTGCAGGATGTAGTGGAAGGAACGCTGTCAGCTCTGTAAAACACGCGTTTATATCGCTACGCGTGTTTTACAGAGCTGCGTTAGATTGGCAAGTTGGACTAAAGGGCCATTTGCGCCTAGTTTTGTACAGATCATTACAAAATGTTTGCACGGTAAAGGGGAGATGTATTCATGCCATTTGCGATCTATGTGTTAGGTCTTATGATTTTTTCCATGACCACCTCGGAGTTTATGGTGGCTGGTATGATGGCTTCGCTTTCTAAAGAGTTCGGGGTATCGGTCGCAGCCGTTGGATACCTGATTTCTGCCTATGCTGCGGGGATGATTATTGGCGGTCCATTGCTGACAGTTGGATTATTGAAGGCGCCAAGAAAACAAGCTTTTCTTACACTTGCCTTCGTCTTTCTAGTCGGGCAAACCATTGGCGCGTTAGCCTCCAGCTATGAGATGATGATGGTAGCACGGGTGATCACAGGTATTTCCTCGGCAGCTTCTTTCGGCGTTTCCTTGGCGATTGGCTTCACCCTTGTACGTCCTGAGTCAATCGGTCGTGCAGCTTCCGTCGTCCTCGGTGGTTTGATGGTCGCAACCGCTATCGGGCTGCCAGCGGCAATGCTGTTTGACCAGTATTTCGGATGGCGCGCCAGCTTCTGGGCGGTGGTCGTCTTGGTTCTTCTGTCAGGGGTGTTGGGGCAATTTTACATCCCGCCATCTCCAAAACCGGAATCAGTCAGCATTCGTGGAGAACTAGCGGCCTTTAGAAATCGTAACCTTTGGGCGGCGTACACGACGAGCATGTTGATTATCGGTGCCACATTTGCTGCATTCAGTTACTTTTCACCGATCCTGACTGACCTCACTGGCTTTACCACTGCGATGGTTCCCCTTCTCTTGGGGATTTACGGTGTGGCAACGGTGATCGGAAATATCGTTACCGGCAGGCTCGCTGATCATTACATGATGTCGATTCTAACCATCGGGCTTGTCACACTGACCGTTGCATTAGTTGTTTTCGGACTGTTTCCGCACAGCACGACCGTAGTTATTATCGCCGTAATCGTAGTCGGCCTGGTAGGGGTCCCCATGAATCCCGCTATGGCAACCCGCATCACACGTGTCGCTGGTACTGGAACGCTGGTTACGACGGTTCATACTTCTATCATCAACCTAGGTATCGTAGTCGGTTCAGCAATCGGTGGATTAACCATAGACGCTGGATACGGACTCGTGTCACCTTTGTGGATTGGTGCGTTACTTGCAATTCTTGGTTTGCTTTCCTTACTGCCTTTTTTGCGCGTTAAAGGTAAAAAGGAAGAAGCACCTAAAAATCATAAAATGGAACAGTCGGCTCTTTAATGCCTATTTTTATCCATTTACTGCTGTAAGTGGCGGCACCAGCACAAGACAAGCTTCCCGAACATCGTACAACGTACCGTACGCTAGTAGGTCGAAATGTATAAAATAATCATAAAGAAGCACGGAGTTTATCCTTCTCTGCGCTTCTTTAATTATAAACGCAATAGGGATATAATGGAAAATGGACTTGCAGAATTGAAGGTGAGTGAAATGAAATTAATCTGGAAGATATTCATGGTTGGGCTGTTCTTTGTCGTGCTTGGAGCGATTCCGAGATATTAGACCGGTTAACCGGGGTGGGTGATTCGAGAAAGCCTGAGAGAAAAAAAGTAGATGCAAACAAGACAATTTTAAATGACAGGGTTGTTGAATATCGGGAAGGTTATTTGAGAGTCTATCAGAGTTTTGACATTGAGGGTCATGAACCGAATAAAGATTTGTCTGAAGCCGTTTTTGCCTTTTTTAAAGCAAAGGGAATATCAACCGCTCAAGTTGAAATCATAAAATTAGAGCGCGAAACAATTTTGGATTTTCAATTTGTCGTCAACAATCATTATGTAAAAAGTTCTTTCTCTATTCAGTCATCTAATGAACTAGAAAAGTATTTAGGCGACGTAAGTAAATTGACAGCTAAATAGCTACATTCATTAGTACTATCAGAAGCTGACCAGCTTAACAAAATAAGAGGGTATGACACAAATCCATTTGGGCGAATTAAGAAGTACCATCAGCGGGCTACTTGTATGTAAAGGATGGCAGGTTCAAAAACCCAGCTCGCTCGCTAGATTTCTGAACCCGGAAAATTACAGATGAGATCCGCCGCTTGCATCAATGAGCTGACCGGTTACCCAACGGCTGTCCGATGAGGCCAGAAAAGCAGCAATATCCGCCACATCTTCAGGCTCTCCCCATCGGTTGAAGGTTGAAAGACCAGCGGCATACTTTTGTCCATTGGGATCTTGCAACGTACCAGCATTCATTTCCGTATTAATTATCCCAGGCAGAACCGCGTTCACCGTAATCTGACGGCTTCCAAGCTGCCGAGCCAGAGCGAGTGTAAGTGTGTTAATGGCTCCCTTCGAAATACTGTAGGAAAAAACACTAGGGGAGGCGCAATGCAATGCCTCGCCCGATCCCACGGCTCGCACCGGTTACTAAAGCGATTTTACCTGTTAATTTACCCATGCTCTCATCTCCCTTGATTGAAATTCATGTTAGTTATATCACAGGTGAAAGTCTGAATTGTTGCTCTCCCATTCGCAAATCCACATGGTTATTGAAAAATTCACCAGTGACAGTGCAAGCATGCGGGGGTACCCACGTTTCAAAAAATTGCGGCCATCCAGATCCGCCATGGTGCGGATTGAACGCGGCAGTCTAAGACTTCATTTGGAGTCTGTGATTGCCGCTGTCTTTTTATTTCCGGCCGGTCTGGTGCCTTTTTGTCAATCAACAGCAGAAGGAAAAAATAATTTATTTATAATATATATTTTATATTTCTTTTAATCTGAATATATTGATTTACCAACTATTTTTCTAGTGAATATAATTGTTATTATCAGAAAAACATACTACAATAATCAAGTGATTCAAGAGTGAAGTCTATCGTGAGAAGATGAATACTCTTACAAATGATTAGGAATGCTTACTAAGAAGTACATCTTGTATGGGAGCAAAACATTTTTTTGTAAATAAAAATGCGGATTTGCTTCCTTTGTTAAAGGGGTAAAGATCACTTTGACAGCTTTCCTAAAATTACCGCCAGCAGCAGAGAGGAAGAGGAAGCGACAGTGGCAAGCACAGAATTGAAGAGGGGCCTAAAAGCGCGTCATATTCAGATGATTGCTTTGGGCGGTACTATTGGCGTAGGGTTATTTATGGGATCAGCGAGCACGATTAAATGGACAGGTCCTTCCGTCATGCTTGCCTATGCAATTGTAGGAATTTTTATATTTTTTATCATGCGTGCCATGGGCGAAATGTTGTACGTAGAACCAAGTACAGGCTCATTTGCGACCTTTGGCCATAAGTACATTCATCCCTTAGCCGGTTATATGACCGCTTGGAGCAACTGGTTCCAGTGGGTCGTCGTGGGGATGTCAGAAATTATTGCCGTTGGGACGTATATGAAGTATTGGTTTCCGGATTTACCAGCCTGGATACCAGGTATTATTGCGATGGTGATTCTCGGTGCAGCGAACTTATTTTCTGTGAAATCATTTGGTGAATTTGAGTTTTGGTTTGCCATGATAAAAATCGTAACCATTGTATTGATGATTATTGCAGGTTTGGGTCTGATTTTCTTTGGATTTGGCAACGGAGGAAATGCAATTGGATTATCTAACCTTTGGGAGCATGGGGGATTCTTTACCGGTGGCTGGACAGGATTTTTCTTTGCTCTATCATTAGTCATCGGGGCTTATCAAGGTGTCGAGCTTATTGGGATCACAGCAGGTGAGGCAAAGGATCCTAAAAAAACATTAACGAATGCCATTCAAAGTATTATTTGGCGTATTTTGATTTTCTATATTGGCGCGATTTTTGTTATTGTAACCGTTTACCCATGGGATCAATTACAAGCAATCGGTAGCCCGTTTGTTGCCACTTTTGCGAAAATTGGTATTACAGCAGCAGCAGGGCTCATTAACTTTGTCGTCATTACCGCTGCAATGTCTGGGTGTAATAGCGGGATTTATAGTGCGGGACGTATGCTTTATACGTTGGGCGTGAATGGACAAGCACCTAAAATATTCACGAAGCTGTCTCATAATGGTGTGCCGCTGCTGGGGACAATTGGCGTGCTTGTGGGTCTGGGCATTGGCGTTATCTTAAGCTACATTGCTCCAGAAAATCTCTTTGTGTATGTGTACAGTGCAAGCGTCCTTCCAGGAATGGTGCCGTGGTTTGTGATTCTGATTAGCCAAATCAAATTCAGAAAAGCAAAAGGGGCCGAAATGGACAAGCATCCATTCAAAATGCCTTTTGCACCAGTGACAAACTATGTAACGATTGCCTTTTTACTGATGGTGTTAGTCGGTATGTGGCTTAATGATGACACACGCATCTCTTTGATTGCAGGAATTGTTTTTCTGGGTATTGTTGTGATTAGTTTCTACGCTTTTGGCGTGAGCAAAGCTGTTCCAGTGGACTCTGCTCATACTAATGATGAAAACAAGTAATGACTAAGACCAACATCTGTTGGTCTTTTTTGTAGTCTAAGTTCATACGAAATGGCTGTTAAAGCAAATGCAATCATTGTGTGACGGATATGCTATCGGTCTTGCTGGTTTGTAGGGATCACGGGTATACTCATTAATGAACTGAGGAAAAGAGGAGTAGCCTGCATGAGACAACGAAACTATACGCCTGTTATCGTCATTTTAAGCATAGCGATCAACACGCTCATTGCGATCATGTACTTTATGCCGAAGAATAACGATTTCAGTCATCTCGATCTTACATTTTTGCCGTTTTTGAACGCTGTGATGAACAGTTTTACATTTGTGTTTCTGGTTGCCGCGCTTGTCTCGATCATCAAGTATAAAAATATTCAGTTTCATCGCAGATATATTTTTGCAGCCTTCTCAACAACTGCTGTCTTTTTGATTTCCTATGTCATCTATCATTCTCTGGCACCGAGCACCTCCTACGGCGGAGAGGGGATACTGCGGCCCATCTATTACTTTATCTTGCTTACACATATTCTGCTGTCAGCGATTATCGTTCCGTTTGCCCTGATCACGACTGCCCGTGGGTTAAACATGCAAGTGGAAAAACACAAAAAGATTGCCCGCTGGACGATGCCAATGTGGCTGTATGTCAGCGCTACAGGTGTGATTGTTTACATCATGATTTCTCCGTATTATTGAAAAGCAATATCTGCGGCAAGCTTATACTAGAAGCAATGAAACCACCGTCCTCAATCATGATGAAAAAGATTGGGGACGGTGGTTTTTCTTATGATATGATTTTACGTATGATGGAACGAATGGTTACAAGGAGACTTGTGAAAATGAAGATAATTTCTTGGAATGTAAATGGACTCCGCGCTTGCGTGAATAAAGGCTTTTACGAATACTTCACAAAGACGAATGCAGATATTTTCTGTATGCAAGAGACAAAGCTGCAAGAAGGGCAAATTCAGGTAGGGATCGGCGAGGATTACTATCAATATTGGAACTACGCAGAGAAAAAGGGCTATTCCGGAACCGCTGTATTTACAAAAATGGAACCGTTATCTGTACGTTATGGGTTGGAAGAAGATCATGAGCCTGAAGGTCGGGTCATCACCTTGGAGTTTCATGATTTCTATTTGGTAACGGTATACACGCCAAATGCCAAGCGTGATTTATCGCGATTGGATTATCGGCTGGAATGGGAAGAGCGGTTTCGTACGTTTTTGGAGCAGCTAGATGCACAAAAGCCAGTGATTGTTTGTGGGGATATGAATGTCGCTCATCAAGAGATTGATCTAAAAAATGCCAAGTCCAACCGCAACAATTCTGGCTTTACTCCAGAAGAGCGTGAGAAGATGACACGGCTGCTTTCAGCGGGGTTTGTTGATACGTATCGGCATTTTTATCCGGATCAGACAGATGCTTATACGTGGTGGTCGTATATGCCGAAAGTGAGAGAGCGCAATATTGGTTGGCGAATTGATTATTTCCTGGCTTCTGAAAGGCTTGCTTCATCGCTGCTTGGAGCGGGGATTGATGCGCATGTGCTGGGGAGTGATCACTGTCCAATTGTGTTGGAGCTTGGAGACATGAGGTAGGTGGGAAAGCCCGATCAAATGAAGCCGCCTGGTCCGAGGTACCTGGCGGCTTTTCTGCTCGTTAAGCCGTTTTATCGGATACGAAGCGTTTCAACTCAGCGATACTGACAGCGCCAATGAGTTTGTCGATCGGTTCCCCATTTTTAAATAAAATCGTTTGGAAGGCTCATGATTCCAAAATGGTTGGCGACATCAGTCTGTTCATCTACATTGATTTTGAGGACCCTTACTTCGTCAAAGACTTAATAGGTCTATAATGTCTCTATGAACTCTATTGTGTCAAGTCGCACCTTTTTTTATTGCGATCATGCTTTCGGAAATGAGGAGCGAAAATAGATGGCTAGTTTTAGAACAATTGTATAAGGCCATGAAAAAACGCATCAGCTCATGCTATGGTAGAAAGCTGATGCGCTTCGTACGAAGAAGTTTGAGGAAATTCTTGTTCGCTTATTGTTTTGGACTAACGAGAATTTTTACCTGATTTTTCTCTTTCAGCAATGCTTCAAATCCTCGCTCTACGATTTCGTCGAGTTTGATTCGTTGGGTCACCAGCTTGTCGGCAGGGAAGAATCCTTTTTCCATCAGACTGATGACAGCAGGGAACACATCGCGGTACCCAATGATGCCTGTCATGGTGCGTTCCTTCATGACGATATGGTTCGGTCTGATCGGCGCTTCTCTTTCGAAGATGCTGACGATCATGATTTGTCCGGCGATTTTGGTTGATTCGATCGCTTGGGTGAGGACAGGTGGGACACCGGTCACTTCAAAGGCGATATCGGCACCGCCGTTTGTCCGCTTGTGAATTTCAGAAACCACATCATATTCTTTCGGATCGATGACGATGGCGCCCAGCTCCTCGGCTTTACGCTTGCGTTCTGGCGACAACTCGACCGCATAAATCTCAGCTGCACCGGAAGCTTTCAATGCTTCGATGACGAGCAAACCGATTGGGCCGGCACCGAATACGACTGCTTTGTCGCCGACTTTCAACTGGCTCGAACGAACAGCATAAAGCGCTACTGCGGAAGGTTCAACGAGAGCCCCTTGCTCATAAGAGATGCTGTCCGGGATTTTATGGACCATATGCTCATCAGCAGCCACGTATTCAGAGAAGCCACCGCCACCGCCTGCGAGACCGAGGAAGCCCATTTTTTCACAAAGATTGTATTTGCCCTGTTTGCACGCAGCGCATGTTCCGCATGCGAAAACCGGTTCTACGACAACACGATCGCCAACCTTGATCGATGTCACACCTTCACCGATTTCCACAACTTGTCCGGAAAATTCATGCCCCATCACGATAGGAGCTTTTTCGCCTGTAAGCGGATGAGCGGTACCCTCCGGGATGAAAATCGGGCCGGCTACATATTCGTGCAAGTCACTGCCGCAAATACCGCACCATTCGACTCTGATTTTTACTTTTCCTTTGAGCGCTTGAGGTTCCGTAATCGTTTCCAAACGGAGGTCCTTCAAACCATGCCAACGCAATGCTTTCATATCTGCCATCTCCTTGTTAGGCTTGAGATTATATAGTGAATTCAGCAAGAAAAATAGGAAACGTTTCCGATTATTAATATGTCATAAGTTTGACATATTGTCAAATTGATTTATGAGTGAGAAGAGTAGAAAAACAGGAGATGCGAAGTCATTCTCGTGCAGTCATACAAGCTATTCAGAGGTCTTACAGCATTTGTACAGTAGCTGCTGTGCTTGCTGTTCTGTTCGTTTCCACTGTATGGAGGTATGTTATAATAACAGGAGAAAACGGATTTTAGTTCGGAAAAACAGAAAACGATTCCGATTATAGAAAGGACAGCTCTGCAATGGTCACGAAAAAAGTAACGATTGAAGATGTAGCAAAGAGGGCGGGCGTAGGAATCGCTACGGTATCGCGGGCCATTAACGATAGCGCGGGAATCAGTCCCAAGACGAAAGCGTTGATTTTGCAGGTAATCGAGGAACTGGGCTTTACACCGAATACTTCTGCACAAAGCTTGAAAGTACGCCAAACGTATCAAATCGCACTGGCCGTACCGGACATTCGCAACGCCATTATTCCCGAAATCGCTTGGTCAGTGGAGCAAGCGGCCAAGCAGCATGGCTATCGTGTCGTCCAAATCAACACCGCAGGCAATGCTCGAACAGAGCTTGAGACCGTACGGGATGTCAAAAAGCTGCATGTAGACGGCCTGATTATCATGCCGCTCGCTTATCCGAAAACACTGGTTGATTTGATTAATAAAGCAAGCGTTCCGGTCTCCATTATCAACTATGGAAAAAAGATGGAGGAGCATGTGAAAGCGGATGTCGTCAGTCTGGCCCGTCAGGAAGGCCGTCTCGTCATGGAGCATTTGATCAAAATCGGCCGCACGCGGATCGCTTACGCAGGTGCGCCCAAGGACAAGATTGAGGAGCGGTACTTTGCCTATGAAGGGTCACTAGCGCATGTCGATCCGTCTCTGGTCTATTTTGGTGAGGATTTTTCGTTTGAAACCGGTTTGCGTGCGGCTGATTATTTTTTCAGTCTAAAGCATATGCCGGACGCCATCTATGCAGTTAATGACATGGTAGCGATCGGGATTGTGAATCGGTTCAAAGAGCTAGGTGTCCGTGTGCCGGAGGATGTAGCAGTCGTGGGGATTGACAACAATTTATGGACGACGATCACGACGCCGCAAATCAGCTCGGTTTCCATCATGGGGGATGAAGTGGCGCGCCTGGCTACTGAGCTTTTGCTGAAGCGAATTCGCGAGCAGGGGGCAGGGGCGTATGAGCGCGTGCAGTTCGAGCCGAGGCTGATTGTAAGAGAGTCAAGTGTAGCGGTCATCCGCAAATCTCCTTTGGAATAATACGGAAGCGAATGTTCTTTCCCCAATGCTGCAAGCAGGCTGCCGAGCTACCCCTCAACCGGTGTTTTCCGGGACGGCACCAAGTTTTGCTGGAATCGTTACGTACGAGTTTCGTTCTTCTCCAACAGCTCCTTCAGCGTGCAATCAATAAAATCAGTATCTGCAGGGTTCAGTCCAAAACCAGCCAAGTGCCCCCAAATAGATTCAATCGGGCGGAAAGTGGCGTTAGGTATGTGCTTCGTCTCATATTCGCTGTCTTCGGGTGTGAAATACAAATCTGTCCGTACTGGCATCACAACGGTTCGTGCTTTGATGCTATGTAGAGCGAGGGTAAAGTCTCCCCCGTAAATGGGATTCTTACTAATGTCGGAATGCTGCCATGTCCACATCATAGCCAGCAAATCGTTGGCATCCGAATGAATGAAGCTCCCCTCCCAAAACTGTGAGATAAAATCAGAAAGGGAGGAATACCCCAGTTCTTTGAAGCGCTCTTCACGGTAAAAGGCTTGTGAAAATCCCCAGCTCGCATAGACCCGGCCCAAAGTGCGAAGGCCTACTTCGGGAGGTGCTGTATACACCCCTTTATTCCACGCAGCATCAGCCTGCAATGCTGCTCTAATGCCTTCGATTAAGACAGCGTTATGTGGCCAGGTCTTCGCGGTTCCTGCAAATGGGGCCAAACGTTCCACCATGTCTGGATAACTCGCTCCCCATTGAAACGCTTGGATAGCGCCCATAGACCATCCCGTTGCCAGTGCAATTTGATTGATTCCAAACCTCTCCGTAATCAGCCGATGCTGAAGAGCAACATTATCAAAGATCGTGACATTCGGAAAATTGGCTTTCTCAAATGGGCTTGCTGTGTTGCTAGGGGATGAAGATAGTCCATTTCCCAGCATATTGGGGATGATGATGAAATATTTCTCCGGGTTCAGTGCCTTATTTGCCCCGATCAGCCATTCATTTTGGTAATGCTGGTCGCCGAAAGATGTAGGAAAAATAATGACATTATCCTTGTTCGCATTGAGTGTTCCATACGTTTTATAAGCTAAAAATGCTTGTGGGAGTATCGCTCCAGACTGTAATAATACATCTCCTAATTCAAAAATCTCATAATCCATATGGCAGTTCCCCTTTGTATTTCATGTGTTTTTCCAACTATAAACCCTCCAGTACAGGGGAGGGTCAAGATGCACGCTTTGAAAAAGGAGCACGACTCTTTCGGTGGCTCCAATCGTTTATAATCAAGAAAACGCAGAGCGAGGTTATCGTATGTTTAAAATCAGTGACTTTTCTCGGCTAAGCAGAGTATCTTTAAAAACACTGCGATTTTATGACCATATAGGCATTTTGAAGCCAGCACATACAGATAAAGAGACGGGCTATCGTTTTTATTCGGCGGAGCAATTGCTTACTCTCAATCGAATCCTCATGTATAAAGACTTAGGATTTACCCTGCAACAAATTCAGCAGTTACTTCGTGAAGATATTTCGACTGAGCAAGTCCAGGGAATGTTTCGGTTAAAAGAAAGGGAAATTACGCAGTTGCTTGAAGTAGAGCAAACACGATTAAAGCGGATTAAAGAACGACTATTATTGATCGAAAGGGAAGGCAGGGTAGAAAAGGAACAGGAAGTCGTCATAAAAAGTGTGGAAGCACAAAAAATCATCTCGTTTTGTGCTCATGGTTTTGTGGAAGAGATTCCGAAGCTGTTCGATGCCTTGAGCCAATACGTTGGCAAACAAAATAGACGACTGCTCCCTCAAATGGTTTTGTGGAAGGAGTCTGCGGCAGATGAGGAAAAATTCGATTTGGAGGTGGCCTATTCTCTTAAGCAGGACGTTACCTTCTCTTCCGACATGCTGAATGTGCGTATGTTGCCTGAGGAGCCGATGATGGCAACACTGCTATATCGCGTAGAGCCATCGGTTCCTTCTACGGCCTGCATTGACTTGGCAATGTGGTTGGAACGAAATCAATATCGAATAAAAAAGGATCAGCCTGGAAGGGAGATATACCTTCAATCACCCGAGCATGCTGGCGATACCTATGTAGAAGTGCAAATTCCGGTTGAATCAAAACGCCTATGAGGCGGGTGGCTATATTCCTGAGGAAAGATTTCCCGAAAATGAGTAACTACCGATTCTATTACTGTTACTTTTTGTGATTTTTATCGCTTACAACAGATGAATCGGTCAAACGTAGAATGAATCCTTTGGCATGTGATTTGCAAAGTTTAATTCATGACAAGCAAATCCATGTTAAAGGAGACATTCGAATGCTAAAACCAGAATATACGATTCTACCCGATTATGCGCCATTGTATCCGCAGGTTCCGTATCACTATAAGAATTACGAGAAAATCAGTGTTTACTGCAGGGGAAACCGAGAGGCGATCGAGCGGTTCTTGCCGAAGGACTTTGAATTTGTATCGGATATTTTCGAAATATTTGTTCTGAAAAACGAAGTGATTGAGGGACTCGATCCTTATTCAGAGGGCGGAATCGTGATCCCTTGTAAATATAAAGACATTGTTGGAGCATATATGGCCTATGAGTATGTCGATACCGACGAGGCTCTTTGTGCAGGTAGAGAGATTTGGGGATATCCCAAAAAACTGGCAGAGGTTGAATTCCAACGTGAGCAAGGATTTGCGCAGGGGAAAATTACGCGCAAAGGAAAAACCATCATCGATATTGCGCTAACGTTTGAGGACGTTGAAGTAAATCCTCCGAATCTGTTTCCGCGACTGCAGGTAAAACGGATGCCGCGAGCGGACAAGTATGGAATGGATATGGACCAGGTCATTCTAAATGAGTTTGTGGATTCCCTCATCCATACGCGCCAGACGGGTACGGCCAAAGTGAATTGGGAGTATTCCAGTTTTGACCCTATCGCTGAGCTAGGGCCTGTAGAAGTAATCGGCGGTGTTTTCGTCGTAGGTGACTTTACGCTGACGTATGGAAAAATCATCGAAGACAAGGTGCAAGCAGTCGCAAAATAGTGGATAGGGTGAGCCACCATGGAATTGCGAAATAAAGTGGCTATCATTTTGAAGTCGTTTCCTTTCTGGCGTCAGATCAGGCATCCTTTGTCACAGGAAGTGCGTATGGCGTAGATGGCGGCAGATTAGCGAGATAAAAGATAAAGAAAAGGCTTGGGGCTCTTCCGTAAGTAATCTTTACTTATCGGAACGGGCCTTTGTTTATTTTCGCCCGATATTTTTGGTGGGCTCTGACCATAGTCCCGTACATCTCCTATTTATAGTGGTAATGAAATGTTTATAATGTTAATAATTATGTGGTTATGAATCGATCACATGCCAACAGACGAGGTGGTAGACAGCATGGAAGATTTGAGAGAGCAATCAAAAAAATGGGAGCAAATTTTTTCTGTTATCCGCGAAGGTGTGTTGGTTGTCGATTTGAATTTGCGTGTCACCTATGTGAATGAGGCCGTTCAAAACATTGGGATATACCCCGAGAATGTGATTGGCGAAAACATTTTTCAAGTCTTTCCGAATCTGAAGCAGGAGCATAGTCTCTTTGTGAAAGTATTGTCAACAGGTCAGCCCATTCGAAATAAGGTCCTTACCTTTGTTACCTACCGCGGGGAAAGAAAAACGACGCTCACCTCCACTTTTCCTCTCTATGAAAATGGTGTATTGACCGGAGCCTTTGAAGTATTCGAGGACATTTCAGCGATAGATGAACTCTCGAAAAAAATCGTGTTTTATCAAAACAAAGGTCGCCCTATTGATCCCCAAAATAAGCAGGATACGACGAGTTCCATGTATACAGTTGATTCTATCATCGGGAAAAGCAGGGCAATTGAGGCGCTAAAGGACAAAATTTCCTTGATTGCGGATAGCTTCTCGCCTGTTTTGATTTATGGAGAAACAGGAACCGGTAAAGAACTGATTGCTCAATCCATCCACACCGCCTCTGCAAAGAAAAACGCCCCTTTTATCGCCCAAAACTGCGCGGCAATCCCAGAAACGTTATTAGAAGGCATACTATTCGGTACTGAAAAAGGAGGATTCACAGGAGCGGATAACAGACCCGGACTTTTCGAGCTAGCCAATGGCGGGATTTTATTTTTGGATGAGATCAATTCGATGCCGCTTTCTCTGCAAGCCAAACTGCTGCGGGTGATTCAGGAAAAGAAAGTGAGACGTGTCGGGGGGCAAAAAGAGATTAATATCGACTTTCGGATTGTAGCGGCAACCAATGTGAATCCTAAGTTGATTTTGCAAACGGGCGAAATGCGCTCCGATTTATTCTACCGTCTCAATGTCATCTATCTGGAGCTTCCTCCCTTGCGAAACAGGCGGGAAGATATCCCTCTGCTTATGGATCACTATATCGCGTACTACAACCAGCATTTTCATAAAAAGGTTTTAGGTGTGAATCAGGATACGATGAATTTTTTTATGGAGTACACGTGGCCCGGGAACATCCGTGAATTGCGAAATATGATTGAAAGGGCAATGAATATGCAGGAGGGAGAAATCATTCAATTAGAGGATATGAATCTGGGAGCACTATTCGGTGTTTCCTCCATAACGGCTTCCACCTTTCCCGCTGATAGCTGCAAGCACAAAGGCTCACTAAAGGACGCCCTGAAGGAAGTAGAAGTGGATATGATCAAACAGGCACTTCTGGAGGCTAACGGAAATGTATCAAGAGCTGCACGGAAGTTGGATATCCCGCAGCAGACGATGAACCATAAAATAGACAAATACACCCTTCGTCCTTTTATCTACCAGATTAAATTAAACTCTACCCAAAAATGAGTAACTACCAAATGTTTTGCTAGATGAATGGGTGATCGTGGTGATAATCTCCCTTTGCATTTTGTGAAATCAAGGGTTGTGTGTTGGCATGACTGTTGCTTATTTCTCCAGTAAGAAGGGAGGAGCTGAAGGGAACGGTCTACCTGTCAAACGAATGGTGACTCATGAAGAAGGATGCGGGGGTGTAGGAATGAATAGTTCTCTTCCTTTTGTCGGTTGGTTTCTGTATGTGATTGTTCCAGTCTCTACCTTAATCATCACAGCGGTGATTTTACTCATGATTAAAAAGAGGGAGGAGTTGGAGAAATGATCGCTACATTTATTGTTTATCTCGTTCTCGTTTTCCTCATTGGCTTGTTCGCGGAACGGTATATTTCCAAAAGCGAAGAGGGCTATTACTTGGGCGATCGCAGCTTCGGACCGGTAGCAACTGCAATCAGTGCAGGGGCGACGGATACGAGCGGCTGGATATTTATCGGGGCGGCCGGATACTCGTATGTTGCCGGCATCTCGACAATGTGGATGTTGCCTGGATTTGTCGTCGGTTATTTTATTAACTGGTTTGTCGTAGCGCCGCGCCTGAGAAGAATGGGGACGGAATACAATTGCCTGAGTATACCGGACTTTTTCGAAAAACGTTACGGCTCTAATTTATTGAAAATTACGTCAAGTGTCATCATTGCCGTTTTTTTTATCGCCTATATGGGCTCGCAATTGACAGCAGCCGGAAAGGCTTTTCACACGATCATCGAAATTGATTATAAGCTGGGCCTGATATTTAGTGCATTTTTTGTTCTGGCGTATACCGTCTTTGGCGGGTATCGTGCGGTGGTTTGGACGGATGTGATTCAAGGGTTCATTATGATCATGGTTCTGGTCACGTTTCCCATCTATATGATTATCAAATTAGGGGGATGGGAATCCTTTTTTGCCCAGCTAGGGCAGATTGATCCGATCTTATTAACACCTGCTGGAGGATCAATTGGCGCTGCAGCGATCGGGATAATCATTGGCCTTGTTGGGTTTGGGTTAGGCGAACCGGGTCAGCCGCATATTATTCAACGGTTTCTCTCTGCCAAAGATGACAAGAGCATCCGCGAAGGCACCTTTATTGCCATGATATGGGTCATCATTGTGATGATGGGTTCCAATCTGCTCGGTCTTATCGGACGCATTCTGATTCCAAACCTGACGGATCCGGAGTATGTTTTCCCGCAGCTCGTCATGGGGACGATGAGTCCAATTATCATCGGGGTTGTCTTGGGCGCCATATTTGCGGCGATTCAATCGACGTTTTCCTCCCAACTGATGGTGGCTACGCAGTCGCTTGCAAGTGATCTTTTGCGAAGTGTATCAAAGCGCGAGTATACCAATAAACAGCTTATTACAATCAGTCGATTGACCATGATCATTTTATCCATCCTCGCTACCGGACTTGCTCTTTTAGATATACAAGCAGTATTTACCCTAGTGTTATACGCATGGGCTGGATTGGGTGCTAGTTTTGGACCGCTGATGATTTTAGCGCTCTACTCCAATGCGGTTACCAAGTGGGGAGCGTTCTGGGGTATGATTTCCGGAACTGTAACCGTTGTCATTTGGAAAAGCACGCCTTATTCGGCTTATCTCTATGAAATCATACCTGGCATGATTGTCTCTACGGTTGTGATCCTCGTTGTCAGCAAATGGACGGCGGCTACTAAACGTGAGGCGATCCCAGACAATGCAAATACCCGCATTATGAATAAATAGGAAAGGACCTGAGATGATGAGTCACTATGGAAAAATGCATGGAAACAATATTCCGATTCAAGCTCCGTTGATTCCAGATCCTTTTGTTCCGTATGAGTGCAAAGGATATCGTTCCGTTTTTGCTTTATGTCGCGCAGAAGAATCTGTCATTCGCAAATATTTAGAGCCCACTCCCTTTGAGTATGTAGACAACAAACTGATCGTTAGCGTGAGCGATTTTAGCAATTGCAACAAAGTTTCCTTTATGGATTGTGCGATCGTGATTCCCGTGAAATATAAAGATCGCTATGGCGGGTACTACCTGTTCGAATATGAAAACGATGATTCAGCCATTGCAGCCGGTAGAGATTTGTGGGGGTATCCGAAGAAGTATGCCGATATCTCCTTGCGAGAAGAGAATGGAAAAGTGAGAGGGCAAGCCATTCGAAAAGGAAAGGTCATTGTTGATATCGAGTGTGATCTCCATACCACCATACAAGATCTCTTCCAACCGCAAACGTATCCGCATTTGAATTTGCATGTCGTGCCGAAGCCAGATGGCAGAGGGATCGCTTCCATGAAGGTCATTTCCAGAGATACATCACCTGATTTTCATTTAATCAGTGAGAAGCTTGGGAAGACGACTGTTCGCTTACAAGGGCTCCCGACAGATCCGCTAGATGAGCTTCAACCAGTGGAGGTACTGGGCGGGGGCCTGATTATTGGGGATTTTTATGCGACAGAAGAAAATGGTTGGGGACACGTGATAGAAACATTGATTTAACCAGGCGAGGACGGGCTTAGAACCTATCTCGATGAAAAAGAGACCTTGGTCCAAAAGAGGTGTACATGGTGGGACGCTTACAAGATCGTGTCGCTGTAGTTACAGGCGGAGCTTCTGGAATTGGAAAGGCCGTTGCTCTCCTGTTTGCTTCAGAAGGGGCGATGATTGCCATTGGAGATTGTTCAGACGAGGCCAAAGACGTTGTTTGCGAAATCGAAAGGCAGGGAGGAGAAGCGATCTATGTAAATACGGATGTCGCTAAGGAAGACGATGTCAAACACTTGATGAACGAAGCCGTTACACGCTTTGGAAAAATAGATGTTCTCATCGCAAATGCTGGTATTGATCAGATTTCACCCGCACATGAAACGAGTCTGGCTGATTGGCAAAAAATGATCGATATTAACTTAACAGGGGTTTTTTTATCGAATAAATACGCAATCATGCACATGCTGACCCGTCAATCTGGGGCGATTGTCAACATTTCCTCTATATTGGGACAAGTTGGACAACCGGACATTACAGCGTATGCAGCAGCAAAAGGCGGGGTATCTAATCTGACTCGAAGTATTGCCGTCACGTATGCGAATCAGGGTATTCGAGTGAATGCGGTATGTCCCGGCTATATCGAAACCCCTCTGCTTCGGGATTTGTCTGACGAGATGGTGCTCCTGCGCGTAAGCAAGCACCCGATGGGACGCATGGGTCGTCCAGTGGAAGTAGCCCATGCGTGTCTCTTCTTAGCGAGTGAGGAAGCCTCTTTTGTAACAGGAATCAACTTATTTACAGATGGCGGTTATACAGCACAATAATAGAGGTAGTGTATCCTATACTAAAAAAGGGGCTAATCCTGATCATTTCCAGCAAAAAAAAGTCTTACCATCTCTTTCTTTTTTAATTCATTCAGCCGTACAATGAGTAATTAATAGAGAAAAAGAAATGGGGGAATGCTGATGGGGTCGGGACACTGCTACTAAATACACTCCTTATTTTGATGTGCATTCTTAGTTATCAGGTTTTTTGGCTGGAGCGAGAGGATAAAGAAGTCATGAACGAAATGCTGATCGCTCTGCTTGCCACCACTGCGGTTGTACTGTGCATGACATTTCCTTTCAAGCTTCACTCCGGTTTTATTTACGATTTGCGACTTGTGCCGATCCTTCTTTGTTTTCTCTTTGGCGGAATTCGAAGCATCGCTTTCACGGGCTTGGTGTACTTATCTTATCGTTATTTTTTAGGAGGCGACGGTTTTATTTCCTCCCTCGTGATCTATTTGCTTTTATGCTTGATCGTAGGGTCCTTGTACTTTTTTACCCCTACCTTGTTTAAAACCAAAAAGAAGATCCTAGGCATTGGCCTGATGATCATCTATAGCCTCTTTTTGTTTATCGCTGTAACTTTGCACGAACAAACCATTGCTCAGTCAATGAATACGAGGTTCATTGATTTCTTCCCCACTCATTTTTTCATGAATATCGTTACGATGGCCCTCTCTCTGTATTTAATTGATGGAATGTTGGAAAAACGAAGATTAAAAGAGAAGGTTCGCAGGACAGAAAAGATGCTCATCCTCGGAGAATTATCGGCTTCCTTTGCTCATGAAATGCGAAATCCGTTAACGGCCGTTCGTGGGTTTACGCAGGTCCTCATGGATCATCCGATAACCGAAGAGAAACGAAAAGATTACCTACAAATCATGATGAATCAGCTTCAGCATGCGGAGTCCATATTAATCGAATACGCAAAACTTACAAAATCACAAGTGAAATCAAAAGAGCCTATCGATCTAAACAGCCTCATCGACGAAGCGATCGAAGCCGTGACGCCGATAGCCAGGGACAATCACGTTCAAATTCGGTGCGACTTGCAGCAATACGTCTCTATCGAAGCGGATCCACAGAAGATCAAGGATTGTTTGATCAATATTATGGAAAACGGTATAGAGGCGATGCCCGGTGGAGGAGAGCTGCTCATCTCATTAAAAAGAGAACGCAAAGACGTCGTGATTGACATCATTGATTCCGGAGTGGGAATGACCATGGAAGAGATCAAGCGATATGGCTATCCCTTCTATTCCACAAAAGAGAAGGGAACCGGGCTTGGCTCGATGGTTGCTTACAGTATTATTAAAGAGCTAAACGGGGATTTAGAGATCATGAGCAAAAAAGGGGAAGGAACGCGATTGTCCATTATGATTCCTGACCCTGTGTGGAAAAAATGAGAGAGAAACGGAAAGCGTACAAAAGGCTGCCTCCATTTACGAGGGACAGCCTTCTTTTGATCGAGCACCATATTCTTGGTGACAAGATCCCGACGCCAATGACGACAAAGCAGGTGTCCACTTCCCGGAAAAAAGCCCTTGCATGTAATCATTGGTCTGGTACAAGAAAGTTAATAAATTCTGCACCTAACGTTAGGTAGAAAACCATATTGAGCAATGCTACGCTTTCTTTATCCCAAGCGAAAGGAAGTCGGAATGTGAGTAAAAGTAACGAAACGCTTGCTTCCATTATAAATGTGAGTTATTCCTTGTTTGCAAAACATGGAATCGCCAAAACTACCTATACAATGATTGCCAAGGAGGTGGGGATAGCGAAGCCTTCTATCTATTATTACTTTGATTCGATCGAATGGGTCATGAGAAAAACAACGGGATAGAAAAAGAGGGAATAGATCATCCGGCGCAATGGAGGGATCTATTCCTTATTCATTTTCCTCTGTTTTGGCGATGACGACTTGGACGCCATTGCTCTCTATTTCCTCAATAGCCTCCATGCTCGCCTCATCGTCTGTAATCAGTAGATCGATATCTGTGATCGGCACTTCTTTGACAAAGAAATCCGTTCCTAGCTTTTCATGTGGAGCAAGACAAATCGTTCTTCTGGAGATTTCCGCTACAACTCGCCCGAGTGAAGCGACTTCGGGTGTAGAGGTGCTTACTCCATTTTTCGAGATTCCGCCTCCGGTAACAAAGCAGATGTCTAATGTGAACTGTCTGAGGAATTCGTTTGCCAGTGCATCTGTGATGCTTCCGGAGTTTTTTACTTTGCCACCGACAAGATACACATCGATTGTTTCTCGATCTTTTAGGGCATCGGCTACTTTTATGGAGTTGGTGACAACGGTAATGGGCAGGTCTGGTAGAAACGGAAGCATACAGTAGTGAATTCCTGCACTTCCGATAAAAACAGTATCCTTTTCTTGAATGAACGATGCAGCGATTTTGGCGATTGCCTGTTGATGTGGTGAAGACACTTGATAGCGTAATGCAGGAGGAAGGGGAGAGGTTCTGACCTTTGATACAGGGATTGCACCTCCATGGGTGCGCTTTAGCAATCCTTTTTCCTCCATGATGGTCAAATCTCGACGAATGGAATCAATTGACATATCAAACAAATCAGCCAAATCTCTTGCCAGTACACGTCCGTCTTTTTGGAGAAGATCTAAAATTTTGTCCCGCCGTTCATCAGAAAACAATGAGAATCGCCTCCTTTTCACATTTATCACCGGTGATAGTTCCATTTTATTCCGTTTTATTCGGTTTTGTCAAAGATATAATTCGGTTTTTATCTGTTTTATTCTTTTTTTCATGTTCTTCGTAGATGAATGAACAACCAAGTAATTATCCGAAAAATGTAATGAATAAAATCAATTTGGACAAATAGTCAAAATGCTGAAAATAGTCGTAAAGATTGTGCAAACGCATGGCGGGAATATCCTCGATAATAGATAAGATAGAGTCGGAAGAGAGACAAAGAGAGGACGGATGATGGATGAGCGGTGGTTTTTGGTTAACCAATGTTCGTTTGGAGACGGGCTATCGCAGGGAAAACGGTGTCGTTACGGGAACGGAGGCATCCTTGTTTCATATTTTGCTCAAGGATGGAGCATTTGCGTCGATTGTCCCTGCGAGCGAAACTTTAACAGATGGTCTTGAACAGAAGGATGCAAAAGGGCTGCTCGCCGTGCCTTCATTGGTCGAGAAGCATGTCCATCTGGACAAAACGTTGCTGGGAGAAGAATGGCGAGCGGTCATTCCGGCAGCTAACGTGATTGAGCGTTGTGAAATTGAAAAGCGCATCTTGCCCGGATTGACCCTGTCGACAAAGGAACGAGCGGAGAATTTCCTTGCGATTCTGCTTTCATATGGCTCCACACATATCCGGACACACGTAGACATTTATCCGGAGGTAGGCATTTCGACTCTGGATGGGGTAAAGCAAGCCCTCGCTACCTTTGAAAACAGACTGACCCACGAAATCGTTGCGTTTCCACAGCACGGTCTGCTGCGTACAAATTCCAAAGAGCTGGTGCGCGAGGCATTGCGTCAGGGTGCTACGCATGTAGGCGGCGTTGACCCGGCGACTGTGGATGAGAATATCGAAGAATCGCTGTATCAGATGGTCGACATGGCTGTGGAGGCAAGTGCCGGTATTGACCTGCATCTGCATGATCAAGGGCACCTCGGTACTTTTACGATGAAGCGGCTGGCGGCTATGACCGTTGATGCTGGCTTGCAGGGGCGAGTGGCAATCAGTCATGCCTTTGCCCTAGGGGATATTCCTGTATCAGAGGCGGAAGAGATGGCGACGATCCTGCGTGAAGCGGGTATTACCATCATTACAAGCGTTCCCTACTTCAGAGTGATACCGCCCGTTCCGCTCTTGCATCAAAATGGTGTCAATGTAGCTGTTGGCTGCGATTGTGTATTTGACTCTTGGCAGCCTTATGGAAACGGAGATGTGCTGGAACGCTTGTGGGGCCTGGCAGAGCGCTCACGCTGGCTGGACGAGCTCTCCTTGTCCCAATCTTTGCGATTTGTTACAGGCGGCAAAACGACGCTGGATGCCAATGGCACACAATTGTGGCCAGCACCGGGCGACGAGGCCAGCCTGATTCTCGTGGATGCTACCTGCACAGCGGAAGCAGTTGCGCGCCGTGCAAAACGGAATGCCGTTTTCTTCAAAGGCACGTTGGCGTCAGGTCATGTGGAATAAGGAACGGCTGTTAAAGGGTTAGGTACGGAAATGTCACGAACGACATTTTATTTTCAGATAGAAAGGATGTTCTAAATAAATGTCTACAACCTATTGGATTACGAATGTCCGCCTGGAGAACGGCTATCGCACCGAAAATGACAAAGTGGTCGCTACTGATACCGAGGTTGCCCATTTATTCATAGAGGATGGGCGTATTGCCCAAATTGCTTACGGAGATGCACCGCAGACAGAGCTTCCTGTACGAGATGCTCGTAGTCTGTTGGCATTGCCGTCTTTTCGTGATATGCACATCCACATCGACAAAACCTACTACGGTGGGCCATGGAAAGCGGTCACGCCGGTTAAAAATTTGTTGGGACGATTGGAAGAAGAAAGCCAGCTTATGCCGAAGCTGCTGCCAACGGCGAAGGAACGTGCGGAAAAGATGCTGGATTTGCTCTTGTCAGCAGGCTCGACGCAAATTCGCACGCATTGCAACATCGATCCCTATATCGGATTGAAAAATCTGGAGGCCACACTGGCTGCGATGGAAACCTTTAAAGGGAAGCTGCAATGTGAAGTAGTCGCATTCCCGCAGCAAGGTCTTCTGCGCAGCAATCAGGTGGAAAATATCCGCCAAGCGCTGAAAATGGGGGCGACTTTTGTAGGCGGTGTGGATCCGGCAACCGTAGATCAAAACATTGAAAAATCGCTTGCGACGATATTTGAACTGGCAGTAGAAGCAGATGCACCTATCGACGTTCATTTGCATGACCCCGATCATTTGGGCATTTTCACCTTCAAACGTTTGGCGAAAATGACAGAGGAAGCAGGCTGGCAAGGACGTGTAACGATCAGCCACGCGCTTGCATTGGCTGACATCAGCACGCAAGAGGCAGGAGACGTAGCTGAAATGCTGGCTGGACTAGGCATTTCCATCACCTCTACTGTACCTGTAAACAGAGCGACGATTCCAATTCCGCTTTTGCGTGACAAAGGTGTCTCGGTATCTCTAGGTGACGATAGTATCACGGATCACTGGTCTCCATTTGGTCGGGGGGACAGTCTGGAAAAGGCAGGGTGCTTGGCAGAGCGCTTCCGCATGCAGGATGAGTACTCCCTGTCACAGGCCTTGGGCTTTATCACCGGAGGCAAGACACCCCTAGATAAAGAGGGGAACCGCATGTGGCCGAATGTCGGGGATGAAGCAGATATGGTGTTCGTCCATGCCTCTTCGGCGGCAGAAGCGGTAGCGCGGCGTGCGAAGCGTCAGGCAGTCATGTTCCGCGGGAATGTTGTTTCTGGCCAATTGGATTAGTAGAGCTTTCCGTAGTCTATAACTATTTCTATGGCACCTATTTCGTTATAATAAAAAGGAGTGCTTAAGAGAAAGCGACGCTGATGACACATGAGGCGGGATGGTGCGGACCTTACTTTTACCGCCAGAACAGCTTACTTACCGGAAAGGAAGGTGCATCGAATGAGAATTAAATTAACGAGTGTGTTTGTAGACGACCAGGACAAGGCGCAAAAGTTTTATACCGAAGTCCTTGGCTTTGTGACCAAAATGGACATGCCTATAGGAGGAGCCAAATGGCTGACGGTGGTTTCTCCCGAAGAGCCAGACGGGGTCGAGCTGCTTCTAGAACCAAACGGAAACCCGGCTTCCACAGCCTATCAAAAAGCGATTTTTGAACAAGGAATCCCCGCGACAGCCTTTGCTGTGGATGACATCCAAAAAGAGTATGAAAGAATGACGAAGCTGGGTGTCGTTTTTACGATGGAGCCAACTAAAATGGGAGAGGTAACACAAGCTGTATTTCATGATACATGCGGGAACCTGATCCAGATTTATCAGGTCTAACTGCTTCGCAAGAAAATAATACAGCTAAAGCCTGACCGCACAGACGTTTTGTGTGATCAGGCTTTTTGGTTCCTTCATTAAGGCTAAGTGAGGACAGGCGGCTTTTGAAACCCCCTCATAATGGAGGTGAGCAGGGCTTTGTCCATATGTAATTCGTCTTTATTTACTGTTTGTAGCAGTTTCCGGGTATTGTCGGTCGGTAAATGGATGTTTCGACTCCAATATTCCTTAAATACGCTCATAGATTCATTAAAGGTTTTTTCCTCTTCGATCAAGCTCTCGTTTGAATCAAATGGGATCGGGATCAAAAGAAAGGTATGCGGCCATATGGTAAATCGCATCTATTTTCTGGCGGATTTGTTGCGCAGCGTGTCCAGTAATGCCCAAGCTTTTTTTGGATACGTCGCCCAGTAGGACATGTACCCGTGATCGATGTATATCCGCAAAGCTATGCAACAATTGGCTTGCCTTTTTTTCGTTCCGTACGACTAAGAATAGTGTATGACCTTCGTTTACTAGATCTTGTGATAGTTTTTTTCCGAGAAAACCTGTTGCTCCTGTTACAAGGATATTCATTTTGTTTAACCAGCTCCGTACTTCATTCGTTATAGGTGTGCTTTTCAGGCAGTAGGGGTAATCACTGGATATCAATAACCAATTATATACGAGAAAAGCTGATGTGGCGAAAGAGGTTTACACGATATGGTGAACGATCTTCCCCGCTAGCCGTCTACCTGTACACCAAAGCGAGAAAACAACTGCCAAAGCAGCTCTCGGCGACTGGTTACCCCGGTTTTTACAAAAATGGATTTCAGATGATCTTGGACCGTATAGGCGGAAATGTGATACGTGGTTGCCAATTCTTTGGTGGAGAAGCCTCTGACAATTCCCTCCAAAATTTGCTTTTCACGCTCAGACAATCCGTAGGCCTCGGATATGAGGGGGAGCATGTCAGATGGCTTGGCAGGTTCAAACCAGACGGCTAGATGGAGCGTATCGCTTACCCCCTGCATAGGACTGGCTTGGATGGTGAGATAAGGGCCGTCGGGCATCCGGATACATACTTTTGCCATGGATGGTTGCTGGAGTGGTGAGGCATGCTCGAAAAGCGCTCGGGAACAGACAGCTCGGATCGGCCTCGGCAGTGTCTTGTTATCAATCGACTCCCATTTGCGCAATAAGGCAAGCCACTTCTGTGCTACGGCATTAGCAGAAATCATTTCGAGCTGATTGGAAAGAACGACGATCCCCGGGCCATCCTTCATCCAAGCATGGTCATCTGCGGGCAAGGACAGGCTGTTTTTCCGTAGCTGATAAGCAATCAGCGGAGCCAGAGCAGCGATTAATTCCCGTTCTTCTTCACTAAAAAAAGGACGGTCCTGTTTTCGAAACAGGGTCAAATACCCCCAGCAAGCTCCGTCGTATTTGAGGGCAGCGCGCAGCTCATCTTTAAACCCGGCAGGGAGCAGGACATTACGATAGCGTGCACTTTGTTCGAGCACACCATTGGTTGCTTGACTCAAAATAGCGATCGGCTTTGACGATTTGGCTAATTGATTATAGTGGTTAAAATCCTCGCTCAAGTATTCATTCTCGAACAGACGGTGATGAATCACCTCCACGCCATCTTCCGTAACTGCCCCAGTAGACAAAAGGGTCTGCGGGTCCACAGCCGTACAACAGGCGGCATCAATGGTGACAAATCCACGCAATTGCTCGAGAAGGGCGACTCGATATTCCTGAGACGAGGGAAAGCGTTCAGCGAGTGTAATTACTTTTCGTTTGACAGCTTCTATTTGTGAATTCATTGGTAATCTCCTATGCCTAAATAGGCTCGTGGTTAGCTAAGAATCCCACAATTATGGGATGGCGCATTTGTTCTTCAACTCTATAATTGAGAATAATTCTTATTCTTAATTTACAGGATACGTGAGGAGTTGGAAAGAGAAAATGCTATCGCTACGACGCTATGTCATTCGCACAATCATCTGCAGTCTTCTTGCTATTACGGTATTGACGGGCTGCTCGACAAACAATGCGGAAACGAAGACGAATTCAACAGACCAACCAGGCAGCGTCGCTCAGACGATTACGATCCTCAGCCCAAAAGCCCCTTCGCTGATACCCGCTCTGGTCATGGAACAAAAGGAAGCAGCAGCAGGACTAACCAAGGTGGAGACGTGGGATACGATTGAGCAATGGCTGGCACGTGTTCAAAAGAACGATGCCCCATTTTTTTCGGCACCGATCAATGTAGGGGCGAACATGTATGCCAAGGGTCTTGCCCTGCAGCTGCTCAACGTCAATACTTGGGGATCGATGTATTTGATCTCGATTGATCCTGCCGTGAGTGACCTTTCCAAGCTGGAAAATGAGACCGTCTATATTCTGGGACAGAGCGGACCACCGGATATTTTGACCCGTTATTTGCTGCAAGGAAGGGTTGGAAGGAAAGATCAAGCTATCTTACGGAGTGCTACCCGATATGATGCAGCAATTGGCTGCGGGAACGATCAAGCATGCTGTTCTCCCTGAGCCTGTACTGAGTGGGTTGCGGGTAAAGCTGAATGGAAAAGTGAACGAAGACATTGATTATCAGAAAACGTGGCGAGACACGTTCGGGGAGGATTTACCGCAGACGGGTATGTTCGTCAATCGGGAATGGGCAAAAGCGCATCCAAAAGAGGTGGCGGTTTTTCAGAACAACTATCGCCTGGCACTGCAACAGACGATCGGAAATCCACAGGAAGCAGTCAAACTGGCAGCTTTGCCCTTCGGTATGCCGAGGCTGCACTGACTCAGGCGATGCCGCACATGGGTCTGATTTTTAAAGACGCGCAGGAAGCAAGGCTGGAAGTGGAGCGTTATTTCATAATCCTCCTGAATTTCTCGCCTGATTCTATTGGAGGAGCATTGCCGGATGCAGGTTTTTACTACGGTTCGTAACAACTGGCACAAGGCTTCCACTTATCTCATTCTGCTTGCATTGTGGGAAGGGCTGGCTCAACTCTATCCTCCCGTGATTTTGCCGGGACCGCGGGAAACTGTGGCAGACATTGCTCGTGCTAGGTGAAAAGGGAGTTTTATGGGAGCCGCTCTGGCTTTCCTTTGTACGCCTGTTTGTCGGATTCGGACTGTCCTTTTTATTCGGAACGGGGCTCGGCTGTGGGCCGGAGTTCAGGAACGAGTTTACCTGTTTGTCAGACCTGTTGTCGCTTTGCTGCAAGCGATACCCCCGGTTTCCTGGATGCTGCTTGCGATCCTGTGGCTCGGCGTAGACGGAGGCGCACAAACATTTGTCGTGGCCGTTGCCCTGTTTCCGGTCTTCTTCTTTACCTCCATCCAGGGGATTAGGCAGGTTCCTCATGAGCTGTTGGAGATGGCGCAGGTCTTTCGGGTCAGCCGCAGCAAGCAAGTGAGAGATATCGTGCTGCCTGCCCTAGCCCCGTTTTGGTCTGCGGCTTTGACAGTCAACATAGGGACTGGCTGGAAGACGATTGTCATGTCCGAATTAATTAGCGGACAAACGGGGATAGGTGCTGCGATGAATACGGCCAGAATCTATTTGAAAACCGAGGAAGTCATGGCCTGGACGCTACTCGTTGCTCTTTTGGGCATGGGTCTAGAAGGGGTGGTACGGAAATACACTGCTTCGGGTATCGGGAAAACAACCTTGCTTCGAATGGCTGCAGGTTTGGGGAAGCCGACAGCAGGGACCATTCACCGCAGCGAGGAAGGGCGTATAGGCTTTGTCTTTCAAGAACCGAGATTGCTGCCTGCCAAAACCGTGCTTGAAAACGTGAAGTGGGTAATCGAGGAGAAACACGATGAAGCAGTCCATCGCCGAGCGCTGCATCTATTAAAAGAAGCCGAGCTGTCTTCGTCCCTTCATGATTATCCTGATCAACTCAGCGGCGGGATGAGACAGCGTGTAGCCGTTGTTCGCGCCTTTGTCTCTCTTCCGGAACTGCTCTTTATGGATGAGCCGTTTCAAAGTCTGGATGCTGCGACACGCGATGAGATGCATCGGCTTTTTCTGTGGCTATGGCAAAAAGAAAGACCGACCGTCATGCGTGTCACACACGATCGCGAAGAAGCGCTGGCGTTAGGTACGCGCATCATTGTTCTGGGTGGGTCACCCGCGAAAATCATGGGTGAAGTGTCTGCGACGGCTACAGATCACACAGGCAGGCCGCGTTTTTCCGAAGCAGCGAAGGCTCGGCTGAAGCAGATGACGGTCGATACAAAACTTATTCAGGATGAGGAGAGATATGGATGAGAGACACGATATACCCGTTGAGCTGGAATGACCCTATTGTGATCCGATATGAGAAAACGATTCCATTGAAAATTCCTGGCTACACTCATTTGTACGAGATGACAGATCGCTTGATAGCCACACAGCTAACAGTAGACGCTCCAAAACGCATTTTGGTAATCGGAGCAGGAGGCGGTCAGGAGATCGTTACACTGGGATCTAGACATGCGAATTGGGGGTTTACGGGTGTTGATCCTTCTGCACAGATGCTGGAATTGGCAAAGCGGCGGACAGCAGCGGCCGATTTGACTGAGCGGAGCTTTTTTGTGGAAGGAACGATCGAAGACCTTCCCGAAGAACAAGAGCACAATTACGATGCCGCCACTTGCCTGCTTGTTCTTCATTTTCTAAAAGGATTGCAACTAAAAAAAGACTTGCTTCAGGAGATCGCCAAACGATTGAAGCCCGGAGCGCCTTTTTGTCTGGCTGCCATCAGCGGTGATCCACATACAGCGGCATTCTCTGTGCAAATGAGCGCATGGAAACGCCATATGCAAGACAATGGCATCGGGATTCCGGAGTGGGAGCGATTTGCGGCATCGATTGGCAACGAGTCTGATCCCGTATCAGCAACGGTGGTACAGGCGCTTTTAGAAGAAGCAGGATTCAGGGAACCCACCCGTTATTTTGGTTCCTACCTGGTTGATGCTTGGTTTGCCATCAGAGAGTAGCAGGTGGATGACATGATGAAACGACAACGCTTTTTCATGATGACGGCGATCTGTCTGGGCGCATTCCTTTCTCACTTTACAGCTGGGATTGTGAATGTCTCCTTGCCGCAATTGACACGAATTTTTCAAACAGATCTAGAAATGGCGCAATGGATTACGACGGGTTATTTGCTCGTGATAGCTTCTTTGCTTCCTGTCATGGGTAAGCTGGGGGATCGCTATGGTCATCGCTTGCTCCATAATTTTGGTTTTTTACTCTTTACCGTGAGCTCCATGTTGGTAGCTTGCTCCACGTCGATATCCATGCTGTTGGCGCTGCGGATTGTGCAAGCAGTCGGAGCAGCCATGTTCCAAGCGACCAATATTGCGCTCATTACGATTCATATCCCCAAGGAAATGCGAGGGAGAGCGATGGGAATTATGAGCACGGCGGTAGCGCTCGGCGGGATGACTGGGCCGATTGCTGGAGGCTTTATTGCGGTCTGGTTTAGCTGGGAATGGCTGTTTTTGATTCACGTTCCCGTATCAATCGTTGCGACTGGGCTGGCATTTCGCTATATCCCTGCCCGCAGTCACAAGAAACAGGCAGGCTCGCTTGATATCGTTGGTGCAGCGCTATTCATGGTAGTTGTGAGCGCAGTTATCTTTGCGATCTCTAATGGAAACGAGTGGGGATGGGGTTCTGCAGGGATGCTCATATTCTATGGGATTGGAGCTGTCAGCATATGGATGCTTGTGAGCTGGGAAGCAGGGCAGGCTAAGCCGTTTTTGCCACTGGCTGTCTTCCGTAATCTGGCCGTATCATCTGGGCTGTTTATCAGCTTATCAGCCTTCCTGCTTGCCAATCTTGTTTTGGTTGTCCTGCCTTTCTACTTACTAGGAATGGCAAGTGTATCGCCGCTGACAGTTGGGTATATGATGACCGCTTATCCGCTATTATTGGCGTTTGCCGGCCCGCTTGCTGGCTGGGCATCTGATCGTTTTCGGGCCAGACCGATTATGCTTACAGGACTGTTTGCCATGGGCACTGGCTCACTCATTCTAGCGCTCTATCTGGAATCGTTGTCGCTAATGGAAATCGTTTCTGTGTTGGCTGTGATGGGAGCAGGGATGGGACTGATTGCTTCGCCAAACAATAGCTACGTCATGCGGCACGTTCCAGCAGAGCATGCTGGAACGATCGGGGGAATGATCGCTTTGACACGCAATGCAGGGATGGTAGTAGGCGCAGCCTTGGGTCTGGGAGTCATAAATGGCGGTACGAGCAGAGGACTTGAGGCGACAGCAGCAGCTTATCGAGCCGTGTTTGAAATTGGGGCCTGGGTTTGTCTGGCCAGCGTGTTGATCTGGGGGTATAGCGTACGAGTGGAGTGGAAAAGAAACCATAATCGAACGAAAAGACAGAGTTTACATTAAGAGTGAAAAGGACGAGGGATCTTCATGAAGGATACAATCATTGTTGTTGGCGGATACGGTCATGTAGGGGCTACGATTTGCAAGGAACTGGGTGAAGCTTATCCAGGCAAGGTTTATGCAGCGGGACGAAATCGGATGCGGGCGGAAGCTTTTTGCCGGGAAACAGACGGGAATGTCTTGCCACTGCAGCTAGATATCAGCAAACCAATCGAAGCCAATCTATTATTAGAGAGTGTCAAGCTGGTGGTGATGTGCCTAGATCAAACAGATACGGCATTTGCGGAGGCATGTCTTCGCAGCGGAACGCATTACATGGATGTGTCAGCGAACGGTGCCTTTCTTTCTCGATTAGAACTGTGGGGAGAGAGTGGAGAGAGCGTCGGGACAGGGGTGCTCAGCATTGGACTGGCGCCCGGATTAACGAACCTGCTGGCGAGCGAAGCCCAGCAGTTATTGGACGACGTAACCGACATAGGGATAACCATTATGCTGGGATTGGGAGACAAGCACGGCAGGGCAGCCATCGAGTGGACGGTCGATAATCTCTGCACCCGCTTTGAGGTTACAAAGAATCATCGTCGCGAGACCGCAGCGAGCTTTACAGATGGCAAGCTCGTCGATCTCGGCACGGAGCTGGGGCGTAAAAAAGCGTATCGTTTCCCGTTTTCCGATCAGCAGACGCTGGCGCGTACACTTGGTGTGCCCACGGTATCCACACGTCTGTGTTTTGACCAGGATTGGATGTCCCGGGTGGTCGCGGGTCTTCGTACCATTGGAATTTGCGGTTTGCTCAAGCAGTCAGGCGTTCGGCGGGCTGCCATCGAAGCGTTTGAAAAGTGGAAGCTAGGTGACGACCGGTTTGCCATCAAGATAGAGACTCGGGGAAGAGCGGGAAATAACGAGGCAACGGTGGAGTGTCTGCTGCATGGCAAAGATCAGTCGAAAATGACCGCTAAGGTGGCTGCCGAGGTAGCTAAATCGCTTTACAGCACAGGATTTTCGCCTGGCGTGTACCATATTGAACAGTTGTTTAAATTGGAGCAAATGAGAAATTGGCTGGAAAAAGAAGCTTCCCTGACCGTAACTGTCAGGGGAGCTGACTTATCATAAAGCTAACGATGACTTCCTATACTGACTAGGGGAAGAAAAAGGGGGCTATTATGATGACAAACCATGTAAAAACGATGTACGACTTCCATACGTGGGCCAATCAAACGATGCTGAAACGATTGAAGGAACTTCCACAAGAGGTCTACTCACAGGAAGTGCAGAGTGTTTTTCCGACAGTGGCAAAAGTGATGGCTCATATTTATATCGTAGATCAGGCCTGGCTTCGCATAATGTCTGGCATGGATATGCGCGAGGCAGTGAGCAATGTGGGGGAAATGGAAAAACAGTTGGAGACGAAAACCGTGGAAGAAATAGAGAGCCTGTATACCGAGCTGGCAGAACGGTTCCAAGCTTTTCTCGACCACGAAGAAGATTTGGAAAAGCGGATCGTTCTCGATAATCCATACGCGGGAGTACGGGAGACCAGCCTCGCAGAAATGGTATTGCAAGTGGTTAATCACGGAACGTACCATCGCGGCAATGTGACCGCTATGCTCAGGCAAATGGGCCATGCTTCAGTCATGACCGAATACGCCGCTTATTGGTATTGGCGCTAAATCATTGGTGAGTAGCGCGCTCTGAATGAAAAAAGGCTGCCGGAGTCTTCCCGGCAACCGGTGCTTCTAACGGGTATTACACTTTGCTAAAGAGGTTCTCTCCATTTTTAAATACGTGCATCACACGGCGGAAAGCAGAGAAGTCGGTTTGGGGGTCGCCATCGATGAGGACGACGTCGGCCCACTTGCCTACTTCTAAACTGCCTGTTTTGTCTTCGATGCCAAGCGCTTCCGCAGCCATATAGGTAGCGGCGTGAATCACTTCCAGCACAGACATTCCCTCTTCTTTCATGAGTTCCAGCTCCGTGGCAAAATCGCCGTGCAGGTTAAAGGGTGTCCCGGCGTCAGTGCCAGCGGCTATCTTGATGTTTTCCTGATGCGCTTTGCGGAAGCTGGCCCGATGAGGCACCATCGCTTCCTCGTTTTTTCTGACGGCAAATTCAGGAATGCCTGCGGCCGTTCCGTTTTTTACAATTTGGTAGGGAGCGGCCAGGGTAGGTACGAGATAGGTACTTTTCTCTTTCATCAATTGGATGGCTTCATCATCCAGTTCGACACCATGCTCAATTGTGGTGACACCTGCTCGTATCGCATTTTTAATGCCCTCGCAGCCTTGGGCATGGGCGGCTGTTCGTTTGCCAGCTTCGTTGGCTACTTGGCAGGCGATCGCCATTTCTTCTTCTGTCAGTTGTGACGCACCTGCTTTTACTCCTGGCGTTAGTCCGCCGCCTGTCGCCATCAGTTTGAGAAAGTCAGCGCCTTCCTTGATTTTCAAGCGTGCCGCTTTCCGCACTTCCTCTACGCCGTCGACTTCCGTTCCAAACATGTGGCAGTGACCGCCTGTCATCGTAATCGGCTGGCCGCAAGCGAAAATACGCGGACCTTTCACGATGCCTTCAGAGATTGCTTTTCGCAGCTCGATATCAATATTGTATTTGGAACCGCAGTTTCTTACGGTGACGACACCCGCCTGAATCTGTTTTTCGGCATGAACTAGTGCCCGATAGGCGGCTACACCTACAGAGTCGGCAACGGTTTTACTCATGGAATCGGCGGTGCCATCCATCGTCAGATGAACATGCAGGTCAATCAAACCAGGCAGTGCTGTGAGACTTCTCCCATCGATGATTCGATCAGCATGACTGCTGTAATCCGCTGTTCCGATTTCCAGAATGCCGGTTTCGTCGAAAAGAAGGTTGATGCTCTCTTGTTTGTTGCCACGTCCGTCATACAGTGTGACCGATTGAATGTACGTTTTCATGTTAAGCCCCTTTCTCCCATCCCACCTTGGTCGCACTCACTGCTTGTTTGCGTGTTAGCATACTCACAAGGATCAAGGCTGCTGTATTCAGGAAGACGGCGATAAAGCCGATATTCAATTCCTGGATTGCTTGGGGAAGACCAGGGAACAGCTCAGCGACAGTCAGACCTGTCAGCGTAATATAGACGACCGTGGCTACACCGATAATCATTCCGGCTGCAGCACCTTGCTTAGTGAAGAATCTGTTGTTGAAAAGACTTACGAGCAAGGCCGGGAATAATTGGGTCACGAAGTTATAGCCCATCAGAAGAAGTGTCATGATCGTACTGCTATTGAAGATCGCATAAAACATGCAGACGAGTGCCAGAATCGGCACGATCATTTTGGCCACGCGGCTCAGCTGCACATCTGTGGTGGCAGGAAACGCTACTTTGTAAATGTTTTTGGCGATAGCCGTCGATGCGGCCATGAGTAGCAGGGAGCCAGGTACAATGCCCGTCAGCAATCCGGCAGCGCCGATCAGACCAACGAGCCAAGGATCAAACGTCTGGATTGAAATTTTGAGTAGCGCCAAATCCCCATTAGAACCGGTGAGTCCGGGCACCTGCAGGATCGCTGTGAATCCCACGATAAGGACAAAGGGCAGCATCAGTGTATACAGTGGCATGATGATCGTATTTTTCTTGAAGACGTTGGTGCTTTTCGCTGAAAAATAAGCGGCGAAGGTATGGGGCCACATGCTAAAGCCGATGACAGTCAACAAGGTTGTGGAAATGAACCAGGAGAAGGATAGCCCCGTTTCAGGAACGAGCAAAAAGTTGGGCTTCGCTTCGTTGACTGCCTCAAACATCGATTGAATTCCGCCATAATAATGATAAGGAAGATAAATCCCTAAGAAGACAACGATTCCAAAAATTAAAATGTCTTTGATGACAGCAGTCCAGGCAGAGCCGTGAATCCCGGAAACGCTGACATAGATCGTTATGGCAACCACGGAGAACACAATCGCAAGCGATGGAGAGATAGAACCATACGAGGCTGCAGAGACAATGATCCCTAAGCCTTTGAATTGTAGAATCAGGTATGGAATGAGAGCGAGCACGCCGACAACCGCAACGAGAACACCCAGGCCTTTGCTGTTGTATTTAGTGGCAAAAAAGTCAGACTGGGAAACGAGCTTGTGTTCCTTGGCATACTTCCAAATCGGAGGAAGAAGCCAATAGCCAATCAAATAGCTTAAGGAAGAGGTACATAATATATAGAATGCCGGACCGCCTTTGGAATAGGACCAACCGCTAGTGCCGAGGAATGTGGATGTCGTATAAATTTCGCCAGCGAGCAAGAGAAAGACAAAGATGGTGCCAAATCCCCGACCGCCAACGGCCCACTGTTCCATGTTCATATCTTTTCCGCGTCTTGCCATTAACCCGAGATAGAGACACAACAAGAGAAATCCAAGCATAATCAAAAGGGCGGTATTCATGATGCATCTTCCTCCTTATCGAGCAGTCCGTTTCCCTTATCCAGTTGATAGATGGCCAGCATGGTTAGCGATGAGAGAACAATCCACAAAAGAATCCAGAACAGCAGGAAAGGCAAGCCGAATACATACGGAGTCACCTGATTGAAAACTACAGCACCGCCAAGCATCCCGACGAAGGGGATCAATACGAGCCAATAATACATCCTCATTTCCATGAACCTCCTGTCGCTTTCATGTTCAAAGAATCAGCCTGTCACAGGGGAGTTGTGAACGAGCTGGCCTCCTTTATAGACTTGTTTGATTCTTCTCTTTTCCTGGAGCAGCCTAATATCGTGGAGAGGATTCCCGTCAACGACGACGAGGTCCGCTATTTTTCCGGCTGCAATCACTCCCAAATCGCTTAGCTGCAGGGCTTCTGCTGCTAGTTGGGTGGCGCTTTTAATCGCATCCATTTCGGACAAGCCATTTCTCACCAGACACTCGAGCTCGTAAGCATTTTCCCCGTGGTAATTAAAAGGAGTTCCCGCATCTGTACCCGCAACGATCTTCACACCTGCGGCAATCGCTTTTTGCAAATTGGCTTCGTGCGCAGTCTGATAGTACTCCACTTTTTTGATGTGATGCTCCGGGACACCGCCGGCTCTACCGTATTTGATCGTCTTGAAGGCTGCTAGGGTAGGAACGAGATACGCCTTTTTTTCGAGGAAAAGCTCAATTCCAGCTTCGTCGAGGAAGGTTCCGTGCTCGATCGTTCTGACGCCAGCATTCAGTGCATTGTGAATCCCATCTACGCCAATCGCGTGTGCGGCAGTTACTTTCTCGAATTTGACTGCTTCTTCTACGGCAGCTTTCATTTCGTCGATCGTCAATTGGGCTACCGTGCCTGGGCCGGGAGACATTCCGCCGCCAGTTGCCATCATCTTGATGTTGTCTGCTCCCAGCTTCAATTGCTCTCGGGCAGCTCTTCTGGCTTCGTCGACACCGTCTAGGACGACTCCGATGCCATCCACATTCACGCCCGGAGGAAACATATCTCCATGACCGCCCGTAATCGTCAATGCCTTTCCGCTGGCAAAAATTCTGGGCCCAACAATGATGCCTTCTTCGACTGCCTTTTTAATCGCGATATCAATATGTCCTTTTTCACCCATGGTCCGTAGAGTGGTGAAGCCAGCCGCAAGTGAGCGCTTTGCTCGTTCCACGCCCTTGATGGCGGCAAATGCCGGTGTATCCATGACCATCGCAGTAAAGGTGCTTGCTTCTCCTGCCATGCACAGGTGAACGTGCGTATCAATCATGCCCGGCATCAGCGTCATCCCATGGAGGTCGACGATTTCTGCCTCACGCGCTTGCTGTATGAGTGTTTCGTCATACATTCCCGCATACGTGATTCTCTCGTTTTCTACGATGACCAAAGCATCTTTTTGGGCTGTGCTGCCGATGCCGTCAATGAGTGTAGCATTCTTGAAAATGAGTACGTGTGCCATAGTGAATGCCTCCCTTTTCTGGGCAGTAATTTCCTGTCGCCTTTTACCGTGTGACGAGCAGGTGGGCGATCTTATCCAAGGCCGTCCGGATATCCGCCTCCGTATTGTAAAAGTGAGGGGCGATGCGAATCACATCATTACGAGCGGATACGATCACACCTTCAGCTCGCAGCAACAGCTCCATATGGGACGCATTCTCGATGTGGATCGCGGTATTGGCCGCTTTTTTGCTGAGGTCCAGTGGGCTGGCTACGCGAAGTTCCTTTTCCTGGGCGTATTCAATAGCAACAGACGACAGATGCTCAAGGTAGCTCTCGATTTTGTCTACTCCCAAATCGTTCAGCATCACTAGGCCTGCGTGGGCGACATAAGCATTAATCATGGGTGGGGTACCTGTATCAAATCTTCTTGCCCCTTCGGCAAAATCGAGTGTTTGCCCGTCAAAAGCAAACGGATTGATACGTCCAAACCAGCCGGTAGTAATAGGCTGAAGCTGCTCGGTCAGCTCTTTTCGGACGTACAAGAAAGCGATTCCAGGAGTCCCCAGCATAAATTTTTGCGACCCTGTGGAAAGAAAATCGATGTCCATGTCCTTCACGTCGATCTGGATGCTTCCGGCTGCCTGGTAAGCATCGACAAACAGATAGGAGCCGCGGGAATGCACGATGGAAGCGATTTTCTTTACGTCCTGCTTGAAGCCGTTGTAAAAAGAGACAGGAGCAATAGACGTCACTAAAGTTTGCTGATCAACATTTTGTTCGTACGCCTCAAGCGGAATCTCATGGTCTACAGCGGAAATGAATGAGACTTTTGCCCCGCGTTTTCTTTGGGCGAGCCAGACATGACCGATACTGGGAAAGTCTAGCTCTGTTGTGACGACCTTGTTTCGTTCGGTAGAGAAATCGAGGGCCGTGGCAACTGTAGAGGTGGCATCCGAGACCGATGAAAGAATGGCGATTTCATCAGGGGAAGCGTTGATCAATTTGGCGAAGGAATCCTTGGCTAGCGCGACTCGCTCCATCCATTTGTCCCAATTCATGCCTTCCGTCTGCCAGCCCGTAACGTATTCCTCGATGGCAGCTTTGACCTGAATACTGATGGCACTCTGTGAGCAGCTGGACAGCTGGATATGTTCTTTTAGAATGGGAAAATACTCACGATGTTTGGGAAATGTCATGTACGTATGCTCCTTTTTTGGATGAAATAGTAACGGAAGTTTGATTAATCGGAATAAAAGATTGATAAGTGATTAAATTTAGACTATTTGATGGATATACTATAACGTGAATTGAAGTTAAAAATATGTAAACTACTTTACAGGATGCGAAAGAAATCAGTACAAGACGATGAGGAAGAAAGTTAGCTCGCTTGGTTGACAAAAGGAAAAATCAGTCCTATAATTATCTTAAATTAGAGATATTAATCAAAAAAGTCTTGTGCCTTTCCATCTTCCTTCCCCAAGTTCCGTTGTTTTTTCAAACGCAAATGGAGATGGGCATTAAGATAGTCTTTCTCTTATATATCTTAAATTTGAGATATATAAATTTGTAGAGAACGTTCCGATTTCCCGCACAGAAATGGAAGAGATCTTGAATCTCGTCAAGTTTGCGCCATCCGCATTTAATTTGCAGCATACCCACTACGTTGTGGTCACAGATCCTGAAACGAAAGAGCGAGTATATGAAGCGGCACAGAGACAATATAAGGTAAAAACAGCCTCGGCGGTCATTCTGGTTTTGGGTGACAAAGAAGCTCATCAAAATGTGGGACCGATTCATGAGGGACTGCTTCATTTAGGTGTGATGGATCAGCGGGAATTTGATCATACGGTTTCTTCTGTGCAAGCCTTTTACGAGGAAGGCGGAGATTCATTCAAACGGGACGAGGCAATCCGCAATGCGAGCTTGTCCGCCATGCTCTTCATGCTTACCGCCAAGGAAAAGGGGTGGGATACATGTCCGATGATTGGATTTGATCCGGAAGCGATCCGCCAAATTCTGAACATACCTGATCAATATGTGCCGGTAATGATGATTGCCATCGGAAAAGAAGACGTGTCCAGTCAGCGAGTGAGAGGCTACCGCAAACCGGTCGGCGAATTTGTCAGCTACAACAAGTTCCAGGCTTGAAAAAAACAGGTTTAGAACAAATGAATCAATTAAACAGGAGGTTACTCAAATGACACAACATACAGCTGGCATTCACCATATTACGGCGTTTGTAAAAAGTGCGCAGGATAACGTCGATTTCTATGCAGGTATCCTGGGACTCAGACTCATTAAAAAGACGATTAACTTTGACGCTCCAGAAGTATATCATCTGTATTTTGGCAATGAAGTAGGCAGTCCAGGTACTACGATAACCTTTTTTCCATGGGAGACAGCTCGTTCTGGACGTGTGGGTGGTGGACAGGTGGGCTATACGACCTTCCTCGTTCCGGTCGGGTCTATGCCATTTTGGGAAGAGCGGTTGAATAAATTCGGCGTAGCGTACCGTCGGGTGGAGCGTTTCAATGAGACCTATCTGCAGTTTGCTGACAAAGACGGTTTGCAGCTGGAGATCGTAGAGCGTGAGGGTGGCCCTGCAAGCAATTGGACTTTTGGCGGCGTTCCAGCAGATAAAGCAATCAAAGGATTTGGAGGGGCCATTCTGTACAGTGTTGTTCCAGACCATACGATGGCTGTGCTAGAAAAGCTGATGGGACTGCAAAAAGTAGGCGAGGAAAACGGGCTTGTGCGCTTCCGAGCAAGCGGAGATTTGGGGAATGTCATTGACATCAATGCAGCCCCAATGGCCAGAGGTGCAGGTGGAGCGGGTACTGTCCATCATATCGCATGGCGAGCCAAAGACGATCAGGATCATCGCGAGTGGCAGGAACGCGTGGCGCAGTCGGGATTACAGCCAACCGACATCATTGATCGGCAGTATTTTCACGCGATCTATTTCCGCGAGCCGGGCGAAATTCTCTTTGAAATTGCGACTGATCCTCCAGGCTTTGAGCGGGATGAACCATTCGAGTCGTTGGGTGAAAAATTGATGCTGCCAGAGTGGTATGAGCCACATCGTGCCGAAATTGAACAAGGCTTGACGCCGATTACCGTACGTGTGCTGGAGGGCGATAAGGAATGAAACACATTTTTCGTAAAGGAACCGATCCTGGTGCACCAACCTTGCTGCTTCTTCATGGAACAGGAGGAAACGAGCACGATTTGCTGCCACTCGCTTCACGCATCCACCCGGGTGCCTCTGTCCTGAGTGTGCGGGGGAATGTATTGGAAAATGGCATGCCAAGATTCTTTCGGCGTCTGGCCGAAGGTGTTTTTGACGAAGAAGATCTGGTAATCCGTACACAGGAGCTGAACGAGTTTTTGGACCAGGCATCCGTCGAATACAAGTTGGAGCGGGACAACATCATTGCTGTCGGCTATTCCAATGGCGCTAATATTGCGGGCAGCCTCCTGTTCCATTATCCCGATGTATTACGGGGAGCGATTTTGTATCACCCGATGGTTCCACGGCGGGGAATTCCGTTGCCGGACATGTCGCAGGTTCCCGTATTTATCGGCGCGGGGACGAACGACCCGATCTGCTCACCGCAAGAATCGAAAGAATTGCAGCAACTGCTGACAGAGGCTGGCGCTTCGGTTACATTGCACTGGGAATCATACGGACATCAGCTTACCGGAATGGAAGTCGATGCATCCGCCAAGTGGTTTACGGAAACGTTTTGCGAGTAAGCGAATAAAAGGTTAGAGAGCAGCAGAATAGTCTATGACCCGGAAAAAGGAACGAATATGCTCATTTAATCAATTGTGTAAACCAAACTTGCCATAGATAGAAATCGTATGCTTAGCCATCGTTACGTGATGTGACGGTGGCTTTTTGTCGTCGCCCTCTTTATTTTGTTAAGGTTTGTTCATCATCCGTTCATATTGGCTCTCTATATTGATCTCATAACCGAATCCGCCAGTACGCGGGATGAAAAAGGAGAATGATCATGTATGCAGGAATGTATGTTACACATATAGCCTGAGACTGGCGTAACAAGGAGGAATCCGAATGAGAGTAACCGTGCTGATTGCGGATGACGATCCGCACATTCGCGAGTTGTTGCGATTTTATTTGACCAAAGAGGGATATCACATCGTGGCGGCTTCTGACGGAGAGAAGGCTGCCCTCCTTTTAGAAGAGGAAGTCATTCATCTAGCGATCATAGATATCATGATGCCCGGAAAAAACGGTTTGGAGCTATGCCGTCAAATACGAGAGACGTACGATATTCCTGTCATCATGCTAACCGCCAAAGGCGAGGTGAGAGACAAGGAAAAGGGATTTCGGGCGGGAACAGATGATTACCTCACCAAGCCGTTTGAACCGACGGAATTGCTCTATCGCATCAAGGCTTTGCTGCGTCGTTACCAAATGGTCAGTAAACAAGTCATTGTCATGAACAAAACCGTAATTGATCGGCTGAGCCATGTGGTGAAGATCGGAGACGAGGTCATTCATCTTCCGCTCAAGGAGTTTGAACTGCTCGTCCAGCTAGCCAGCTTTCCGGACCGGACCTTTACAAGAGACGAATTGCTTGAGCTGGTGTGGGGAAGCAATAACGAGAGCGAGAGCCGGACCATTGATGTGCACATCAAGCGACTGCGGGAAAAATTTACGGACAAAACGGACGACTTTGTGATTTCTACCGTCCGTGGTTTGGGCTACAAACTGGAGGTAACAAGCTCTTGAAATCCCTTTACGTGCGACTTGTCCTCACGTTTATTGCCATCGTCATCATCAGCGGGACACTCGGTTTTTTGCTGGCGAATGAGTATTATCAGCGCAATCTACGTGCGTATAATGAAGAAAAAATTACCCGGATCGGACAGCAGATCATCGACTTGTACGAGCATAATTCCCAGCTCGATATACAAGGGTTTATGATGCGCATCGCGAATCTGAACTTCCAGCTCTATCTCGTGGATGAAAAGGGAGTGAAAAGCGAATTCGGGGCGCCATTTCGTGAGCTTGAGGTCGCGCCTGAAGTTGTACAGAAGGTGTTGTCCGGTGAGATTTATCGAGGAATTACAGAAGAAAAGCACGGCTTGTTCGTGACCGGATTTTTTGAGAATACGCTTAAAAATAGTATCGGTCTGCCACTCACGGCAAATGGCAAGCGATACGCGCTGTTTGTACGTCCGAACATTGAGCAGCAGTTTGGCGAGGTTCATATTCTATTTGCCTTTCTGCTAGCGGCGATGTTTTTACTAAGCATGATATTGATCCTAGTTTTTACTCGCTATTTGGTGAAACCAATACAGATCTTAACAAAAGCTACGAAAAAGCTCGCAGAGGGCGATTATGATATTAGGCTGGACATTTTGCGGCGTGACGAAATCGGGGATTTGGCGGTAAATTTCACTCAAATGACGCAATCGCTCAAGCAGTTGGATCAGATGCGTCAGGAATTCGTCTCCAATGTATCCCACGAAATCCAATCTCCCCTTACTTCGATCCAAGGGTTTTCTCAAGCGATCAGAAGCGGGGGTGCGACTCGGGAGCAGCAGGAAGCATATTTAGCCATTATCGAGGAGGAGAGCCGTCGCCTATCCTCATTGAGCAAGCAATTGCTTACCCTCGCCTCCCTGGATAAAGAAACGAGCCAGTATGAACCGACGGTCTATCGTCTCGATGAGCAAATCCGGCAAGTGCTGCTCATGTTGGAGCATCAGTGGCAAAGCAAGGGGCTAACCGTAGAGCTGGATTTGCCGGAAACGTTGATTTTTAGTGACAAACAGTTGCTGAATCAAGTATGGATCAACCTGATATCCAACAGCATCAAGTTTACGCATCCCTCTGGAGTGATTTCGATCGGGATCCAAGTCGATACGCAAATCGCGGTGACGATTCAGGACAATGGTATCGGGATATCCGAAGATGAGCTGCAGCATATTTTTGACCGTTTTTACAAAGGAGACAAGTCTCGCAACCGGGAAGCGACGGGGAGTGGATTGGGACTGTCCATCGTGCGGAAAATTGTACAGGTAGCTGGTGGAACCATCCAGTTCCAAAGCAAAGAAAAAGAGGGAACGACGATAACCGTAAGTCTTCCCATTCATGAGAGTACCCCCTGAGCAGGACGGGCTTCGGGGGTTCTTTTGCGTATGCAGATCCAGGTCATAAAAGCGCGCTGACTCCATTACCTTAGGAGAAGGGATGATTCGACATACGAAAGAGGGACAAATTCGATGAGTGCCAGTCTCCAAGATTACCTGCTGATCCTTTTGACAGGGCTGTTCAGCGCTCCTCACTGCATGGGAATGTGTGGGGGAATCATGTCGGCAATGACCTTTCAGTCTAGGGCGTCGCTTGCGCAAACGATCATGGCGTACAATTTGGGCAGAATCATGACTTACATGGTAGTCGGTGCATTCATGGGATTTATCGGGTCATTTGTCAATGCGGCCGGGACGATCGTAGGTTTACAAGGCATCGCGAATATTCTCGGAGGTCTGTTTATTATTTTGTGGATCGCAAAAAAGGTCGCATTGCCGCTGGACAAATGGAGCCCATTGGAGCTACCCTCGATTCAAAAGCTGCTTCAACTCTTGAAAACGCGTTCGGGTGTAATCCCAGTCTTTGTCAGCGGTTTATTATTGGGCTTTTTGCCTTGTGGCTTAACTTATACGATGCACATGAGGGCAGCAGCCTCGGGAAGTGTCTTACAAGGGGCGAGCACCTTGCTGTTTTTTGGATTGGGTACACTTCCTGCGCTTGTTTTGGTTGGAGTATTTTCGTTTGTCCTGTCCAAAGCGCTGCGGTCCAAAGTAATGCTGATCGGCAATACGCTCGCCCTCGTTATTGGTGTAATCTCTATTCTGAGAGGAATGGTCATCAATGGCTGGATCCCGCATGTAAATCCGTGGATATGGTAAAAAGCTTACGGAACCGCTTCAAAGGCGTAGGTAGCCGTCACCGGTTTCCCGTCTATTTCAAAAGTAATCGTGGCCAGCCAATTTCCGACCATGGTCGGGACGACATTTGCGATATACTGGCCAGCCTCGGACTCTTCAGCCTGGAAGGAGACAGCGCCATGGTCCATATCTAGCATGGTTAGGGCAATGGATACGTTTGCCTGTTTCAGCTTGTCGACGTATTCGGCTGGTACGATAATGCGCAGTTGATTTTCTTTTAAAATCTTGGCGGGAGCAGGCTCAAGCTCGACTTGGAGAAGAATAGATTGTTCCTGTAATACGAGAGTAGGGGCTATCGAAGCAGCGGGAGCAGATGCTTCGTGGTGAGAATGCGCTTGTTGGTCTTGCGCAGAGCAGGCAGGAAGCAGCAAGAGAGGAAAGAGCGAGACTGCGAACACGAACGCCGAAGCCGATTTTCTCAGGACACTCACCACTTTCACGATACATATTAGGATCTTTTCATTACTTCCATGATTGCAAGCACCTTATCGTATTCACGCATTCGGCATTTCATACGTCCTCTTCTATAAATTTGTCGCCACGCATACGATTAAAGGGGGACATGTTTTGGAAATAAAGGGGCGTTCATATATGACGACAGTGCAAATTTATCAAGTAAAGGGAATGACCTGCGCTGCTTGTGCCAACCGTATAGAGAAGCGATTGAAGAAGACAGACGGCGTAATTGAGGTTCAGGTCAATTTGACTACGAACAAAGCGCGCGTTGCCTATGACGGTGCACAAATCAATGATCAGGAAATCATAGAGAAGATTGAAAGATTGGGCTTCCAAGCTACATTGAATCTCGAAGAACCGCATTCGGAAAAAACAATATTGCTGCAACGCTTTATCCTATCTGCTATCCTCACGCTGCCTCTGCTCTGGGCGATGGCTTCCCACTTTTCTTTTACACAGTTTATCTGGGTACCTGAAATGTTTTTGAACCCCTTTTTCCAGTTTGGACTCGCATTGCCCATCCAACTTTTCATCGGACAATCCTTTTATATAGGCGCCTGGAATGCACTTCGCAGCAAGACCGCCAACATGGATGTACTCGTCGTACTCAGTACCTCGGCTGCTTTTTTGTACAGCCATTACCTGACCTTCACGTCAATCGGACTTCCTTTTCACGGTCTGACCCTCTACTACGAATCGTGTGCGGTCATTTTTACCTTTTTACTGTTGGGCAAATATTTGGAGGCGATGGCCAAGGATCGGACGAGAAATGCCATCAGGCAGCTCCACCAGCTCCAGCCCAAGGTAGCCAACATCCTGCGCAATCAGGATTTATACGAAGTTCCCGTGGAAGAGCTGGTTGTAGGGGATATTTTTATTGTGAAACCGGGTGAACGGATTCCGACGGATGGTCTCGTCCTGGAAGGGCATGCAAGCATTGATCAATCGATTTTTACAGGCGAAAGCCTTCCGGTAGAAAAATGGAGCGGCCACACTGTCATTGGAGCGACGGTAAATCAAAGCGGTTGGCTAAAGGTGCAGACAACGAAAGTCGGTAACGATACGGCATTGACACAAGTGATTAAAACGGTGGAGGAAGCTCAGCTCTCAAAAGCGCCCATTCAAAGGCTGGCCGATGAAATTACCGATGTTTTTGTCCCGATCATTATTACGATAGCCTTGATTACCTTTGCAGCCTGGTATTATTTTTTTACCGCGCAAGCATTTGGCGAATCACTCGAAAAAGCGATTGCGGTTCTCATCATTGCGTGCCCATGTGCACTCGGACTCGCCACGCCCATGTCTATTTTGGTAGTATCAGGACGTGCAGCGCAGCTTGGCATTTTATTCAAGCAGGGTAAGTATTTGGAGACACTGCAAAAGGTAGATACGGTCATATTCGACAAGACAGGCACGTTGACGCTAGGTAAGCATGAGGTTGTGGAGGTCGAAGCGCGGGGCTGGGGAAAAGAGAGATTCTTGCAGCTCGTTGCGGGAGCAGAGATGACTTCTGAGCACCCGTTGGCTGCGGCAGTCGTTGCCTACGTCAAAAATCAGGGAATCAGCATCCCGACTGCTTCAGCTTTCCAGTCCTATCCCGGATATGGAATTCAGGCAACGGTAGAGAGACATTCCGTCCTGATCGGTTCTCCCAAGTTTTTGGTTGGCAATCACATAGACGTCTCCTTCATCATGGGAAAAGTAGAAGCACACGCGGCCTCAGGGAAGATGGTCACGCTTGTTTCGATTGACACGAAGTTGGCAGGCTATCTGGTTTTGTCCGACATAGTAAAAGTGGATGCGCTGCCATCCGTTCAGCGGCTGAAAAGACTGGGCAAGGAAATCCTCATGATTACCGGAGACAACCCTTTTACTGCCCGGAGTATTGCCAGACAAGCAGGAATCGAGCGCGTATATGCCGGGATTTTGCCGTCACAGAAAGCGGAATTGATCAGAGGCTTGCAAGAAAAAGGGAAAAAAGTAGCGATGGTCGGTGATGGGGTAAACGATGCGCCCGCGCTGATGGCCTCCAATATCGGCATCGCACTGGGTACAGGGGCAGATATCTCCAAGGATTCCGCTGACATTTTAATCATGCACGGAGATGTAAAAGGAGTCGTGCACGCTTTTACATTAAGCCAACAAGCGATGAAGAATATCAAACAAAATCTGTTTTGGGCTCTTTTCTATAACACGATTGCGATTCCAGCCACCATGCTCGGCTTTTTGGAACCGTGGCTAGCAGGGGTAGCTATGGCATTCAGCTCTGTCTCGGTGGTGTTGAATTCACTTCGCCTGCGAAGCAGCAAAATGGGATGAAAGAAAAAACCGAGCTATCAGGTAGCTCGGATCGGTGTTCGTTGTTCCTTTGCGTGCTCAACCCCGGCAGAAATAAGATGGCGCACGTGGTCATCATCCAGCGAGTAGAATACGAGCTTCCCCTCTTTACGGAACTTGGCGAGACCCATATTGCGCAGCAATCGCAAATGGTGGGAAGTATTGGCGATCGAGCTGCCGATGACGGCGGCTATGTCGCAAACACACAGCTCATCTTCCATAGACAAGATGTGAATAATTTTGGCACGGGTGTCGTCAGCCAGCGCCTTGAAGATTTTGGCCACACCTTCTGACTCGGTTGCGTACGGCTTTAACCGGTTTACTTTTTCATCATCAAAACACTGAATTTCACAGACGTCATCCCGCTGTTTCGGAGACACCAGAAATCACCTCTTGCTTACGCACAATGTCCTACTATTATAGTCATTCCCAATAAAAGTGGAAAGGAAAAAAGACATTTTGATGACGTTGTAGTGTCTCTTTCTCTTTTCGTGTAAGATGGACTTGATTAGACCCGGCTTCACGAGAGTAACAAATAGGGAGAGAAAGCGATGAATGTACAGCAGAAATGCGCCAAGTGCCGCTCTACAAAAATTGATTTCACCGAAATGATCAATCGCCGTTTATATACGATCGTGTACGTGTTTGTTCTCGCGGTACTTGCCGTAATCGGCATTTCACTGAAAGGAACTCCCGTAATCTTTCTGTTCCTCGGACTTACAGGTGCATGCGTTTTGTTCGCCTTCCGCTTGTATCTAGAAAAGCGAAAAGTGGTCAAATGCGTCTGTTTGGATTGTGGCCAGAGCTGGGAAACCAGTCCGAGCGCATTAGCAAAATAATAGGCATGATCTCGAATGGAGACTCTCATTTAGTGAGGGTCTCTTTTTTTTCAACGTGTAAGAATTTATAAGCGCTACGCTTATGAATTCTGGAGCGCATGAAAACATTCCGCTAAAACGCGGTCGCTCATCCATGAGCAGGCTTCGATAGAGGTTTTCTTACTGAAACAGAAAGTATAAACCTCGCGCATCCGCTTCCTGATTCAGCAAGAATAACCTTCCACTAAACGCGGTCGCTCATCCATGAGCAGGCTTCGATAGAGGTTTTCTTAAGAGCATTCAAAAGAAATAGGTAAAAAACTCCAAACGGTCCTTGAACAAACAAGAGGCGTAGGATAATATAATAATTAAATACTTGTTTGAATGTTATAGAATGAACAAAAGCTGGGTAAAATAGAAGCTTGGAAAATAGGTGATTGCAGATGTCAGATGAACGGAAGAACGATGGATGCTGCGGTGATCATCATTGTAGCACAGGGCATGAGCACTCGGGAAAAATCAAGCCTGTTTTAGATAATGTCGCCGTCTCAGGGGATAGCGTCAGTCTGCTTTCCTCAAAGGCCGTTGTATACAGGGTTCATGGAATGGACTGCAGTTCTTGTGCGAAATCATTGGAAAAGCACATGAAATCACTGCCTGCTGTAAAAGAAGTAAATGTCAATTTCTCAACCGGCAAAATGCAACTCGTACAAGAGGGATTAGGGGACGAGGCCATCGTAAACGAAGTGGCCAAGGCAGGCTATAGTGCTATGCCGCTGACCAGAAGAACGAAGAAACAAGCAGCGCAGACGGACCTTGTATCAGCGAGGCTCACCATCATTTCAGGTGTGCTTTTGGTCTTGGGATTGATCGGCTCTGCTGTTGTGAGCGTTTCTTCTTTGCTGATTACGATTCTGTATGCACTGTCGATCATCTGTGGGGGCTACAAACCGGCGCGCAGTGCCTTTTACGCGATAAAAAGCAGATCACTCGACATGAATGTGTTGATGTCTGTTGCTGCTATTGGTGCGGCATTGATTGGCGAATGGCTGGAAGGAGCTACGGTTGTTTTCCTGTTTTCAATCGGCAATCTGTTGCAAACCAAATCAATCGAGAAGACGCGGGATTCGATTCGTAACCTGATGGACCTGGCACCGCCCGAGGCTTGGGTGAAGCAAGGAGAGACGTTTGTAAGAAAGCCAGTAGAGGACATCGGTCTCGGCGAAGTGATCGTGGTCAAACCAGGAGAAAAAATTCCGTTGGACGGGACTATTCTCCATGGTGCTGGCAGTGTCAATCAGGCCCCGATTACAGGTGAGTCGATTCCTGTGGATAAGCTTGCCGGAGATGCTGTCTTTGCCGGAAGCGTCAATGAAAACGGGTCGCTCGAAATCAAGGTCACCAAGCTCGCCCCGGATACGGCGATTGCCAGGATCATTCATTTGGTGGAGGAAGCGCAGGAGAAAAAAGCGCCTACACAAGCTTTTGTTGATAAATTTGCAGCAATCTATACGCCCATCGTACTGATACTTGCCTTGTTGGTGATCGTCTTTCCACCGCTTTTTGCCTGGGGGACATGGGGTGAATGGTTCTACAAAGGGCTGGAGCTTTTAGTGGTTGCTTGCCCGTGCGCTTTGGTTATTTCTACTCCGGTCGCGATTGTGTCAGCGATTGGGAATGCGGCCAGAAATGGCGTGCTCATCAAGGGCGGTACTTTTTTGGAGAGAGCAGGAGCCATTAGCGCGATTGCTTTTGACAAAACTGGCACGTTAACCGAGGGCAAACCGCAGGTAGCGCATGTGATTGAGGTGCGAGGGAGTGAGGCAGAGGTGCTGGCGATTGCCAAAACCATCGAGGATCGCTCCAGTCATCCGATTGCGCAGGCGATTATCAAATACGCCGATTCAAAAAAGGTAGCTTCCCTGGTTGGAGAAGACTTTCAGGCCATCGTAGGAAAAGGGGCAGAGGCTACGATCAACGGTGAGAGGTACTACGCTGGAAAGCCTGCTTTGTTTGTAGAGCTGGGCCTTGACCTTGCGGATTATCAAGAGCAAATCCAAACGCTGCAAAATGAGGGAAACACGCTGGTCATCGTGGGAACATCCCGGATGATTATCGGCATAATCGCTGTAGCAGATACGATCAGGGAGATAACCGTAAGCGCCATCAGCAGGATCAAAGCGGCAGGTATCAATGATATTGTGATGCTGACTGGTGATAATAGCGGTACCGCCCAAAAAGTAGCGAAACAGGCCGGGGTCAGCCGATTTTTTGCTGAACTCATGCCACAAGACAAGGTAGAAGCAATCAAGGCGCTCCAACAGGAGGGCCAAGTGGTTGCGATGGTCGGGGACGGAATCAATGATGCGCCTGCATTGGCAACCGCAGACTTAGGGATAGCCATGGGGGGAGCAGGAACGGATACGGCGATGGAAACAGCAGATATCGTACTGATGGCTGATAATCTGGAGAAGCTTCCGCACACGGTTGCCATCAGTCGCAGGGCACTGCAAATCATTAAGCAAAACATCTGGTTCTCCATCATCATCAAGCTGGTGGCGCTTGTCCTGATTTTTCCGGGCTGGCTCACACTGTGGCTTGCGGTGTTGAGTGACACGGGAGCGGCCCTAATCGTTATTTTAAACAGTATGCGCCTCTTGCGCATGAAAGCATGAAGGAAAAGGCAAAAGAAAAAAGAGCCAGGGGGAAATTTCCTCCGGCTCTTTTTCTGTGAAGAGAAGACTTACACCAACACTCCACCATACATTTCGTATTCTTTTTGCGTGCACGCTACCCAATGACCGCGCTCAATCTCACGCAGAACGCGTACTTCGCCCTGGTTTTGCAGATAATCCTGGCCGTCGAAAAGGATGCGTTTACGGTTGCGTTCATAATCCGGGTCTGGCAGGGGAATAGCGGAGAGGAGCGATTTGGTGTACGGATGAATCGGATTTTGGTAAAGGCGGTTGCTTTCCGCCAGTTCAACAATACGTCCGCGATACATAACACCGATGCGGTCACTAATGTACTTGACCATCGACAGATCATGGGCGATGAACAAATAGGTAAGTCCTTTTTCTTTTTGCAGGCGCTTGAGCAAATTGATCACTTGCGCCTGAATCGACACGTCCAACGCAGAAATGGGCTCGTCGGCAATGATAAATTCGGGATCAACTGCCAAAGCTCGCGCAATCCCGATACGCTGACGCTGTCCGCCACTGAATTCATGCGGGTAACGGCTGGCATGCTCACGGTTAAGTCCGACCGTTTCGAGCAATTCGTACACCTTGTTCGTCCGTTCTTCCTTTGAATGGAGGCGGTGGATATCCAATCCTTCGGCAATAATATCAGCTACCGTCAACCGGGGATTCAGAGAGGAGTACGGGTCTTGGAAAATCATCTGGATTTTGCGATTTAGCCATTTCTTTTCATCGTGCGATTTTTTTCCATGCACGCTTTTTCCGTGAAACAGCACTTCTCCACCAGTTGCCTCATACAGACGGAGGATCGTGCGGCCCGTCGTCGATTTCCCGCAACCGGATTCACCGACAAGACCAAAAATCTCACCTTTATAGATATCAAAGCTGATGCCATCCACTGCTTTTAACGTATGTCCGTTTCCTAGATCGAAATGCTGCTTCAAATCTTTGATTTCAAGAAGCTTTTCCCGATTCTCCAGTGCCGTGTCGGCAGCAGGTACATCGAGTTTTTCTTTATGCTCTTCAGATGAAGCAATCTTCTTTCTGATAGCGGATGCAGGAGGCTTGATTTCTGGCGCCATTTCATGCAGCAGCCAAGTAGCGGCGTAGTGCGTATCAGAGATTTTGAACATCGGCGGTTCATATTCCAAATCGACTTTGAGCGCATAGGGATTACGAGCAGCGAAGGCATCGCCGACAGGCGGACGGAACATATCGGGTGGAGAGCCAGGGATGGACATGAGTTCTTCCTCGCTGGTATCCAAATTCGGCATCGAACCGAGTAAACCCCATGTATACGGGTGCTTCGGATCGTAGAAGATTTCATCGACTTTTCCGATCTCCACAATCTTGCCCGCGTACATGACAGCGACACGATCCGCCATATTGGCTACGACACCCAAATCGTGCGTAATAAAGATGATGGAAGTTCCCATTTTCTTTTGCAGTTCCTTGAGCAGCTCCAAAATCTGAGCCTGAATCGACACATCCAAAGCAGTGGTCGGTTCGTCTGCAATGATGATTTTGGGATTGCAAGCCAGTGCGATGGCAATGACAATCCGTTGACGCATCCCACCGGAAAACTGGTGCGGGTATTGGTCAATCCGTTCTTTTGCAAACGGAATTCCTACCATTTCAAGCAGTTCGATTGCTCTGGTTCTAGCCTCAGAACGATTCAGCTTTTGGTGTTTGATATAACTCTCCATAATTTGGTTGCCGATCGTCATTGTCGGGTTGAGCGATGTCATCGGATCCTGAAAGATCATGGAGATATCGCGACCTCGGACATCTTGCATCTCTTTTTCCGACAAGGTAACCAAATCTCTTCCTTCGAATAGAACTTGCCCTTTTGGGATTCGTCCAGGTGGGGAAGGAATGAGACGCATGAGTGATTGAGAGGTAACCGATTTGCCAGAGCCGGATTCCCCAACGATTGCCAATGTTTCTCCTTTATATAGATCAAAGGAGACGCCGCGTACAGCTTTTACTTCGCCTGCGTACGTATCAAAGGAGACGTGCAGGTCTTTGACTTCCAATACTTTGTCCATGAAATCCTCCCCGTTCCAAAGTCTTTATGTGAAAGTTCCCTTCGGCATATATCCAAGAATTTCTCAAACAGGAAATTGTTCGAAAATGAAAATCATTATCACTATTATACTATATTCATAAAGGAAATTGCTAAAATTTTTTTTATTGGAATGCCTCGGGAGTTCGATAGCAGTTGGTGATCGATATATATGAATGTAACGGAGATATTCTCAAAGCATTGGAGCATACAACTGGGGTGTGAATAATGTAGCGGAGGGTGAGAAAACGCTGAGAATTAAAAATCAGGGGGCGACTGAATGAAACGGGAAGAGCAAAGACAGACATATAGTTACGTGAATACGGCAGCTCCTATCCGGCGAAAGCCGAAGGAAGTGGCACTCACGTTTGACGATGGACCGGATCTTTTGTGGACCCCACGAGTATTGGATGTATTAGCCCACTATCAGATTAAGGCTACCTTTATGTGCGTGGGACAGATGGTGAAATACAACCCTAACATGCTGGTAAGAATGGTAGAGGAAGGGCATATTATTGGCAATCACAGCTGGGATCATCCGTATTTTACCAAAATCCCACTGTCGGCTGTTCAGGAGCAAGTGGAGCGAACCACCAAACAGATAGAAGCCGTTGTCGGTTTGAAACCGCGTCTGGTACGGCCCCCCTATGGAGCGGTTAATGAGGATGTAATTCGAACGTTGGGTGCTGCGGGCTACGAAATTGTCCTGTGGGATGTGGATAGTTGGGACTGGAGGGGGCTGAGTGGCCCGCAGGTAGCGAGAAATATACTTGGCCATGTCAGTCCAGGCTCTGTGGTTTTGCAGCATTGTGCCGGAAGTTCCGGTGAGACGCTCAAAGGCAGTGTGGAGGCATTGCCATATGTAATTGAAGTGTTAAGTGAGAAAAAATACACCTTTTCCACGATTTCGGAGATGTTCCATTTACCTGCCTATCGGTAGCGAAAATGCATAGGAAGTCCATTGTTAGAATGAATAGGAGATTGTTACAATAGAAAGAAAATAAACGACGAGGGGCGCAAGGAAGAACGATGTCCAAAGCTGATAACATGCTCTCCATTTTATGGTTGTTAAAAACCGGAAAAAAGATGACCGCCAAGCAATTGGCAGAGGCATTGGAAATGAACATCCGTACCGTGTACCGTTATATTGATGCCTTGTGTGCGAGTGGAGTCCCCATCATTTCGGATGCAGGACACAACGGTGGATACAGCTTGCTTCAGCATTTTAATGAAGCCCCTTTATTTTTTGATCTGGGCGAACAAAAAGCTCTTGTTCATGCCGCCGCATTTGCCCAAGAAGCAGGCTATCCATTTGGAACAGATTTGACCAGAGCCATTTCCAAGCTAAAGCGCTATACAAACGAAGAGCAGCGGCAGAGAATTGACCGTCACAGCATCGGATTCGAAGTCATCCTGCCTCCTGCAGACCCGGCATTGGAGTCTGTGCTGCAGGAATTGGAGCTATCTGTTGCCAATGAACATACGCTTTCCATGGAATACCGAAAAAAATATGAGAATGATGTACAGCCTCGCCATATCGATCCGTACGGCCTAGTTCATTGGAGGGTAAAATGGTATGTCATCGCATATTGCCATTTGCGCAGGGAGATTCGCAGTTTCCGTGCGGACCGCATCCAATCCATCAGTCGAACAGAATCGACCTTTCAACGGCCTGCCGGATTTTCTGCCCGCCAATTTTTTCTGACCAATCTCCTTCCTGAAACAGACAAGCACGAAAAGCTTATTTCTATTTTTATCAAAGGGAAACAGCAAGCTATTAACGACCTCTGTGGTCATTGGCTTCTTGGACATGCACTAGTTGAGCGTTCTGCTGATCAGGCTCACTTCCGGCTACAAGAGGAGCTTGCGCACACGCATCTTCCTCATTTTCTGCTGCCCTTTGGAAAATCCATTGCCGTCATCGAGCCTGTATTTGTAAAAGAGCGATTAGCTGCGATTGCAAAAGACTTGCTCCATTATTATCAGTCGTCCTGACTTCACTGACCGATTTTGTCAGGGAATCGGGATTATGCTGTAGTTAGCACAGGCAAACCGGAATGGAGGAAGCGATGATGAAACATGAAGCACTGCGCCTGTACGATTATCACCTCTGGGCAAATGAAAAGGTATTCCAGCGTTTGCAGGAAGTACCGAAAGAGGTATGCGAACAGGAGGTACCTAGTGTTTTTCCTACGATCACCAAGACACTTCACCATATGTTATTGACAGACTATGTCTGGCTTTTGGCGATGCAAGGCGAGAGCTACGAAAAAGTAGGACAAGTGGTGGGACAATTTTCAGGGGAGACCGCAGGGAAAGATGTGGAAGAGCTCAGGGAAAAGTTCAGCGAGTTAGCTAAGAAGTTCAGAGACTTTTTTCGGCAGATCGATTTGGACGCGACTTCGGCCTACTCTCATCCTGAGATGGGGACTATTCATGCTCGTTACAGCGATATCGTACAGCATGTCATCAATCATGGCACTTACCATCGCGGGAATATCTCCGCTATGCTGAGGCAGTTGGGGCACGCGGGCGTTTCTTCCGATTACGTGTACTATCTGTTTGAAGTTCTTCCATCAGAGAAATAAGGCAAAGATTTTGCCTGTGCGTAGGCAGAGCTTTTTCCATTTGCATTAGGAAGTAGGGCCGAACAACGCATCTACCCGGTTTTTGATTCCATTCCAAAATTGGGAAATGTTTGGCTTGTCATCTCGCTCTGTTGTAATGGATAAGCTGCAACGATTTTTTCTTGTGGCGGGCGACTCTTTATGGTATTCTTGGAACATTCTAACACGGAAGGGTGACCATCAAGCCAATGATCTACTAATTCCTATTTCCTAAAAAGCAATCGGATAAGACGATGCATTTTTCTGGATAGGATTAGTATGTGCATATTGGCAAACAGATGGTAGTACCCACGCGTGCGTAAGGGTTCTATATCTTTTGTGTTCGTATGCGATGCCTCCTGTCCAGAAAATAATGGATAAGGAGGCTTTTTATATGTCTAACGTTTTTCAAAATCGGTATGTACGGGCGATTCTGCTTTCAGGATTGCTGTTACAGATCGGGATATGGGTACGCAATTTTGCCATCTTGCTCTACGTAATGGAGCACACAGGCGGCGATCCCTTCGCTATTTCCATGATATCGGTGGCGGAGTATGCTCCGATTTTTCTCTTCTCATTTTTAGCGGGTACGTTTGCGGATCGCTGGCGACCGAAACGGACCATGGTATGGTGTGAGCTATTAAGTGCATTATCGGTTGTAGCTGTCTTGGCGACGTTTGTGTTTGGAACGTGGAAAGCCATCTTTTTTGCAACACTGATTTCTGCTATTCTGTCGCAGTTTTCTCAGCCGTCTGGTATGAAACTGTTCAAACTGCATGTGCCTACAGATCAAATTCAGGCAGGGATGTCTGCTTATCAAACGTTATTCGCTGTATTTATGGTTCTAGGTCCGATTATGGGTACGTTTGTGTTTCAACAATGGGGCATGGAGGTCGCCATGGTAATTACGGCCGTAGCGTTCTTGCTAGCGGCAGGTATCCTGTTCCTTTTGCCACCGGATCGTGTCGAGGAAACGGAAAAGAAAGAAACTGCCCTATTGGATGAGATGGCTAGTGGTGTCCGCTATGTCTTATCTAACCGGGTCCTTACGTTCCTTGGCTTTTGTTTCATGGTCGCGGGTCTGGCACTAGGCTTGATACAGCCACTCGGTATTTTCCTTGTCACGGAACGTCTGGAATTGCCAAAAGAAAGTCTACAATGGTTACTGATGGTTCAAGGTGTGGGAATGATTGTAGGAGGAGGGGTTACCATGGGGTTTGCTAAAAAGGTGCCCCCTCAAAGTCTGCTGGCAGCAGGGCTGCTTGGGAATGCTATCGCATTTGCCATTTTGGGAATCTCCACGCATCTTTGGTTGACGCTTGTGGCCCAACTCATTGCGGGATTGCTATTGCCCTGTATTCAGATCGGGATCAATACGATGCTGCTCAAGCATACAGAAAGCTCGTTTCTTGGACGCGTAAACGGAATCTTGACGCCGCTATTCACTGGTTCCATGGTAATTATGATGAGCGTGTCAGGGGTACTGAAAAAGTATCTATCGCTGGTGACCATCTATGAGGTTGCAGCTGCCTTGTTTATCATCGGTATTCTTTTCATTATGCCTCTCTATCGGATGCAAGAAGGAAAGAGAACGCAAGCTAGTGAACAAGTAGGATCATAATCATCATTTCGGGTAGGAAAAAGGAGGAACGGCTAGATGGGGCACGATAGGATTTCATCAAAGGAAGGGCTTGCACTGGAGGATTCTGTGAGAAAAATTGCGATGCTTCTGCCAGAGGTGACAGAGCAGGTAGATGCTTTTGGTCACACGTCTTTTCGGGTCAACGACAAGCCATTCGTGATGTTGGGAGAGGGCGGGCCAGAGGGCCCCTCTCTGTCCATCAAAACGCTTAAACTCACACAAGAAGCTCTTTTGCAGCAGGAACGATTTTACAAAACGCCGTATATCGGGCAACACGGCTGGACCTCCATCCTCGCGAAACATATTACGGATTGGCGAGAAATCGAGGATTATTTGCTGGAAGGGTACTTGCGAACAGCACCGAAGCGACTGGCAAAACTCGTTAGCCCTATCTGAGAAAGCATCCACTGTTCAAGTCAAATACAGCCCCAGTGTAGTGCTTGGCGGAACCACGTTAATCTAAGAGGGGGAGCCGTTTTGGATTGGAATATCCAGCAGATTAGCAAGCTGCTCGAAGGCGTCTTTGAAAATGCCCACGAACCGATGATTGTAACGGACCCGGACGGGAAAATTCTGCTCTTGAACAGGAGCTACCGCGAATTTCTCAATGTACGGGATGTTATCGGGCAACCAGTGACTGACGTTATTGAAAATACGCGGATGCATATCGTCGGAAAGGCCGGGGTAGCAGAGATCGCCGACATTCAGCGGATCAAAGGGCAAAGCATGATCGCCCACCGCATCCCCATCATGGACGAGGGGAAAGTGATAGCCGTTTTGGGGACGGTGCTGTTTCAGGACGTTCAGGAGCTGGCTTCTTTGGCTGCTATGGTCGATCAGTTAAAGGACGAATTGTCGTATTATAAAAAGGAATTGCGGCGAAGGCTGGGGGCGACCTACCATTTTGACCAGATTGTCGGCTATAGCCAAAAGCTGCAGGAGCTGAAGTATTTTTCTCATAAAGTAGCGAAGAGTGATTCGACCGTACTGATCACAGGTGAGAGCGGGACAGGCAAGGAGCTGTTCGCTCATGCTATTCACGCCGAAAGTAAGCGGAAAATGGGCCCCTTTATTCGTGTGAACTGTGCGGCAATCCCCGATTCGCTCTTGGAGTCGGAGCTGTTCGGATATGAAGAAGGTGCTTTTACGGGAGCGGTTCGTCGCGGGAAAAAGGGTAAATTTGAACTGGCGAATCACGGAACGATTTTGTTAGACGAAATTGGAGACATGCCTCTTCCTCTGCAAGCCAAGCTGCTACGTGTTCTCCAGGAAAAAGAAGTGGAGCGTGTCGGCGCGGTTCGAACGACACCCATCGACGTACGTGTCATTGCCTCGACCAATCAGGACATGCTCGCAAGCATCAAGGAAGGAAAGTTCCGTGCAGACCTCTACTACCGCTTGAACGTAGTCTCTCTGTCGATTCCGCCGTTGCGGGAGCGGCTGGAGGATTTACCAGAACTGGTTTCCAATCTGCTGGGGCAGCTCGTCGAGTCTACGGGAGTAACAGTCAGGGCGATCGACGATGAGGTGTGGGGCGTGCTGAAAAGCTACTCTTGGCCTGGCAATGTACGTGAGCTTCGGAATGTGCTGGAGCGCGCGCTTCATTTGATCGAAGTCGACGTATTGAAAAAGGAGCACATTTGGCTGCCGGCACGAGAAGGTACTCTAGCCCCTACTGCTGCCGTCCCAGTTCGTTCATTGAAGGAAATGCTGGAGGATACGGAAAGGGAAGCGATTCTGCAAGCGATGCGAGAAGCCGGGGGGAACAAGCAGGAAGCGGCCAAGCTGCTTAGAATCAGTAAATCAAGCTTCTATGAGAAATGGGAAAAGTACCAGCTGGATAACAGGGAATGACGAATCCGGATGCTTGGTAGTTAAGCCAAACATTCGGATTTTTTGCTAGATTCCGCACTTCTGGAAATGGCTTCGCGCATGGAATGGAACATACGACAGCGGAATTCCACAACCATGGACTTGTTTTTCCGGATTTCTGGAATTTTAGATGGGGTGGAAGGAAGGGCAATATGAGAAGCGCTAGCTAAACCCAGGCGGTGACAGAGTTTCCCGCAGAAGGTAAGGCTTTGGCACGGAACCTGCTATTAAGGAAAATGTAAGCGGTTTCCTTTTGGGCCGATCAAAAACACCGATGATGCCTTTCTCGAATCCAGAGGGCAAATTGAAAGGAGAATCCAATGATCATTGAAGTGTTATCCATTATTCTTTCCCTTGGACTTTTGATGTTCTTTGCTTACCGAGGTTATCCTGTTATCGTTTTTGCTCCCATTTTCACATTGCTGGCCGTTGTTCTCTCTGGTCTTGCCTTACTGCCGAGCTATACGGAAACTTTCATGACCAATGCAGCCAATTACGTGAAATCATTTTTCCCTATCTTCTTATTGGGTGCGATTTTCGGAAAAGTCATGGAGTTGAGTGGAGCAGCCGCGTCGATTGCCCATGCGATCGTCAGAGCACTGGGCTCCAACCGCGCGATTCTGGCCGTCGTATTGGCTTGTGCCATCTTGACGTATGGCGGCGTATCTTTGTTCGTTGTAGCATTTGCGGTTTATCCGTTTGCAGCCGCAATTTTTCGAGAAGCGAACATTCCCAAACGCTTGATTCCCGGTACCATTGCACTTGGTGCGTTTACTTTTACGATGGATGCACTTCCAGGTACTCCGCAGATTCAAAACATCATTCCGACTACGTATTTCGGTACAGACGCTTACGCTGCTCCGGTAGTGGGGATGATAGGTGCCATCATGGTCTTTATTGGCGGGATGTTTTGGCTGGAACGCAGGCGTAAGCAAGCAGCGGCAGCCGGCGAAGGCTACGGAGAAGGCCATACGAACGAGCCCGAGCTGGCGCAAAACCAGTCATATATGAATATCTGGGTAGCCATTTTGCCATTGGCACTCGTGCTGTTGGGCAACTATTTATTTAGCCGAGGGATTTGGACAGTGGAAACCTGGTACGATCCGTCGATGCTCAAAGAATCCTTTAAGATCGAAAAAGTAAAGAACGTCGTTTCATCGTGGGCACTCATTATCTCATTGAGTTTGGGGATCATTGCAGCTCTGCTCATTAATGTTCGCCAAGTAAAAACAAAGCTGGCAAGCGGATTGACCGCGGCAGCGATGGGTGCTTTGTTAGCCATCTTCAATACGGCTTCTGAGGTTGGTTTTGGAAACGTTGTCAAAACGCTGCCAGGATTCAAATTGATTCAGGGATGGATTTTGGGTGCAAGTGATCATCCGCTTGTTTCTGAGGCGCTTGCTGTAAACGTATTGGCTGGTGTGACGGGATCTGCTTCTGGAGGTCTTTCTATAGCATTGGAGGTAATGGGGAAACAATACCTCGAAATGGCTAGCGCTGTTGGAATCAGCCCAGAGCTTTTGCACCGGATCGCGTCCATGGCTTCCGGTGGAATGGATACTCTTCCTCATAACGGGGCGGTCATCACGCTCCTTGCCATCACAGGCTTGACGCATCGCCAGTCGTATAAAGACATTTTTGCCATTACCGTTGTAAAAACGTTGGCTGTATTCATTTTGGCTTTTGCCGTGTCCATTTTTGTATAACCCGCTCAATAGATAGAGAGTAGACAGCAGGAGAGGAGATCGGAATATGAAGAGATTACTGGAACAACAAGTGGCGTTAGTTACTGGAGCAGCTAGTGGAATCGGGCTCGAAATTGCCCGGACGTTTGCTGAGGAAGGCGCCAAGGTCATGATACTGGACCTCAACCGGGATACTGCTCATGCTGCGGCCACGCGCCTGCAAAACGAGGGACATGAGGTTGTGAGCTTTGGATGCGACGTAACAAACGAAGAACAAGTCAAAGAAAGCGTGGAGCAAGCTGTCAAGATTTTTGGAAGACTCGATATCCTGGTGAACAATGCAGGGCTGCAGTACGTTTCACCAATTGAAGATTTTCCTACGGCAAAATTTGAGCAGATGATCAGTATCATGCTTACCGCTCCGTTTGTGGCGATCAAGCATGCCTTCCCGATTATGAAACAGCAGGGTCATGGCCGGATTTTAAATATGGCATCGATCAACGGTTTGATCGGGTTTGCTGGCAAGGCTGCTTACAACAGTGCCAAGCATGGTGTAATCGGTCTGACCAAGGTAACTGCTTTAGAGGGAGCGGCGCACGGAATTACGGTCAATGCGATTTGCCCGGGATATGTAGATACGCCTCTTGTCCAAAATCAATTGGCTGATTTGGCCAAGACGAGAAATGTCCCGCTGGAAAAGGTAATGGAGGAGGTCATTTATCCACTGGTTCCACAAAAGCGCCTGTTGAATGTACAGGAAGTAGCAGACTATGCCGTGTTTTTAGCAAGCAAAAAAGCGCAAGGCGTTACAGGCCAAGCCATCGTCATTGACGGTGGTTACACAGCGCAATAATGAGGATCGTTACAGGTAGAGAGCTCCTTGATCAAGGGCTCTTTTTTTATTAAATCTATTATCTTTAAAAAAACTAGTAAAAAGCTCTTGTATTTCTATTTTAGATGTGATAGATTATTCCTTGTCGCCAACAAGCGACGACAAAATACGAGAAAAGAAAACAAGATTCACTGAAAAAAACTCTTGACTCGTAGATAACGAACGTGATAAGATGTAAAACGTTCGACAAAAAATGCTCTTTGAAAA
>NZ_JBITPN010000003.1:0-67637 GCF_050467985.1 Brevibacillus sp. NRS-1366 | reverse complement strand
GTGGTAACTTTCATTTTACAAGAAGAGACGATTTTTTTGTGCTTATCTTTGAAAAAAGGGGCTCAAGGAAGTCAGTCAAAACCGACTTTCTGGACAGCCCCATTTTGTTTTATAGTTGGGGGTAATGGGCGAGCAAGGTCAGGATTACTGAGCAAAGCGGGCATTATATTCATCACGATGAACCGGAAATTGTGCTAGAGGAGATTACAATCATGCTGAAGGAGATGAAAAAGTGAGCGATACACGGACAACATTCATACAGGACCTGCAAAGGATCGAAGAGGAGCATTATCAGCTTCGTGTAGGGGAGCAGTTACAGGATTTCGTCACTCTGATGCTGCAATACATCGGCGATCCGCAGCCGGAACTACGGGATGATCTGATCTATCCGGCATTTTATCAATGGATTCGGGAAGAAAACCGGTTTACGGAAGCGGAATTGCGCAGTCTTTTGGCTGTTCTGACCGATGAGGAGCATTTGTTCTACCAGATCGGCAGCGAGGGTGACGAGTCTGTATTTACGAGGACGTTCTCTGTCCTGCCCATCGCTTTGATTATGTGGCGCCACCGAGAGCAGCCTTTTCTGGATCACGCTGATTTCTTGCACCTGAAGCATTCCCTGCTTCGCTATTATAAAGAAGAGAAGGATTTGCGCGGTTATCTGTCCGAAAGCGGTTGGGCTCACAGTGCTGCCCACGGTGCGGATGCTTTAGACGAGCTGGTGCAGTGCTGTAAGAGCGATGCAGCATTGCAGCTGGATGTGCTTGCTGCTATTGTGGGGATGCTGCATAATGGGCAGCACATTTTTAGCGAAGAAGAAGATGAACGGATCGCCACTATCGTGGACACCATGATTGACAAAGACCTGCTTCCAGAGCAGGAGATTGCTAACTGGATTAGCGACCTGGCCCAATGCAACGACTGGCCAAGAAGCCGTGGTCAGGTGATCGCCCGGGTGAACAGCAAAAATTTTCTGCGCAGCCTCTATTTCAGAAAAAGACAGGACAATCGCAGGAAAGACCTAGTCGCTGTCATACTTGCCGCCGAGGCTGATCTGAACAAGTTCATCTGATGAATAAGGAAAGCCAGTCTCTAACACGATGTTTTGTGTTGTGACTGGCGTTTTTTCATGAAATGATTTAAAAGAAACTTGGAGAAAACCCAAGGCTGGTTTCCTCTCCTCCACTACAGCCTGCGCATAAGACTCCCCTACCTAATCTTAGCACCCTGAATAATCGTAGAGGATATTTGGATGTATGTATGGAAGTCTTCTGTTGAAAACTTGTCCAGTTTGCTGAGAAATCTGCCATACTCCATTTTATCCAGCTCTCTGTGGAACTCATAAACGGTTTTTCCCTTTTCCGTTAGCGCGATGATGACTTCGCGGTTATCGAGGGGGTTCTTTTGTTTGACGACCAGATCCTTCTTGATGAGCTTATCCACCATCTGGGAGATGGCACCTTTGGTTTTGTTTGTAAGTTTGGAGAGTTCTGAAGTTGTGGTTTGAACTTTATTCCCAATGAGATTGATCGTATGTGCTTCCACCATATAAAGCTCGTCTTCGGTACCATATTTCCGTGGTACGCTCTCATACGAGCTTATTTTTCGTGAAAGCTCGTAGATTGTTTCCATCAACTCGAAAAAAACTTCTTCTCTGGTCATTTTTTCTCCTTTTGATTTTCTTCTGCTTACCTTATATGTAGGACTTTCAATCGTTTTCGGATAGCAATTACTCGTATTATAGCATATCCTGTTGAAGCGAAATCTACCACTGGAAGTCCAGCACTAGGTGAACATTTTTCCCTGATCTAGCGGGGATTGGAACTGTTTTTATAATATTCAAAAATTATTGACGGTAAATGTTTTAGGTGCTAAACTAATTTCAACTTCCGGATGTGTAAGCGCTATCAATTCTTGGTGATTGTACCAACCAAAAACAGAAAGGAAGAGGAGCGGGTGAAGTACAACTTTGACGAAGTCGTAAACCGCAGAAACACCTATTCATTGAAATGGGATGGCGAGTCATTAATCAAAGAGATGGGCTTTACAAAAAGGTACGATGAAGAAACGATACCTCTCTTTACAGCAGACATGGATTTGCCGGTGCCGCAACCATTAATAGATGCCTTGCATAAAACAGTGGATCATCGCATCTATGGATATTCCGTTTTTCCTGATGAGTATTATGAAGCCATCTTGTATTGGTTTAAAAAACGGCATGATTGGGAGATCAAAAAGGAGGAGATTGTATACAGTCCGGGAACTGTCCATGCACTCCATGCAGCTGTGAGAGCATTTACAGAGCAGGGTGACGGAATCATCATCCAGCGTCCTGTGTATCCGCCGTTTACATCAGTGATCGAAGGAAATGGAAGACGAGTCGTAAACAATGCGCTTACTTGTGACAGCAATGGCTATTATGCCATAGACTTCGCAGATTTTGAGGCGAAAGCCAAAGACGAGAGCACCAAAATGTTCATCCTATGTAATCCGCATAATCCGACCGGGAGAATTTTTACGAGCGAAGAACTGCAAAAGTTGGCTGACATTTGTGCAAGAAACAAAGTCCTGATTATTGCAGATGAAATTCACGGCGACTTAATTAGACAGGATCAAACATTTGTTCCAATCGCAAAAGCTGTAGACGATGCAAAGCAGATTATCACATGTACAGCTATCAACAAAACCTTTAATACAGCAGGTCTTCACTGTACGAATGTAATCATTCCAAACCCGGAGAACAGAGACAGATTCAAGCAAGAAATAGGCATGAACTTGCCATCGCCCTTCACCATCGCAGCCTTGATCGCTGTTTACCGGGAGGGAGAGGAGTGGCTGGAACAGGCAAAAGCATATATAGACGACACCATGGCATATGTGAAAAGCTTTTTGGCAGAGCGAATGCCAAAAGTAAAGGTGAGAATTTCAGAAGGAACGTACGTCATGTGGATGGACTTCAGCGGCTATGGCTTGTCCCCGGAAGACGTACACGAGCGGATTTATCACAAAGCGAATGTGATCTTAGAAGACGGGAGCATGTTTGGCGAAGAAGGTTTGCCTTACCAAAGAATTTGCATCCCATCTCCAAGACCTATCATCACGGAAGCGTTGGAGAGAATCGTAAAAGAATTTGAAGACGTCAATCACCTCAATTCTCCAAAGGAGGAGTGCGCCCGATGAAAGCGGCAGATTTTGTATTAGATGCCCTTGAAGCTGCGAAGCAAGTAGAAGAATATGTGATCCATCTGCGTAGGGATTTGCATATGCACCCTGAGATCAGCATGCAAGAAGTACGAACCATGAAGGTAGTGGCCGAAGAATTGGAGAGAATGGGGATCCCTTATGAGATGGTTCCGGAGGGCGGCATTATAGGCATCATTGAAGGAGAACAAGCAGGGAAATCGATCATTTTACGGGCCGACCTGGATGCGCTTCCCATGCAGGAAGAGGAGACGAATGTAAAGGGAAAGAAAATCGTCGTCTCCCAAAATGACCAAGCAGCACATACATGTGGTCATGATGGACACACTGCCATGCTTCTAGGTGCAGCGAAAATATTGTCCCAAAACAAAGACAAGGTAAAAGGAAAAGTCATTTTGGCTTTTGAGCAAGGGGAAGAGATTGGGAGGGGCATCTATGCGATCGTGAACAGGCTGCTGGAGATCGGTGCCGATGGGGTTTGGGGCATCCATCTAAAATCGGATATACCCGCAGGTAAACTGTCAGTCGATGCTGGGCCGAGAATGGCGAGCGGCTTTGCTTTTCACGCCGAGATCCATGGGAAGAGTGGACATGGCTCAAGACCCGATTTAGCCGTCTCCCCGCTGGATTGCTTTACTGATTTCTACACTCATCTAAAAGCCATGCGGTTAACTTCACTAGATCCATTTAAAACGGTCACATATTCCATCGGCAGTATTCGTGCAGGGTCTGCCGCCAATGTCATACCCGATACACTGGAGTTTAGCGGTACCGTTCGCTATTTGCAATATGAGCAAGGGTTGATGGCAGAGAAAGAATTCAAACGAATTTTGGAAAAAACATGTGACCTGCATCAATGTACGTATCAGTATTTGATAGAGCCCAAAGCCGTCGATTTACTGGTTTACAATCAAACGGACTGTGCCGTAATCGCTGCGGATGCCGTTGAAAAATCAATGGGGAAAAAGGCGCTTTATCCGTACCCGGCGTGGATGGCATCAGAACCATTTGCCTTTTATCAAAAATATTTCCCAGGAGTATTTGCCTTTGTCGGTATCGAAAACCATGAGAAGGGAACAGGAGCAGAACACCACAATGCTCATTTTGATCTCGATGAAGACGTTTTAAAGCTGGGGGTTGCGGCGACTGTTCAATACACGATCGATTTTCTTTGCAGCGAGAACGAAATTGATTTTACTCCAGAACAAAAAAGCATGAAAGAGCTATTCAAAGAATTGGGATACGGTCAATAAAAGCAGCACACGAAAGGTGAAAGAGAGAAAATCTTCGGTATACGTAAAGTCCAAAAGTAAAGAGGAGAGATTTTATAACGCGTAAAGGAATTTGTTACTTACTGTCACTAATCGCCTATTTTGGAATGCCGATAGGGGTGGTGTTTATTGATAGTGCAAAACCCTATGTGCTAGGACTGCCGTTTTTGCTGTTCTGGATGGTTTTATGGATCTTGCTCGGAAGCGCGCTCATGATGGTGGTTCACCGACTGAATCCGGATGCTCATGGGGAGGTGGAATAATGGCCATTTCCATTGGAATCATCACCTTTTTCTTGATTTTCTCCCTCATACTCGGGATTATGGCGCGCAAAGGAAAAGACATGAGCCTGGAGCAGTGGAGCGTAGGCGGTCGCGGGTTTGGCACGATTTTTATCTTTTTGCTGATGGCAGGGGAAATTTATACGACCAATGCTTTCCTTGGAATAAGCGGCTGGATTTACGGGAAGGGCGGAGCCGCATTTTTCAATATAACCATGCTCAACTTTATCATTGCCTACTGGCTAACACCGAAAATATGGCGTTATGGAAAAAAGCATCAGCTCTTATCCCAATCTGATTTTTTTACCAAGGCTTACAATAGCAAAGGGCTGGGGATTTTAGTAGCGGTTGTCGGGTTAATTGCTCTCATTCCGTATTTGGTCATTCAATTAAAAGGGTTGGGGATTATCGTTTCGGAGGCTTCTTATGGAGCGATTGATCCGAAAATAACGATATGGTTGGGAACGGTCGCGATGATCGTGTATGTGATGATCTCAGGAATACATGGTTCGGCGTGGACAGCCGTGATCAAAGACATCCTCATTTTAGGAGTCGTCCTCTTCTTGGGCATTTATTTACCGATTCATTATTATGGTGGCATTCAGCCGATGTGGGAAGCGATAGAAGCAGCGAAACCAGGATTTTTATCCTTGCCTGAGAGAGGCTTCAGCGCTTCATGGTACATTTCAAGCATCATGCTGACATCGCTTGGCTTCTATATGTGGCCGCACACATTCGTGGCCGTTTATTCGGCAAAAAGCGGCAATGCGCTCAGAAAGAATGCGATTATGCTCCCTATCTACGCCCTGTTCATTTTGTTCGTCCTGTTTTCAGGAGCCGCAGCCATCTTGCAGGTCCCAGGTCTCACTGGGGGCAATGTGGATTTAGCTCTGTTTAAAATTTCGACGCAAACCTTTAATCCTGTCATCGTAGGATTCATAGGTGCAGCGGGGCTGTTAACGGCTATTGTTCCGGGCTCATTGATCTTGATGTCAGCGGCAACTCTGTTTGCGAAAAATATATTCAAGGTCGTAAAACCAGACGCTACAGATAAACAAATTGGCATGGTCGCGAGGTACATGGTTCCCGTATTTGCTCTTGTCGCTCTATACAATACCTTCAGTGGCGGTGCAGCCATCACGTTGCTTTTTTTAATGGGGTATGGCCTCGTGACCCAATTCGCTCCGGCGGTCGTTTGTCACTTCATGAAAAAGAATCCGCTGACCAAACAAGGGGTTGCTGCAGGCATTATTGCCGGGGTGATCATCGTAGGCTGGCAGGCGATTACGGGGGCCAGTATGAGCTCGTTGTTCCCGAGCTTCCCGCCTGCGATTCAGGATATCAATATTGGCTTCATCGCACTTGGCGTCAATATTATGGTGAGCCTTGTTGTAAGTGTCATTACGCAAAAAAATGTAACCGTGGTAGGGAATCCTGTAGAAAAAATATCGTAACGAGGAGGCTTATCTAATGCCAAACGATAGCTTGTACCAAAAATCGTATATTCGCCGATTGCCAGAGCTGGGGAAGCTGGCTCCAGATGCATTTCAGGCATTTATGGGCTTTAACAAAGCGGCTTTGGCTGAGGGAAACATCCCCAAAAAGACGAAAGAATTGATCGCTGTGGCAGTTGCGCATGTCACTGGATGTCCGTATTGCATCGAGCTGCATGTATCCGATGCGAGAAAATTAGAAGCCTCGAAGGAAGAAATCATGGAAGCCGTCATGGTAGCGACAGCACTCAAAGCCGGCTCTGCTTTGGCGCATGGGCTAAACGCCTTGAATGCGTACGATAAAACGGAGGATGAGGGGCTTTACAAAAGATCCAATTTGGCCCGATTCAAGGAGTTTCAAGAAATAGATCCATCCACTTTTCAAGCGTTCAATGCTTTTGATCGGGAAGCGCTGAAAGCCGGATTACTCAGCAGAAAAGAAAAGGAACTGATCGCGGTAGCTGTCGCGCACGTAACAGGCTGCGCCTACTGCATTGAGGTTCACACAAAAAAAGCAAAGCAATTGGGCATGACATTGGAGGAACTGGCAGAAGCAATTTTTGTAGCGACTGCACTCAAAGCGGGCTCAGCCCTTGCCCATAGCGTGAATGCATTGAATGCGTATGACGCGTAATCGCATTGAACGGTGATTAAAAAAGGGGGCTGCACAATTGCAGTCCCCTTCGCCTATTTCTATCGGTTATGCTCCTGCCTCCTGTGTACTCTTCCAATCAGACTGACCATCTTTTTTACTCTCTTCAGTCTCTGCTTCCTTTTTTCCCGAACGCAATGGAATTTCTTTCAGGAACAGCGCAATCACAACAGCAAAACCTGCGACGATGGCACCTGTCAAAAAGGTGGTCGTGATACCGTAGCTCATCGCTTCCCGAATCATATCAAGCATGTGCGTAAACAAGGCTTGTGATTCTGGAGGCAAGCTACCCAGCGCTGCTTCGATTTTTGGCTGATCCAACAAGTTCTGCGGATTGGAGAAGAGGGCCAGCTTTTCTGCTAGAGCAGGATCGGTTGGTACAGACGCTGCGCCTTGGCCGATCGCCGATGACAGTTGCGTCATTTTTGTAGTCATGCTTGCGCTCATGACGCTTCCCATGACAGCAATCCCAATCGTTCCGCCTAGGTTACGGAAGAGCTGCGAGGTTGCCGTTGCCACACCTAATTGCTGAGGTGTAACCGCATTTTGTACGGTCAAAGAGAAGACTGGCATGGAAATTCCCATTCCCAAGCCGAGAATGATCATGTACAGCACGAGCAAATAAATCGGTGTGGATGGAACCATGAAATACATCAGTACCATCCCGAGGGCCATCACCAGCAAGCCACCTACGGCCATCTTTTTATACTTGCCTGTCTTGGTGATGATCTGGCCCGACAAGGCAGAGGTAACCAGCATCGCGATCGACATCGGCATGGCTACATAGCCGGCCATCGTTGGAGAGATTCCTTTGACCCCTTGGACAAAGAATGGGACGTAAATGATCGCTCCCATCATTCCTGCATTGAGGAAGAATCCGACCAGATTGGACACGGTAAAGATGCTGTTTTTAAACAAGCCAAGCGGCATTACTGGCGTTTTTACTTTGGTTTCTACCCAGATAAAGGTGAGCAGGGACACTGCAGTAATGGCAAGCAGCCCAATGATTTGCCATGAGCCCCACGCATATTTGTTCGCGCCCTCTCCCGCCCACGAAAAGGCGAGCAGCATCGGAACAATGGTCGTTGTCAAAAAGAGGGAGCCCCAGTAATCGACTGTTTCTCCTTTCCTTTTTTCAACCTGTGGGAAATTGAACAAAATTAATAGGAAAGCGATCACGCCGATCGGCAAGAAGATCCAGAACACCCAATGCCAATCCAGATGGTCGACAATGTACCCACCCAAGAGAGGTCCGGCCACACTGGATACCCCGAAGACCGCACTCATAATCCCGGTCCATTTGGCCCGTTCACGCGGTTCATACAAATCACCCATGGCGGTAAAGGCAGTGGACATGATGATCCCGGCGCCTGCACCTTGAATTGCGCGATAGCTGATCAATTGAAAAATATCTGTTGAAAAACCGGATAACAATGCGCCAAGACTAAACAATCCAATCCCTGCCAGGATAAATGGCTTTCTTCCGTAAATATCGGAGAGCTTACCCACCAATACTGACGCGACAGTCGAAGTCAGCAAATAGATCGTAATGGCCCACGAATAATAATCCATGCCTCCCAGCTTCGCAATGATGCGCGGCATTGCCACCCCGATGATAGTCTGGTTGATTGCGGAAAAAAACATCGAGGTGATAATCGCAATCATGATGGTAATTTTCCGCTTTTCCGTAAGGTTGGTCATTCTTTGTTCTCCTCTCTTCGTTGGTCAATATTTTTGAGCACCTGTTGATAGATGCGCACCAAGTGATGGATGTCTTCCTCGGACAGTCCGACAAAAAATTGTTCGATGGTGCGCCCCAGCTCGGCCTGATACTTTAGCAAAAGCTCTCGTCCCTGATCAGTGATCTCCAGCTGAACCACTCTGCGATCGGTATGATCACGATTTCTGATTGCATAACCGCCCGCGATTAATTTATCGGAAAGACTGGTTACGGCTCCTGGTGTAATACCCAGTCGCTCCGCTATGGAAGATACCTTTTGAGGTCCGTTCACATCGAGGATGCGCAAAATCAAAGATTGTGATCCCGATACGAGCGGGTCCAAACGTTTATGCCACTGTGCCGACACTTTTCTTTGTACGTGAATATACAGCTCTTCAAAATCCGTTAAGCTGCGTTTATTTGGCATGCTATCGTATCTCCTTTTTATTTTTGTTGATAAATAATACATGTAATTAAATATTAACCAGATGAAACATTATCGAGTATACAACGAAATAGTTTTACAGTCAAACTATTTTAATCTGTGTTTTCGCTGTGAGATCCCAGACTCTTTTGTGGAATTTTCAGATTTGCGATGCTACAATCTAATCTGTTGTATTTTTTTCATCTTAGAGAATGAGATAGGTGGGGATTTTTTTGTTCGGTAAAAAATGGACCAGTGCCTTACTTGTCACTGCATTGATGAGTCCTTTGTCTGCGTTTGCCCAAGGGACAACTCAGGCAGCGGGACCAGCGCCTGGACAAGCAGTAGCAGCAGACCTGGTATTATCCAACGGCGCCGTGTACACGGTAGACAGAAACAGAAACTGGGCGCAGGCTGTGGCTATTCGCGGCGACCAGATCGTTTATGTCGGCAGTGACGAGGGAGCCAAAAAGTACATAGGCAAAAACACCAAGGTAACAGATTTAAAAGGAGAAATGGTGCTGCCAGGCTTTATCGACAGCCATACGCACGCGAGCAAGACGACCGGATTGATCTACTCCATCGACTTGTTTGATGCCAGCTCGATCGATGAGTATGTAGCAATCATCCAGACTTTCGCAGGTGAGCACCCAGAGGAGAAATCTTTCCAGGGGCGGGGCTGGAGCAATCCAGTAGCACCAGGGATTGGACCGCGTAAAGAAGTGCTGGACAAAATTACTGCCACTACTCCGATTGCCCTGACCTCTGACGATGGTCATTCTCTGTGGGTAAACTCAGCGGCATTGCATCTGGCTGGAATCACCAAGGATACGAAGAACCCTGAGGGCGGAATTATTGAGCGCGATCCCAAAACAGGAGAACCATCTGGAACACTGCGTGAAAAGGCAATGGACCTCGTCCTGAAAAAAATCGGCGGTTATACGATGCAGCAATATAAATCCGGGATTGAAGAGTATCAGCACAAAGCGGCAGAGCGTGGGGTAACAACCGTGCGTGACCCGGATATGATGCGCTATCCGAATGTACTCGAGGCGTATGAAGAGCTGGCAAAAGAAAACAAACTGACCATTCGTTTCCGCAATGCGATTACGGCTAATCCGGACAACGGACCTGAGCAAATAGCAGAATTCGTGAAAATCAGAGAGCGCAATCATAACCCGTTATTCCAAGTGAACGCTGTCAAAATCTTTATGGATGGTGTCATTGAGGGAGCAACTGCGTATTTGGAGAAACCGTATGAGCATAAACACACCAATGGAGAATTGATTTGGAAACCAGACGTATACAAAAAGACGGCAGCCGCGGCGGATAAAGCAGGCTTCCAGCTGCATGTTCATTCGATCGGAGATGCCTCCACTCGTATTGCTTTGGACGGAATGGAGTATGCAGAAGAGCAAAATGGCAAGCACGATGCCCGCCACTCGCTCGTTCACCTGCAGTTGGTAAATAAAGAAGATATCACGCGCTTCAAGAAGCTTGGTGCTGTCGGAATCGTTCAGCCATTCTGGTTTATGCAGGAAGAAGGTTACTATGATGAGATCGAAGTGCCTTACCTCGGAAAAGAACGCGCCGAAACCGAGTACCCGATGAAAAGCTTTTTGAATCAAGGCGTACATGTAGCCTCTTCTTCTGATTATATCGTGACACCGGAATTCAATCCGTTGCACGGTATTCAACAAGGGATTACACGGATCGAGGAAGGTGAGACCGATCCTGCCAAAATTGCCAATCCAGAAGAGCGGGCCACACTGGCAGACATGATTGCGAGCTTTACCATTGACGGCGCTTACGCCAATCATGTGGATGAGATTACAGGATCAATTGAGGTAGGCAAGAAGGCAGACATCGTTGTATTGGACAAAAACTTGTTTACCATCCCGGCTACCCAAATCAAGGATGCTCAAGTAGTCCTTACCATGGTGGAGGGTAAGGAAGTGTATCTGCAGAAAGAAGCAAAGTAATTACCGAAAAATGGTCGTCGGTTGATTCGATGGCCATTTTTTTATTCAGGCGACTTCTGCTGAAAATAGGGCACCTTACGCTTGAAGAGTTTGGTAAAAGGAATTTTGCCTGTTTTTGAGGAAATAGGTGACGGTATCGATACGTTAGATGCTGGAGGTGTCCGATGTGACTTCATGGGAAGGAATCAAAGCGATCAAGCTAGAGATGGATGCAGGAGGAAATCCGTTTGTCGTTCATGCTGCAGTGCTGTGGGATGAAAGTGAGGCCATCCTAGTAGATACGGGTATCCCCGGGCAGTTGGAATTGATTCAAAAAGTGCTCGCCGAGGAAGGCATCCCTTTTGAAAAACTGAACAAAATCATCATTACCCATCAAGACCGGGATCACATCGGCAGTCTGCCTGAACTGGTCGCTGCTTCCGACGGGAACATAGAGGTCCTCGCACATGAGGCAGCCATACCGTATCTTGCCGGACAAACCCCATTGATCAAAAGCGGTACGCTCGCTCCCCCTGTGAAAGTGGATCGGGCTTTACAGGACGGGGACATTCTCCCATATTGCGGCGGAATCCAGGTCATTTTTACACCGGGCCATTCTCCGGATCATATTTCCTTGTACCATATCCCGAGCAAGACGCTGATTGCGGGTGATGCTCTCACGGCTCAAGACGGAGTGGTCATGCCGTTTAATCCAGAATTTACTCCAGAAAAAAAGGCAGCTCTGCAATCGGTAGCCAAACTGCTGGATGTAGATATTGAGATTGTGATTGCTTATCATGGTGGCGTCTGTACAGGCGGCATCAAAGAACGCTTACAAGAAATCGTAGAACATACCTCGGTATAACAAACCCAACCAGTCAAACACCTTCTCAACTGTTTGTCCTTCCTGATGTTGAAAACCGTCATGGGTTTGTCCCTTGACGGTTTTCGTCTAATCTTCGGTTCACTCATCATCTTCAGGGTATGCAATGAGTCCCATTACATTATCGACGATTTCTTCGAAAAATTCAGATTCCGGATTAACCTTGCCAATTACGGTCGCATCTCTCCTGTCCAGATCGATCGAGCTCACATTATTGATCAAGACTACGCCCTTCAGTTCCGCAAATTGGAGGTGTGAAGGTAGTAAATTTGAATGCGGAGTTTTGATTCCAGGGGGAACCGGGATTTCAAAGCTATGGCCCATCCTTTGTGTCGTTACCGGAACGGTCAGCGCCATTTTGTTCAGAGACGGATCAATGAATCCATCTGATATTACGATTGAGGCGCGATAGCCGTTTTGCTCGTGGCCTTCTGTGGGATGAAGATTGCACCACACAATGCTGCCTCGTTCGACGCTTCCTGTAATCGCCATTATTTAATCTCATCCCCCACAGAATCATCGATCAGTTCGCCTTGCGACATTTCCGGCGTGTTTTTGCCGCGCTTGGACAGATACAGCATGCGCAGCTCCCGATTGGACTTGCGCTTATGTTTGGCGGCCGGCTTCAACAAAATACCTTGTTCGGGGATCAGCTGCACTTCCACTTTCGAGCCGTCCCTAAATGGTGCGGCGCTGTTCGGACTGCGGTTCGGGAACGGAATCAGTCGCTATTCTATTTGTGGTCTCACTTTGTTTAACAGCATGCGGTGGAACGAACAGCTCACATGCAAAGCCAGCCGACAAGGGGGAGGAAGTATCTACTGAGAAAAAAATGCGCGCTTTCGAGACTTCAAAGGGAACCGTTCCAATTCCTGAAAAGCTGTTATTTGATATGCTGATCAATAGACACGAAGAAAACAAGGCGAATAAATAAGTATTATGTAAAAAACAAATAGCCCCCCTTTTGAGCAGATCGTGTGAAACCCGTGTTAATGACGGGCCCGACTCTGCTTGGAGGGGGTTTTTCAGGTTTCAATCCCCCATGTTCAACTTACTATTTTCCCACAGTCATGCTCCCAACTTGATACCTTACTCTTTCGTAATGAACGAGAAACCGAGCAGCTAGTGAGAGGAAAACGGAGAAACAAGCGAAGGTCTTAGGGACACCACCCAGGCGGAGTGGAAAAAAGTGAAACACGCCTTTAAGCGTCCACCTCTGAGAAGCCTCATGAAACGGCTACTTTGGACGCGGTTTCGCTTTTTTCACGCAGACGTCCAGGAATGACCCCCAAGCGAGTGGCCCTACGAACCTGGAGCGTTTTCTCCGTTTTCCTCTTCTCCCCTACAGCCCCTCATACGCGTTCTCTACTCCCTCCAATCTTACAAAACCTTAAGCAAACTGTAAGGTAGATCAATAGCTCCAACTTTGGAAACTCGTTACAGTTAGAAGCGACGAGAAACAACGAATGACAGCAGAATGCAAGGAAATGAAATGGAGGACTGAATATGAGCACAGCTGTACTGGAAGTAAAAGACGTACAGAAAATATACGGGAAAAAGGGAGAAAACCAATCCCATGCACTAAAAGGCGTTTCGTTGACCATTGATAAAGGGGAGTTCGTCGGAATCATGGGTCCGTCCGGCTCTGGAAAAACAACCTTGCTCAACGTTATTTCAACACTGGATCGTCCCACGAACGGCTTCATCCAAATCGCCGGCACGAACATTACCCAAATGAAACAAAACCAGCTGGCAGACTTCCGATCGCAAAAGCTGGGATTCATTTTTCAAGATTTCAACCTGCTAGAGAACTTGTCGATCTATGAGAATATTGCATTGCCACTATCCCTTCAAGGGGTTCCCTCCAAAGAGATTGCAGCCAAGGTAAAAAAGGTCGCCCAAACATTGGGGATCGAAGAGATTTTGCCAAAATATCCGGTTCAAGTCTCCGGCGGGCAAAAGCAACGGGCTGCAGCCGCACGTGCGCTGGTACACGAGCCGGCCATTCTTTTGGCGGATGAGCCGACAGGTGCGCTCGATTCCAAGAATGCGAAAAGCTTGCTCGAAACGATGACAGATTTGAACGAAAATCATCAAGTCTCGATCATGATGGTTACCCATGACGCATTCAGTGCGAGCTATTGCAAACGAATTCTCTTCATTCAGGATGGCAATCTGTACACGGAAATTCATCGGAAGCAGGATCGTCAGCAATTTTTCAAACAAATTCTGGATGTACTTGCCGAGCTTGGTGCATCTCATGATGTGCACTAGGAGGAACTACAAATGCTTGTAAAGCTATCCCTATCCAGTATGCGCAAGATGATGAAAGACTACCTGGTGCTATTGGTGGGTCTGGTCATCTCGATTTCGATCTTTTACATGTTTCAAACATTGGCGCTCAATGGAGACTTCACCAAAGATAACTCTGTCATCAGTTCAATACAGGTCGTTTTTAACGTTGGAGCGTTTCTGCTTGCGTTTATCACGATTTTCTATATTTTTTACGCCAACTCCTTCTTGCTCTCGCTGCGGCGCAAAGAGCTTGGCATGTACATGGTGTTAGGAGCAAAAAAGGGCAAGATCAGCCAGATTCTCTTTTTCGAGACCTTGATGATGGGAATCGTCTCCTTGATTGTCGGAACGATTGTCGGGATTGGCTTGTCGAGTGGTATCGGGAAGATTTTGATGAATTTGCTGGAGATCTCGGCAGACGGATACTCTCCGTTTTATCTGCCATCTGTATGGATGACGTGGGGCTTCTTTCTGGTGTTATTTCTATTGACGTCCACGATCAATGCGATCCGTTTGTCCCGTGCAACAGAATTGGATCTCATCCGCGCGGAACAACAAAATGACACGATCAAAGCAAAAGGATTCGGGACGGTTCTGGTAGCACTTTTGGGCGCGGCTCTCGTCGCAGTCGGTTACTTCGCGCTGATTGAGATTAAAGTGCTGCAGGTGCTTGGTCTGATCGTAGGGGCAGGCGCTACAACGATCGGAACATATCTTTTGTTTATCTCGCTGCTGCCTGTGTTCGTCCAGGCGTTGAAACGAAATCAGAAGCTGAACGATCGCAATTTAAATGCATTTACGTTTGCGCAGCTGCGTTTTCGTGTGAACAATCTGACCAAAGTACTCGGAACGGTCGCGATGCTGATTGCTCTCGGTGTGGGAGCGATGGCAGGCGGCTTAGCTTTCCAAAAAAATGTGGATTTGATTGCGGACGTAGGGCATGTGTATGATGTTACCCTCCACGATCCAGGCGATGAAGATCATCAAGCTCTGAAAAAAATGACGGTCACCGAACAAAATACGTATCGTTACAAGGTAGATGAGGAAGCCATCACTTTCGCAAAGGATGATTTGCTGGCGCATCCACCGTTGATTTCAACCAATAGCATGGAGGCGTATACGCCGAATAAAGAGCCAAAGCGTATTACACAACCACTCCCTGGTAGTGTGTACAGCATGCGCGAAGGACGAGATGCAAAGAACGAGCAAAAGCTGGAGCAGCTTCCTGATGAATGGGATCAAGTGATCTCGCACGAGTTTATCACGAGCTACGATATGTTCAGCGGCAAGTCGATTCGCGTCGTAGATCAGGCATCATACGAGAAGCTGACGGGTACAGAACACCAGGTTGTAATCGCTAAAGTCGATGACTTTTTGAAATACAAGCAAGACCTCAAAGCAATGGATCAGCGTCAAAAGCAGCTAATCAAGCCAACCCGAGAGAAGGAAGAAGTGTATTTATCCACTAAGTACAGCACGTACGAGGCTGTTTATGCCTTTACGAGCGGTACGATGTTCATGGGCTTTTTCTTAGGAATTGCCTTTCTCGCGATGATGGCAAGCTGCCTGATGTTCAAAATTTTGTCTGGCGCCACACGTGACCGTGACCGCTACAGCATGCTGAGAAAGATTGGCGTGCGCAAGCAATTGCTGGTTAGCTCTATCTACAAAGAGCTGTTCGTCGTGTTCATCTTCCCAGCATTGATGGGACTTATGCACGTACTCGTCGGGATGCAAATGTTTTCGTTCATCCTGCTTGATCCTTACGTCAATATCTGGGTTCCGACAGTCATTTTCCTGGTGATCTATGCGCTCTACTATGTCATCACGGTCAGACTGTACCGCGGAATTGTATTGCCAAAAGAAGCGTAAATGCTGAAATCCCCCTTAAATTGGGGGATTTTTCATTTCGTCTAGGTAAAATATGCCATTTCATCTAAACGTGATAGGATGGAGACAGATATGGAAAATAAGGGAGGGGAATATATCCAATGCACGATGAGGCTCTTGATTGGGGATATTTTGCGGACAAGATCGTTCGTTTAGCTGGGCAAAAAATCATCGGGTTACGAAAAGAGAATCACATAGAGGTAACGCATAAAAACGCTGGAGAACTTGTAACTTCAGCCGATCTCGCCTCCGATCAAATAATCCGTGAAGCGATTACCAGTGTCTACCCTAACCATCGGATTCTCTCGGAAGAAGAATGCACCGATCATGTTTGGGGAAAAGGTTTCTTCGAAGGCCCTCTTTGGATTATTGATCCCTTGGACGGTACCGTTAACTTTGCACGGTATCTTCCGTATTTTGCTATTTCCGTTGCTCTTGCAGTAGATGGCGAAGTTTGGGCAGGAGCCGTGCATGCTCCAGATTTAGGTGTTACTTACATAGGTATTCGAGGAAAAGGGGCATATTGCAATGGGAAACAAATTCATGTTCATCGTTTTGAAGATTTATCTGAAGCGATAATTGGTACTGGATTCCCTCATGATAAAGAAAAAGTACCACGTGCACTTGAAAGAGTGAATCTCTTACGTACGCATTGTAGAGATATCCGTCGCTTGGCGGCCCCAACAATGGATATCTGTTATGTAGCATCTAGCTGTCTAGACGCCCATACGGAGAGCTTAGCTCCTTGGGATGTGGCAGCAGCGGGACTCATCGCACGTGAGGCCGGTGCAATTACTGGACACATTGGAGTAGTCCCTGCAGATTTTCCACAAGAATTATATGGAGAAGAAGTCATTTATGCAAATCCAGGTATATTTGAAGAATTGCTCTCTTTATTACGTTCCAAAGAATAATTGTGGATGATTTGGCAAGTGGTCATGGCTCTTGCTTGCTATTTTCCAGAATAATTCAATTGTTTAAGTAACGGTAGGGATCAGCTCAGGACAGTTCTTGTTCTGAGTTGTGGCTGCCGTTCGTTTTTTATAGTCGTGTACATCGAGCAATCTTTTCGTTGACAAAGATAATGATAATCATTATCATAAACTCTTGAAAGACATGCACAATTTGCCATATAAGGGGTTCACATCGTCGTATCTTTGACAATAGTAAGGGGGAATCATTGCATGCGTTTTGTTAAGCTACCCATTTTGCTCGTATTCTTGTCGGCAATGCTGCTGCTTGCGGCGTGCGGCAATACGAGCACGAGTCCACAGAACGGATCTGCTCAGCCTGCTGCTGCCACCAACCAGCCAGAGGCAGACAAGGCGGGAGAACAGCAGGAGCGGACGATGACGATCAAGCATATGAAGGGAGAAACCACGATCAAAGGTGTTCCGGGGCGCGTCGTTGCATTGGAATGGAGCAGTGCCGAGCATGTATTGGCCCTGGGTATGCAGCCAGTCGGGATTGCCGATATACCCAACATGAAAAAATGGGTCAAGCTACCTGTAGAAATCGCACCAGAAGTAGTCGATGTGGGAAGCCGTCTATCGCCGAACCTGGAGTCCATCATGCTCTTGAAGCCAGATTTGATCATCGGCTTGAAACGAAACGTAGAGGCCAACTACGACGAATTGAGCAAAATCGCCCCAACCATCGCGTACGATTCCAATCCACTCGAGGGCCAAGGCGACCAATATTCCCGAATGATCGATATATTTAAAGAAATTGCGGAGATTTTGGATAAAAAAGCAGAAGCGGAAAAAGTGTTGCAAAACCTCGACAAGACATATGCGGAAGCAAAGGAAAGAATCACGAATGACGGCAAGGACAAAATTCCATTCGTCTTGGCGATGGGCTATAGCAATCAAAATGCAGTAGAATTACGCTTGTCGACTGACAACTCCACAGCGGTAAAAATCTTGGAGCATATTGGCTTGAAAAATGCTTACAAACCAAAAAAATTCGAACTGAATGGAATGACGACAACGGATGTGGAGGCATTGCCACCTCTGCAGGATGCCAACTTCCTGCATATCATCCAGGACGACGATAACGTCATTGAAAATCAGTTGAAAAACAATCCGGTTTGGAACGGTCTTACCTTTGTAAAAGAAAATCGCATCTATGCCTTGGGCGGAGACATGTGGCCTTACGGCGGGCCATTATCTGCAGAAATTATGGCGAAAAAAGCAGCTGATCTGCTGGCGAAATGAGCCTCGCCAAGCGTGCAACGTATGCCCGATCCGACATTCATCCAGCCGCTTCTGTTCAAAGAGGAGGCTGGAGGCCGTTTTGGATGTTAGTGGGCGGGCTTGCCGTCCTGTTGACGCTGACATTTGTGAGTCTGACACAGGGCTTGGCTGATATTTCGCTTCGCTCCGTTGTACAGGCGATTACCTCTCCGCAGGACATTGCCGATCATCAGTTGATTCGCGGTGTCAGACTGCCCAGAACCGTGATGGGACTGTTGGCAGGTGCGGCCCTTGCTGTATCGGGTGCCTTGATGCAAACGGTGACACGTAATCCACTCGCATCGGAGACGACACTCGGGGTAAATGCGGGCGCCTATCTTTTCGTAGTGTTTGGAATGGTCTTTTGGCCAGCTATTTTGCATCAGTATCCGCTTCCTTTTGCCATGGCGGGAGGGATCCTCGCTGCTGTCGCGGTCTACTTTATGGCAGGTGGACGGAGGGGAACCCCTGTAAGGGTTGCCTTGTCCGGGATGATTGTCACATTGGTCTTTTCCTCACTTACCAGTGCGATCATCTTGTTTAACGAAGAGACGACCCAAGGTATTTTTCTGTGGGGTTCTGGTTCGTTGAAACAAAATGACTGGACCGGGGTGCAATTTAGCTGGCCGTTGATTATCGGGGGAATTGTTGTGGGCATCCTGATGGCACGGCAACTGGATGTGCTCTCGTTTAACGAGGAAACAGCACGTTCGCTCGGACAAAAGGTAGGCATGACGCGACTCTTTGCCATGCTTATCGCGATCCTGGTGACATGTGTCAGCGTCAGTGTGGTAGGTCCGATTGGCTTTATTGGCCTTGTCGCACCTCATCTGGTTCGCTTGTCAAAAATGACAAAGCATAGCTGGCTGCTCCCGGTCAGCGCGATTTGGGGCGCAGCGCTGCTCGTTGCTTCCGACACGATCGCACGGACCTTTGTCAATGCGTACGGAGAGCTTCCGGCAGGCGCCATCACCGCAGCTATCGGCGGTCCTTGGCTGATCTGGCTTGCCATGCGGGTCTCTCGCAAAGGCAGCGCAGGCCCTGCCTCGGGCACATCCATGAGTGTCGGCGGTTGGCGCTCGCGTGTTCCTTATCCGGTCTGGATCGTACTCTTTAGCGGGCTGCTCTTAGCCGTCTGGATGGTCAGCCTGTCGAGTGGAAACATGTACATTCCATGGTCTGAGATTTGGGCCATTTTCATAGGTCAAGGCAACGATCTGTACAAACAACTATTATTTGAGCTGCGCATGCCACGGCTGTTGACTGCCGGATTGGCGGGAATTGCGCTCGCGGTGAGTGGTAGCATGATGCAAAGTGCCGTTCGCAATCCGCTGGCCGACCCGCAAATTGTCGGCGTCACGAGCGGTGCTGGCGTTGGGGCGATTTTGCTGCTCCTCGTCTTTCCACACTTGTCAGACTGGATGCCTCTCGGTGCTCTGATCGGGGGCATAGCATCTGCGGCGATTGTGTACGCGGTATCCTGGAGACGAGGACTGAATCCGCTTATTTTGACGCTCGTAGGGATCGCGGTAGCGGCGGCAGGTGCGGCCTTTATCAATATTTTGATCGTACAGGCGCAGCTTGCGGCAGCCCCTGCTTTGGCCTGGATGGCGGGCAGCACATATGGCCGTGGCTATGTAGAAGTAAGTCGGCTGCTGCCAGCGCTCCTTGTCCTGTTGCCATTGGCATGGTGGATGGGCCGAGAAGTGGATTTATTGTCTTTTAACGACGAAAGCTCGATGGGTCTGGGGCTGAAGGTGCGTAATACGCGGCTGAGAGTGGCTGCCATAGCCGTTCTGCTTGCTTCTTTGGCGGTGGCGAGTGTGGGAGCAGTTGGATTTATCGGCTTGCTCGCCCCCCATGCGGCGCGAATGCTGGTAGGATCTCATCATCGCAAGGCAGTGGTCATCTCAGCTTTACTCGGAGCACTGTTGCTTGCGGCAGCTGATTTAATCGGCAGAACCATCCTGATCCCGAAAGATATTCCTTCGGGGATTGTCGTGGCTCTCTTGGGCGCGCCGTATTTGTTCCTGTTGATGTTTGGCTCGGTGCGTTCGTACAAGTAAATAGGCTTCGTAAGTAACCAACAAGAAAAGTAGGCAAGGCAGAAATCTTTTATCCGCTTGTCTACTTTTTTCATTTGGTTGGTCTTTTTAACACTTATTTGCTATCACCGTCCTATTTCTTCCCGATTCCTTAGCCAGATACAAGGCTTGGTCAGCTAGATGTATCAGCTCTTCAGCCGAATCGGAGTGTGAATCATAGTTTGCGATTCCCAGTGAGACGGTAATAGGCTGCCCAATAGGATTTGGACTTTTTTCAAACATCGTGCGAATTCGTTCTGCTATAAGAAAAGCTTCATCAGCAGTTGCATGCGCAACAAGAGCAATGAATTCTTCTCCACCGAAACGACAACATATATCACCTGGTCGGACAGAAGAAGTAATGATATGCGCGAAATGCTTCAAAACATCGTCCCCGACAGGATGACCATAAGTGTCATTGATCGTTTTAAATCTATCAATGTCCATCATTATGAGAGAAAAAGGAGTTTGCCCCACTATCCATTTATGCATGATCGCCTCTAGTGTTCTGCGATTTGTTAATCCGGTTAACGGGTCCGTCATTGCCTCATGTGTCAGTTGATCAGTCTGTTTTTTAATATCCATGAGTGCATATCTGATTGCTTCTGTTAATAAATCGGCCTCTCTATTCCAATGGTGCCCTTCCGTAGGAAGCTGGACGTTTTCTGTACCGATTTTACTCACAAGATTGGCTAGGTCTACAAAAGGTCTTGCCAGTTTCCGTGCAAGCCATATGACTGTCAGCATTACTAACACGAATGGAGGTAGCATATATAGTAGAATGGTTTTGATATGATGACATAATTGTTCGTTCACGACGCTGATAGGCGAAACAACCACTACCCCCCAGCCATTTTCCGGGACCTTTACGTATCCCGCGAGTAAAGTCTCTCCCCTCAAGTTGACCATTTGCTCAAACCCGCTATACCCTTGATTCAGCTTTCGGACGACTTGATTGGCGCTGAGATCTTTGCCTAATTGACTTTTATCGCGATTGAACAGCAAATGACCATTGGATGCTACTACGTAAAAAGACGAACCTAATTCATTGGTCGGGTTATTTCCGAAGATCATGTTTAAAATGTTTTTTTCCTGAAGGTAAATAGAGCCTCCGATAAAGCCTCGGTACTTACCATTCGTATCGTAGATGGGCTCACTCATAAATACGATCAATCGTTTAGAATTTGAGGTAAAGTATGGTTTAGAGATGTAGGGTTTTTGTAATGCTAATGCAGTCTTAGCTTCTTGCGTTGTAATATTTTTACCAACGGTACCGATTGAATCTGGTGAAACATTTCTCACAACTCCGGTTTCATCTACAATCACAATAGAATGAAAGTAGTTACTGCTATTACGCAGTAATTCTAAATTAGGGTATGCTTTATTTGCATGAGGAGCGGGCATTTTTGACAAGATGCTGGCAGAATAGTGCAAGCTGCTCCGCATAGATTTAAACAAAGAGTCAATAGTTTGACTCATCTGGACTGCGCTTGAATAATTTAAAGTCAGCACCGTGTCGACTAGTGACTTTTTCTTAGATTGATAGGAAGCAATGAGAAGAATGGTAAAAGTCAGGGCAACTGATAAGGAAACTAACCCGGTTAGAAGTGTAGCCAGACTTATTTTTTTTCGTTTATTTTGCATTATTTTGAGTAATACAGGCATTGGATGCCGCCCCTTTGTGCGTTAGATACACAAATATGGAACAATAAAAATGTTGGAAAAATTTACACGGGTGAAATGGTAAACTGTATTATAAGCCAAAAAACCCCTGTATGCCATACGGAAATATTTTTATCGTTCATATAAAATTAGCCGTTGAGAGAAGCCCAACGCCTAAGTCCGTATATCCGGTTGTGATCCGACATCCGACAGATGCTGCTCGCCAGCTGGAGAAACGACTAAAGGGAGTTTTTCCTTCGAGCAAACAGGAGCGGGATGCCTTCATGGAAATTCTCGCTACAGCAGGCATTCTGGTTCCAAGTAAGGTCAGACCAGGTCGTGGCGGAAAAAACGACTTTTTTGCCATTGCAGAATGGCGTGGTGAGGATGGCTATTCTGAGCAAGCTGTACACGAATACTTTGGTCCGTGGCTGTAGAGAGAGGGAGGGAGGATGAGAAATTTCTATCCCCCTCACCGTTCATAAGCAGCCGCCGGGGCTTTTTGTGCACGCTACTCCTGCGGGGCCTGCGTACGTTTCGTGAATAGTGCCAGAATGAAGGCGAGAATAGCAAAGCCAAAGCCAATCATAAAGGCATTGTGAACGCCAACCACCATAGCCTCAGTCATTTGGGCAGGGGAAGACGGGTCGGGCGAGTGCTGGAGAAATTTGCGTTGTCCCGAAGCCATGACGCTAATGAAGAAGGCCACGCCAATTGCGCCTGCGACTTGCTGTAATGTATTCAAGATGGCTGTACCATGCGGGTAATACCGAGGAGGAAGCTGGTTTAATCCATTTGTCTGCGCAGGCATCATGATCATCGAGATCGATACCATCAGGCAAATGTGCAAAGCGAGAATGGCCATGGTTGATGTCGTGACAGATACCCGAGTAAAGAACCACATGATGACGACCAAGAACGCCGTCCCTGGAATAACGAGTGTTCTCGGACCGAACTTGTCGAACAGCTTGCCTGTCAGCGGAGAGATGAGTCCGTTTAAAAGGCTTCCCGGTAGCATCAAGAGGCCCGAAGCGAAGACGGTAAGGCCGAGAGCGCCCTGCAACAGAAACGGAAGCAAGGACATGGTCGAGAACAGTGTCATCATCATGATGATCAAAAGGATCGCAGTCTGCGTGAACATCGAAAACTTGAATGCTCGCAGGTCCATGAGCGGCTCCGTTAATCGCAATTGCCGGATGACGAAAAGCAGCAGCGAGACGGCACCGACGATAACCGTTCCGTATACTTGAGGGTTAGACCAGCCGCCATGCCCTTCGCCCGAGCTGCTAAAGCCATACACGATACCGCCAAATCCGATGGTAGACAGGATGATGGACAGCCAGTCGACCTTTGGCTTCGTCGGCTGCGAGACGTTTTTCAAGTAAATGAACGCGAACACGAGAGCAAAAACAGCGAATGGAAGGACGAGAAAAAACAGCCAGCGCCAGCTCAAGGACTCGAGAATCAGTCCGGATAAGGTCGGGCCAATAGCCGGTGCGAACATGATCACAAGCCCGATACTCCCCATAGCAGATCCGCGCTGCTCGGGCGAGTACAGTACGAGAATCGTATTCATCAGAATCGGCAGCATCAGACCCGTTCCGGCCGCTTGCAGCAATCGCCCGATCAGCAGGAAGGCGAATTGGGGAGCGGCTCCGCATACAAGCGTCCCGATTGTAAACAAAAGCAGGGCACCCAAAAACATTTGCCGGGTCGTAAACCATTGCACCAGCAGCGCGGAAGCCGGCACGAGCACGCCGACTACGAGCATATAGCCGGTTGCCAGCCACTGAAGCGTCGATGCCGATACGTTCAATTCGATGACCAATTGCGGAAAAGCGATATTCAGCAGTGTTTCGTTCAGAATTGAGAAAAACGCCCCGATCATAAGCGAGATCATAATCGGAAGCCTTTTTACACCCTCAAGGCCCTGGGAAGTCCCCATATGTACGCTTCGCCTCCTCAAAGATAACTCATTTTTTATTTGCAATCCTCGGGACAATTTATCCTACAGTTCCCTTTATATAACCCTAGTATTTATCGGAGTATCATCGCCATCCGGAAAGTTTGCCTTCGACGTGAACGATTCTCCTGTAAAGCGGTTGGGATTTCCCTTGAACACAATCATCCAAATCAACAAGGTATGCGAAATGACGACTGCTTCTATCACTCCCTTTCCAAAACACCCAAACAAGAACGTACGTTCCTTTCCTGAGTTTTTATTCTAATCTAAAACGGGTAAAAAGTACAGCGATTCATCCTGCCGCTAGTAGAAATGTTTCTCGCCTATTTTAGACAGCTGACGTACAATAAAAGTGATTTTCTACCAAAGGGGAATGTCCAATGAGCCGTGCGAATCTGATTGTTTCAAAGGTGATAGAGGTGAGTAGCGACTAACAAAGGAGCGTTTTCATGACAGTGAAAAACCAAAGCTTGTTTCACGGCGAATTCCTTCGCTTTACAGCGGCTTATCCAGGTGATACCGAGCATATGGCGAGGTTTACCGAGGACTTCGACTATTTGAGGAGGCTGGACACAGATTTTGCTGTCCCCAGTCAGCCCTCTGCCTTTGCGAAGTCCAGCACGCGAAGCGGAAACAGCGTCGAGTTCATGCTTCGCCCATTAGAGAATGATCGGCTGATTGGTTTTGTCGCTTTATTCAAAATCGAGTGGAACAACCGCGCCGCTCATATGGCAATCGGCATCGGTGACCCGAAGGACCGGGGACAAGGCTACGGAGCCGATGCACTGAAAATGATCCTCCGCTACGCCTTCCATGAGTTGAATCTGAACCGTGTCGGATTGGATGTCATCTCCTACAACGAATCTGCCATTCGTGCCTACACCAAAGCAGGCTTCACCGAAGAAGGCAGAATGCGCTCCTCCGTCCTGCGCCAAGGCAAAACCTATGATCGGATCATGATGAGCATCCTGGCAGCGGAGTGGGAAGCACTGCAGAATGGCTGAATAGCAACTACTATGAATACGCATCCCTGACCTAACTGGTCGGGGATTTTTTTGCCTTTTTATTTTTATGCTCCCTGTGAACCCCACATCGAAAACCTCGTTCAACTGTAAAAGCTGGCCGAGGAAAATGGAGAAAAAAGCGAAGATCTTTGGGGAACCAGCCGAGGCGGAATGAAAAAAGAGAAACACGCCCTTAAGCGTCCACCTCTGATTAGCGTCATGAATCGGCTACTTTGGACGCGGTTTCACTTTTTTCATGTAGACGTGCAGGGATGATCCCTCAGCAGGGGCCCCAAGAATCTGGAGCGTTTTCTCCATTTTCCTCCCCACCCCTATAGCCCGACAACCGACCTTTTCAACCCTCCTAAAATTTCCATATAGATGTTCAACCATGACATTTGTCATACCCTCGACTTGACGTTTATGACTACAGCAGGCAAGCTGCATTTTCTACAATAAAGATAGAAAATTGCGTCCGGCAACTCATTCGCCACCCGCGCGCTTCATATCGAGGAGGAAACATGCAATGCACCAAACCAACATCGCTCACTTAAAGAAAGATGTCGCCCCCTTTGAAAAAACAGATACCAAATCGAGCATCAGACAGCTTATCAACACAGTAGGTCCGCTCTTAATATTTTGGTATGGTGCGTACCTGAGCTTGTCTGTCTCGTATTGGCTGACACTCCCTTTGACGATCATCGCAGCCGGATTTATGATTCGTACATTTATTATTTTTCATGATTGCTGCCACCAGTCGTTTTTCAACAACCGTCTGGCAAACGACATACTTGGCACCATTACAGGTGTCATGACTCTGTGTCCTTATGAGCAATGGAAAAATGCACACGCGATTCATCATGCGACGAGCAGCAACCTCGATAAGCGCGGTGTAGGCGATATCTGGATTATGACCGTAGATGAATACTTGGCAGCAACGTGGTGGCAACAGATTGCTTATCGGATTTACCGCAATCCATTTATTATGTTTGGTATTGGCCCAATTTTTGTTTTTGTGTTTCAATATCGCTTTAATCGCAAAGGTGCCCGACGTCGCGAACGGATGAACAATTACCTAACCAATATACTTTTGGTTGGTCTTTACGCGCTCTTGATCTGGGCGATTGGCTGGAAGGCGGTTCTTTTGATTCAAGGTACGATCTTTTACGTCTCTGGCGTAACGGGCATCTGGTTGTTTTATGTCCAGCATCAGTTTGAGGATTCCTATTTTGAAAATGAGGATCAGTGGAACTACGTGAAGGCAGCCGTAGAAGGCAGCTCCTATTACAAGCTGCCGAAAGTACTTCAGTGGATTACTGGAAATATCGGGTTTCACCATGTCCATCATTTGAGTCCAAAAGTTCCAAACTACAATTTGGAAAAGGCGCACAACGAAACTGCTCCTTTGCAGATGGCAACAACGATTACGTTTGCTTCCAGCTTGACGGCACTGCGCTTCCGCCTGTGGGATGAGCGCAATAAACGCTTTATCAGCTTCAAGGAGCTGAAGCAGATGCCGATCGGGAATGAGTCGATCATGGATGCACTCCATCGTCCCAAACCGAGCTTGGAAGGAAAATAACTCTGCCATAAACCTTTCGATTCCTATACACTTAGCGTAAGGGCCGAAAAAAAAAGGTGGGCAGCCATGCAAAAGTGGTATCACATTCTCCATAAAAATACGGGCCTCAGCCCTTACGTGTGGGTAGTCTTTTACATACTACCCTTCTATTTTATTTTTCGATCGTCCTCCACGTACGAGGTCGTGATCGGAATTGTCATGATCATTGTGTTTTTTATTTGCTATGTGCTCTCCTTTCTTTCCAAAGGATGGCTGATCTACTTTTGGACGAGCTTGCAAATTATCATATCTATTGCCATGACGGTGCTGTTCGGATATGTATATTTCTCGCTCTTCCTAGCGTTTTTCATCGGCAACATCCAAAACAAGATTGGGTTCTTTACGTTGTACACGATTCACCTGATCAGCACCGTCGTTACGATCAATATGGGATTCGTCTCGAAAAACACAGAGCTCTTCAACCAACTGCCGTTTGTACTTGTCAGCCTGATTGCCGTTATTTTGCTGCCTGTTACCACGTACAACTGGAACAAGCGGGAGAAATTACAGGGCGAGCTCGAGCACGCGAACAAGCGGATTTCTGAGCTGGTCAAGCTGGAGGAACGTCAGCGGATTGCTCGTGATTTGCACGATACGCTCGGACAGAAGCTCTCCTTGATTGGTCTAAAGACTGATCTGGCCAGCAAATTGATCAGCAAAAATCCGAGTCTGGCCCAAACAGAGCTGCAAGAGATCAGGCAGACAGCGCGGATTGCATTAAAAGAAGTGAGAGAAATGGTCACCCAGATGCGCGGTACGCGTCTGGAGGACGAGATGTTTCGGATCACGCAGATCTTCAAGGCGGCTGAAATTGATTTTGTGCTGGAAGGCAATCCGAATCTGACGAATACGTCGCTCATGACAGAGAACGTGCTTAGTATGTGTCTAAAGGAAGCCGTCACCAACGTCGTCAAGCACAGCAGTGCCACTCGCTGTTCGATCGTGATCGAGCCATCACGGACAGGTCTGGTCGTACAGGTAAAAGACAACGGTATCGGCATGATCGAGGACACGCTCTGCCTGAAAGGCAACGGTCTGCGTGGTATGAAGGAGCGCCTGGAATTCGTCAATGGGAGCATGGAAATCTGCTCTTCGGAGGGATCAACGATTGTCATTCGCGTACCGAATGTCTTCAAACAACCGGAAAAGGAGGCTGGAGCATGATTCGCATAGTGATTGCAGAGGATCAGAGGATGCTGCTCGGTGCTCTTGCTTCCCTGCTCGATCTGGAAGAGGATATGAAGGTTGTCGGCAAGGCCAGCAATGGTGAGGATGCGGTGAAGCTAGTGCATCTGCATAAGCCGGACATTTGCATTATGGATATCGAAATGCCGGTAAAGAGCGGGCTCGATGCTGCTGAGGAGCTAAAGGGCTGTGGCTGCAAGGTCATGATTTTGACAACCTTTGCCCGACCTGGATATTTTGAGCGTGCACTAAAAGCGGGTGCCAACGGATACTTGCTCAAGGACAGTCCGAGTGAGGAGCTGGCGAGCTCGATCCGCAGCATTATGGCGGGGCGGCGAATCTATGCCCCCGAGCTGGTCGATGAGGCATATGGACAGGAAAATCCATTGACCGAGCGGGAAAAGGAAGTGCTCTTGTTGATCGCGGACGGCAAGAATACAAAAGAAATCGCCAGTCAGCTATACATTACCACAGGAACGGTCCGCAACTATATTTCCGTCATTCTCGACAAGCTGGGTGTTAGCAATCGCATTGAGGCGATCATGCATTTCAAGGAAAAAGGCTGGTTCAAGTAACGAGCGATAGAGTAGCGGACAGATCCCTTTCTGGATGACAGGAGGGGGTTTTTCGTATGGAATAGCAGAAAATATCTTTTCAGAATAATCTGGACTAAAACGGAACACTATGCTAAAAATAAATCTAAGTGACTTTATAAAACCATTGGAGAAAGTAATTCAATTCATCTAGAAACGTCAAGTATAGAGTGGGGGGAGTGGTCGGCAGTGGAAATGGACGAGTATGCAATTGGGCTGGACTTGGGTGGGACCAAAATTCTTGCCGGATTGGTAAATGGCGAAGGACAGATTATTAGTCAAAAGCAGCTGCCAACTTCTTCGGATGATGGTGAAAAGGCGGTGATCGGGCGGGTTATGGCAGCGATTGAGTCTGTCATGTCGGGCAAAAACATCAATCACAGGCGAGTGCGTGGTGTGGGAATCGCTTCGGCTGGAGTTATTGATAGCACAAAGAACGAAGTGGTGTTTGCGAGTAATCTGGGGTGGCGCAATGTTCCGATCGGCAAGCTGATTCAGGAGAAGTTCAACTTTCCGGCCCGACTGATGAATGACGCGAATGCCTCGGCGGTAGCGGAATGGATGTGGGGAGCAGGCAAAGGAACGCAAAACATGATTTACGTCACGGTCAGTACAGGGGTAGGTGCAGGTATCATCTGTGACGGTCGCTTGCTTTCGGGAAATGATGGCAGTGCGGGGGAATTCGGGCACATTTCGATTGATTGGAATGGACCGATCTGCCGCTGCGGGAACCGGGGATGTCTGGAGAATTATACGTCTGGTATCGCTATTGAAAATGTGGCGCGGACTAGGCTGGCAAGCGCGGATTCTTCTTTTTCCGGCAGCCTTTTGGAAGGATGTGCGGATCTGACAGCAAAGCAAATTGGGGTAGCGGCCATGCAGGGAGACCAGTTTTCGATTGATATTTTAAAGCAGGCTGGCTTTTATCTAGGGATAGGGGCGACAAGCCTGATCCATTTGTTCAATCCAGAAGTGATCGTCTTCGGTGGAGGTGTGATGAGTACCGCTCCGCTCATTTTGCAGGAGGTTGAAAAGAGTGTAAGGGAGCGTTGTATACCCGGTTTGGCGAGTCAGGTGCGCATTGAGCTAAATCAATTGGGCACAGAATCGGGTGTGATGGGAGCGGCAGGTCTGCTTTTTTCCGAATGGGAGCACGAGAGAAAACTTCAAATTTTATAGCTCACCCCATATTGCAAAGATTAAGATAATTTTGTATCATCTAGTTAATAACTCCAGTGAAAAAACTAACTAACCAAAAAGCCATGCGAAGCGAATAGGGGGCAAATCATGAGCAAAGTAAAGGTCGCGGTCATCGGTGCGGGTTCCATTTCTGACATGCACATGCAATCGTACCAGCACAATGAACGGGCAGAGCTTTATGCCGTAGTTGATTTCAACGAAGAACGAGCAAAGGAAAAGGCTGAAAAATTCAACGCCAAAACGTATTACAGCAATTTGGAAGATGTGTTTGCAAACAAAGAAATAGAGGCAGTGAGCATATGCACATGGAACAATACGCACGCAGAAATCTCCATCGCTGCTTTGAAAGCAGGCAAGCACGTTCTGGTCGAAAAGCCTTTGTGCACATCCGTTGAAAGCGCTCTCCAGATTGAGGAGGCAGTAAAGCAAAGCGGAAAGGTACTGCAAGTCGGATTTGTCCGCAGATATGACACCAATGCCCAGCTCTTGAAGCAATTCATTGATGCCGGTGAACTCGGGGAAATCTATTACGCCAAAGCATCTTGCCTGCGTCGGTTAGGGAATCCAGGCGGTTGGTTTGCTGATAAGGAGAGATCCGGCGGAGGACCGTTGATCGACCTGGGTGTGCACGTGATTGATCTTTGCTGGTACTTGATGGGCTGTCCAAAGGTAAAGACGGTCAGCGGCAATACATACAACAAGCTGGGCAATCGCGCCAACGTCAAGAATCTTTCCTTTTACAAAGCGGCAGATTACGACCCTACCAAAAACACGGTAGAGGACATGGCCAACGCGCTCATACGTTTTGAGAACGGGGCTTCGCTCATGGTAGACGTCAGCTTTACGCTCCATGCCAAAAAAGATGAGCTGTCGGTCAAGCTCTACGGTGACAAGGGCGGTGCCGAGGTTGAGCCGGAGCTTTCCATTGTTACGGAAAAGCACGATACGATTCTGAATGTCAGCCCGCAGCTCGATAAATTATCGTTCGATTTTAAACAAGGCTTTCAGAACGAGATCGATCATTTCATCTCCAGCGTTCTAGGCGAAAAGCAGACACTGAGCCCTGTGCAAGACGGTGTGGAGATGATGAAAATTCTTTGCGGAATCTACGAATCAGCGCAATCCGGACGGGAAATCGAATATTCGGTCTAGGCGGCTGGCAGTGTACCCGAGGGACATCCAGAATTCATCTTTCAGATAAAAAATTGTAAGGGGGAAAAAGAATCATGAAAAAAGTGTCATATTTACGAGCAGCATCAGTCTTGCTTTTTTCAGCAGCTTTACTATTTGGGTGTTCCAGCGGCAACAACAGTACTGGAAGTAATACAGGCGGCAGCTCTACTCCGCCGGCTTCCACTGCGAAAGAAACGCCGGCGACACAAAAAGAGCAGCTGGTGGTGGCGGTCAACGAGAACTTCATCACGATGGACCCGCAAAATACAGGTGACGCTTTGTCATCAGGGGTACAGACCGCGATGTTCGAAGGGCTTTTGATCTATGACAAAGATTTGAAATTGATGCCTGGACTTGCAACGGAATACTCTGCGAATACAGATGCGACCGAATACACATTTAAACTGCGCCAAAACGTAAAGTTCCATGATGGTACGCCTTTCAATGCCGAGGCCGTCAAAATCAACTTTGACCGCATGAGCAATAAAGAAAACAATCTGCGTGCCTACCGAAATTATAAATATATCAAGAGCACCCAGGTCGTGGACGAGTACACGGTAAAAGTGACACTGAACCAACCGTTTAGTGCCATGATCAACAAATTCACAACCGGAATCATCAGCCCGCAGGCCTTGGAGAAATACGGAAAAGACATTGCGAAAAACCCGGTAGGAACTGGACCGTACAAATTTGTGGAGTGGGTCCAAGGCGATCATCTGACTGTGGAGCTGAACCCGGATCACTGGAATAAGGGAGCTGCCAAGGTTGCCAAAATTACCTACAAGCCAGTCCCTGAAAACGGCTCCCGCGTAGCGATGCTTAAAACGGGAGAGGCTGACGTGATCTACCCGTTGCCTGAGCAGCAAGTAGAGACACTGAGTGGAGCAGAGGGAGTCAAGGTAGAGAAAACTCCATCGACGATTACCCGTTATGTTTCGATCAATATGCTGAAAAAACCGTATGATGACCCGCGCGTGAGACAAGCGATTAACTATGCGGTAGACAAAGATGCGTTCATCAAAGTCGTAAAGGCAGGATATGGAACGAAGCTGGAGTCGGTCATGTCGCCTACGATTGCTCATTACGCCAAGCAAGGTGTGTATGAATACAACGTGGAAAAAGCAAAGCAATTGCTCAAGGAAGCTGGCTATGAGAACGGCTTTACCACTGAAATCTGGGGTAATACCAACTCAGATACGATGAAGGGGATGCAATTCATCCAGCAGCAATTGCAAAAAGTCGGCATCACTGTCGAAGTGAAATCAATGGAAGAAGCAACGTTGTCTGACGAAATTTATAACATCAAATCGCCAGAAGAAGCAAAAATGCACATGTGGTATGTGAGCTGGTCCTCTGCCGACCCGGATAACGCAATGCGCTCCCTGTTTAGCAGCGAGAACTTCCCGCCGGCAGGAGCAAACACCGCTTTCTACAAAAACGATTTGGTAGATAAGAGCATCAAGGAAGCTACCCAGTCTTCTGACCAAGCGAAGCAAAAAGAGCTGTATGGAATCGTACAAGAAAATGTATTTAAAGAAGCGCCATGGATTTTCCTCGCTGTCGATGAAATTTTGTATGGAAAACGCAGCAACGTAGAGGGTGTTTACATCACGCCAAGCGGCGGCATCTACGTCAGAGAAGCGGAATTTAAATAAACCAAAGAGCAGCGTTGGGGCGTTGCCTGCTGCCCAACGCTGCTTTACTTTTCCATATTTAGGAGGAACCGAAATATGTTCCGTTATATCGTGAAGAGGCTTATCGGGATTATTCCGATCATTTTCATCGTGTCGTTGCTCATTTTCTTTTTTATTCACTTGGTTCCAGGTGATCCTGTTCGTTTAGCGGCAGGAAAGGACGCTACGCTGGAAGAAATCACGCGTGTTCGTCAGGAATTGGGATTAGATAAACCGTTGTTGGTTCAATACGCTACCTATATGAAAAACTTGTTCACAGGAAATTTGGGTCACTCTTTAAAGACGGGGCTTCCTATTAGCGATATGTTCGAGAATCGGTACATGATTACGATGAATTTGACATTTATGAGTTTAGGCTGGGCACTTGTTCTGGGTTTATTGATCGGTACCATCTCTGCTGTATTTCGCAATAAATGGCCCGATTTTTTAGGAATGCTGACGGCGATTTCAGGCATTTCCTTACCTGGATTTTGGCTGGGACTCATTCTCATACAAATTTTTTCCGTTCAGCTCGGGTGGTTCCCAACTGGAGGAGCCGAAAGCTGGAAAAGCTACATTCTCCCTTCGATTACACTCGGCGCAGGAATCATGTCGATGCTTGCCCGTTTCACGAGATCCTCGCTGCTCGAAACATTGAAGGAAGACTTCATACGAACAGGGCGGGCAAAAGGCTTGAAGGAATCAGTGGTTGTACGCAAGCACGCGCTGAAAAACTCGATGATTCCCGTAGTTACCATTGCAGGCTTGCAATTCGGATTTTTGCTTGGCGGGTCGGTTGTAGTGGAGACTGTCTTCAGTATTCCGGGGATGGGCCGTCTCTTGATTGACTCGATTGCCTTCCGTGACTATCCGGTTGTGCAAGCGGTGATTCTGTTGTTCTCGCTGGAATTCATTTTGGTGAATCTCCTGGTTGATATTTTGTACAAAGCTCTAAATCCTAAGATTCGCTATGAAAGCTAAAGGAGGAGACTTTTTATGGAAGCAGTAAAAGAAGTGAGCCATAGCGCTCAGGTCTCCGTGGAAAAGCGGAGCTCTAGGATTGCTGAGTTTTGGACAAAGTGGAAGAAGCAAAAAACAGCGTTTTGGGCTGGTTTTTTTATCCTCTTTTTACTCTTCATCGCAATATTTGGTCCGCTCATTGCTCCGTATGACCCATATGAGCCTGACTATGATGCTACCCTGCAAACACCTTCCAAGGAGCATTGGGCGGGTACGGACGAATACGGCAGAGACATCTTGAGCCGGATCATCGTGGGGGCAGGAATATCTCTTAGTGTCAGCTTTACCTCGGTTTTGGTCGGTGCCGTAATCGGGACGATCCTGGGCTTGTGCAGCGGCTATTACGGCGGCTGGATCGATCGTCTCATCATGAGATCCAGCGACGTGATGTTTGCCTTTCCAGACCTGCTCTTGGCAATTGCGATTGTCGCGATTTTGGGGCCGGGCTTAACGAATGTGGTGGTTGCGGTAGCGGTCTTCAGTATTCCGTCATTCGCTCGGCTCATCCGCGGGAATACGCTGGCTGCGAAGGAAGCTGTCTTTGTGGAGGCAGCGAGATCCATGGGAGCGAAAAGCAGCCGGATTATTTTTCGCCACATTTTTCCGGAAACGGTCTCCAGCATGATTGTCTTCTTTTCCTTGCGTATCGGAACGTCCATTTTGGCAGCGTCCAGCTTGAGCTTTCTCGGACTGGGAGCAAAGCCTGAGAGTCCCGACTGGGGAGCAATGCTGAGCATGGGGCGTGATTATTTAGCCACCTCGCCTCACGTAGTGATGATCCCCGGGTTGGCTATCTTCCTGTCCGTACTGGCATTCAATCTGGTCGGCGATGGCCTCAGAGATATCCTGGACCCGAAAACGAAGAACTAATTGAGGGAGTTGGGGCAGATGAGTGAAAACATCATCGAGGTAAAGCATCTGCAAACGCAATTTACGAGAGACAACAAAAAGACAGTCGTCTTGGACAATGTCAGCTTTCATATAAAAAAGGGAGAAGTGCTCGGCCTTGTCGGAGAATCGGGCTGCGGAAAGAGTGTGACGTCCCTTTCAATCATGCGCCTGTTCAAGGATACGACAGGGGAAATCACGAACGGTGAAATTACTTACAACGGAACGAATATCTTGTCTATTTCAGAAAGTGACATGCGCGGCATTCGCGGCAAAGAAATCGCCATGATTTTTCAGGAGCCGATGACGTCGCTCAATCCGGTCATGAAGATCGGCGAGCAGCTCATGGAATCCATCCGTCTGCATCTGGGCTATTCCGATAAGCAGGCGAGAGATCATGCGGTAAGTATGCTGACCAAGGTAGGAATTCCGAGGCCGCAAGAGATTATGAGTGAATATCCGCACCAGCTGTCGGGCGGGATGAGGCAGCGCATTATGATCGCGATGGCCATGTCGTGTCGGCCTAATTTGCTGATTGCCGATGAGCCTACTACCGCACTGGATGTTACGATCCAAGCGCAAATCCTCGATGTAATGAAGCAGCTCCAGGCCGACGAGCATATGTCGATGCTGTTAATTACGCACGATCTGGGTGTTGTCGCCGAAATGTGCAATCGCGTGGTCGTCATGTACGCAGGGAGAGTGGTGGAAGAAGCATCCGTCTATGATTTGTTCGACGACCCTAAACATCCGTACACCAAGGGCTTGATCGGTTCTGTTCCCAAGCTGGGTCAAAAGCGCTCACGACTCGATTCGGTCCCAGGCAATGTACCCAATCCAAACCAGATGCCGAAAGGGTGCAAATTTGCCCCGCGCTGCAAGGATGTCATGTCTGTCTGCTGGGAGGAAGAACCCGCCATTACGACCACAGGACCAGAACGTTTTTGTCGCTGCTGGCTCTATAGCGAAGAAAGTAGGGATGCGCATGTCTAAGTCACTGGTGGTAGTGAATGGGATCAAAAAGACGTTTCCGATAGATAGTGGAATATTGGGCAGCAAAAAAAGTGTAAAGGCAGTCAATCACGTCTCCTTTGAAATCAAGGAAGGAGAGACATTCAGCCTGGTAGGCGAGAGCGGCTGCGGCAAGTCAACCACTGGCCGATTGGTGACAAGGCTGTTGACCCCCGATGAGGGGAAAATCTGGATCAATAATGAAGAGATCTCGAAAATGAATGAAAATCGGCTGCGCGAGGTGCGAAAGCAAGTGCAGATGGTTTTCCAGGACCCGTATGCCTCACTCAACCCGAGAATGAAAATTCGCGATGTGGTGGGTGAGCCACTGGTCATCCATACAAAGCTGTCCACGGCGGAAAGAGAAAAGATCATCGCTGAAATGCTGGAAGTCGTCGGATTAAATAGCTACCATGCCGACAAATTCGCTCATGAGTTCAGCGGCGGTCAACGGCAGCGGATTGGAATCGCGCGTGCGCTGATCTTGAAGCCGAAATTGATCGTGGCGGATGAACCCGTGTCTGCTTTGGACGTTTCCATTCAGTCGCAAATTTTGAATTTGCTGAAGGACTTGCAGGAAGAGTTTCACCTGACGTACTTGTTTATCTCCCATGACCTCAGTGTGGTGGAGCACATCAGCGATAAAATCGGCGTGATGTATTTAGGCTCTCTGGTGGAATCGGGGCCGAAGGAATCTATTTTTGCGAATCCGCAGCACCCGTACACCAAGGCGCTGCTTTCCTCTGTCCCGATTCCCGACCCGCGTGCAAAAAGGGAGCGGATTATTTTACAAGGAGATGTGCCAAGCCCGGTCAATCCGCCATCGGGATGCCTCTTCCATACTCGCTGTCCGTACAGTATGGAAGTGTGCAAGACCACGGTTCCGCTCCTCCGGGAAACCGCGGAACGCGATCATTTCGTCGCTTGTCACTTGTAAACTATTTTTTGAATCTATGTAAGCAAAAGGAAGGGTTCCATGCGTAGGACGGGTGATTTAAAGCTAATTCAAGAGTTGAATCGATCCATCATACTAGACACGATCCGTCATTACGGCCCCATTTCCCGAAGCGAAATAGCGAAACGGCACAAACTGAGTCCTACTACCGTTACGTCGGCTGTCAGTGAACTGATTCGCGACTCGCTTGTCAGTGAAGTGGGAACAGGAACATCAAATGGCGGACGAAAACCGATCCTCTTGCAGTTCTCGCCCGACAGCCATTTTTTGATCGGGATTTCGATTAGTGGGTCTAAAATTACGATCGCGGAAATGAACTTAGAAGCGAAGGTTAGCAAAAAAGAAGTTTATCCGATCAAGTCGTATCAAGGCGACAGTGTCATCACCTATTTGCTGCAAATGATTGAGCAATTCTTTTTGCCCTATGAGAGTCTGGAAAATTGCATCGGAATATCGATCGTCACGCAAGGAATCGTGGACTCGGACAATGGGGTCATTCGCTATAATCCAAAGCTGAAATTAAAGGATACACCGGTCAAAGAGATTGTCGAGAGCCGTTTTCAGATCAAAACATGGGTCGATAACGACACCAATGCCTACCTGCTCGCGGAAAAAAGTATCGGTGATTTCAGCCACTATCAAAACATGCTCTATGTGACGATCGGGGATGGATTGGGGTCCAGTATCTTGGTAAACGGCTCCATCTACCGGGGATATGCCGGAGGCGCCGGTGAATTCGGTCATACCACGATTGATCGCGCTGGTATTCGCTGTGATTGCGGAAATATTGGTTGTCTTGAAAATTATGTGAGTTGGCCGGCGATTTACTCAAAGCTCTTGTCGGCGCTCGCGAAAGGAAAGCCAAGCTGCATTTTTGAGCTGGCCGCCCGTGACATCAATCGCATATCCTCGGCCATTTTTCGGCAGGCGTTGGCGCAAAAAGATCCGCTGGCTGTAAGCATTTTAGAAGAAACCGCTTCTTATTTGGCATCAGGACTGGTCAATCTCGTGCACCTCTTTAATCCGGAGGTCATTATTCTCGGCGGTGAAATCGCGTTCGAAAATGAGCTGCTCGTCTCCAAAGTGACGGAGTATGTAACCGAGTATGCACATGGCATTTTAACAGAGGGACTCGCGATCCGCCCCAATTCGCTTGGAGAAGATGTGGAAGTAGTGGGAGCGGCAGCGGTGCTGTTGCAGGACAAATTTCAATTTTCGCTCTAACGCAAGAGCGGGCATGGTCAGTGGAGATGGGAGGGGCACATGGTGAAAGTAGTTGTAGCGGGTGGGCAGTATGTAGGGAGCAGAAACCAAGCGGCCTGGTCTCAGCAAAAAGAAGCAGAGGTAGTCGGTATGGCAGACAGTGTAGCTGCATTACGTGAACTGCTGAAAGAAAAGGAAGTCGATGTTGTAGACATTGGACCCACCCTGGAGTCACCTGAGGAGTGGATCGTGCCTGCTGCCGAGGCCAAAAAGCATGTGATCTGTGATTTTGGCGGGCAGATTGGAGTAGAGGCAATCCGCGAAGTGGCAACGTTATGTGAAAACCAAGGTGTCCAGCTATTGTTAGCAAACGCGTTACGCTTTTCGCCAGAGTATGAGCAGGCTCGCGAGCATGTCCAGCAGGGCGCGATTGGCAAGCCGGGTGTCATCCGGATGAGGAGAAGTGGCCCCGCACCCGCGCTGGGAGCAGGTAAACCATGTATTTTTAACGATTTGGGCGCAGAGGAATTTGATTGGCTGCACTGGACTTTTGGCAATGTCGTGCGAGTCATGGCTAGACGAGTCACGCATACGGACGAATTCGGTCAACAAATGGAATATGCGCTGGTCATATTGAGACACGAAGATGGAACGATTGCTCATGTCGAGCTTTCCTGGGCCGAGGAGGATGAGCGAGCAGCCTTTGAATTGACAGGTGATCTGGGCATGATTTGGCACGACAGCTCTGAAAGCCAGCCGATCGTATTGCAGATGAGCAAACAGCAGGAACAAGCGGATTCGGGCGCCGAGCGATTCACTGATGTAGCTGACGCTGATCGTTGGCGACGCAGCCGTGAGCACTTTCTTCGCTCCCTGTCCGGACAAGAGCCGCTCAGACTCTCTTTGGAAGATGTGATTTATGCGCGGGAAATCGTGCAAGCCGCACGCCAATCGGCTGAGACGGGGCAACCGGTCCAGCTCGTAGACGGAGGTAACTCCCGATGAAAATAGGAATCATCAGCTTTGCTCATATGCATGCACATAGTTACGCCACTTATTTGCAAAAGCATCCGGACGTCCAATTCACCGCCATTTGGGATGCCGACGAGAAGCGGGGAAGAGAGATGGCGGCAACTTATCAGGTCGATTACTACCCGGACCTGCAAGACTTTTTGCAGACGGATATCGAAGCTGTCATTGTCTGCTCGGAAAATGCGAAGCACAAGGAGCATGTGATCGCCGCCGCCAAAGCGGGGAAGCAGATTTTATGCGAAAAGCCGATTGCGACAGAAGTGAAGGATGCTGAAGAAATGATTCGCACCTGCAAGGAAGAAGGGGTCATTTTGCAAATTGCCTACCCCGTCCGCTTTGCGCCAGTAATGGAACAAGTGAAGAAAATGATCGAGTCCAAAGCAATCGGGGAAGTATTGGCTATCAACGGTACCAATCACGGGCAAATGCCTGGCGGATGGTTTATTGACAAAGAACTTTCCGGGGGCGGGGCAGCCACCGACCACATCGTTCATCTGATGGATCTCGTTCGCTGGATGCTAAAAGATGAAGTGAAGAGTGTTTACGCTGAACTGGATACCCGCTTTTACGAGATTGATGTGGAAGATTGCGGAATGGTTTCACTGGAATTGGAGTCGGGCGTCATCGTGACCATCGACCCGAGCTGGTCTAGGCCCAAGACATTCCCGACGTGGGGCGACGTGACCATGCATATCGTCGGAACCAAAGGTACGCTATGGGTCGATGTATTTAAACAGCATGCCCTCTACTACAATGACCGAGGCAATAAACTGCAGCAGCTGCCATGGGCAGTGGATATGGATGAAGGGCTTATCGCGGATTTCGTTCAGTGCGTCAAGGAAAAAAGATCCCCTTCTATTACGGGGGAGGATGGGCTGCGCACGCTCGAGGTCGTCAAAGCCACCTATGAATCCAACCGCTGCAAGCAGGCCGTAATGATTACCAGGGTGCCTCTCTCCTAACACTTCCGGGCCTAGGAAGGGAGGGATGGAGTCGAACAAAGATGACGACCAGACCGGGCTGCATGACGCAGAAAAAGATAGAAGCAGTGGATGTAGGGCCAATGACAATGACACTACTAATGAGGTGGATGAGATGAAAATCGGATTGAGCACATATAGTTTGCTGACTGCAATCAGAGCAGGCGAGATGGATGTACTGGATGTCGTGCAATGGATTGCCGACAATGGTGGCGAGCATATGGAAATCGTGCCCTACGGCTTTACATTGGTCGACAACTACGAGCTGGCTGATGCCGTTCGGGACAAAGCCAAAGCGGTAGGGATTGAGCTGTCCAACTATTCGATGCCGACGAACTTCATTCAGGAAACAGAAGAAGCCTTCGAGGCAGAAGTAGCACGGGTGAAAACGCATGTGGATTTATTAGTTCGGATGGGCATCAAGCATATGCGTCACGATGTATCGGCTTTTACCGTTCCAGTAGAGCAAACAACGATCGAGTACTTCGAGAACAACCTGGATGTCATGGTAGAGGGCAGCCGCCAAATTGCCGACTACGCCGCGCAATTCGGAATTACGACGACCATTGAAAATCACGGCTGGCTCGTCCAAGCGAGCGACCGCGTACAGCGTGTATTGCAAGCGGTCAACCGCCCGAATTTCAAAACAACTGTAGATATTGGCAACTTTATGTGCGTCGATGAAGATTCGCTGGTTGGTGTGAAGAAAAATTTGCCGTACGCCTCTCTTGTTCACTTCAAGGATTTTTATTTCCGTCCGTATTACAATGAGCCAGGTGGCGGAAAATGGTTCAAGACTGTCAACGGCAATTACTTGCGTGGAGCTATCGTCGGCCAAGGAGACATCCCTATTCGTGAAGTCGTCAAGCTGGTGAAACAGTCCGGCTACGACGGCTATATCACGGTTGAATTCGAAGGAATGGAAGACTGCCGAGAAGGGTCCAAAATCGGCATGGACAACTTGCGACGTTTCTGGACTGAAGTGTAGCGGATGATAGGGGAGGAGCATTGCGATCTGTATCGTGATGCTTCCTTTTCTATTTGGATGGAAAAAAATGCTTCTAACTGCAGGAAAGAAGGTTTGTCACTGCCATGTCGTTCTCCTGGAAAAGAAATCTCGTCGTGCTGTGGATCGGTGTCTTTTTCTGTAGCACAGCTTACTCCCTTTCGATCCCTTTTTTGCCGCTGTTTTTGTATAACACGCTCGGGGTTCACGAGCATCTGGAAGCGTGGTCGGGAATCTCCTTTGGGATTACCTTTTTAACGGGGGCATTCATCGCACCTTTTTGGGGTTCGCTCGCGGATCGGTACGGGCGCAAGCTGATGATGATTCGGGCAGGGTTTTGTCTCGTGCTGATTTATTTCTTGTACTACCTCGTTACAGATCCGTACGTGTTTTTAGGTGTCCGCATGTTGGAAGGTCTCTTGGCTGGCTTTGTTCCCTCTGCCATTGCGCTGGTCGCGACCAACACGCCCGAAGAGCACGCAGGCTATGCCTTGGGAATCATGGCCACGAGTGGCGCGACAGGAGGAATTGTCGGGCCGTTGATTGGGGGAGTTGTCAGTCATTTGTGGGGCAATCGCGAAGCCTTTCTTTTTTCCTCGTTGCTCGTTCTAGTGGCAGCCCTGATTGCTACCTTCCTCGTGCGTGAGGTCCGTGTCACTTTGAAACAGCGCTCCTCGGTCCGGGACGACTTGCGATTGGCGATGTTGAACCGTCCTTTTATGATTGTGCTTGGACTCAGTATGATGGTGACGGTGTCCGTCATGCTGCTGGAACCGCTGTTGACTGTGTACGTTCTGCAGCTAGGAGCTTCAGAGCAGGATGCATCGCTTAGCTCGGGCATCATTTTTTCTGCGATGGGGATAGCTACGGTCCTGGCAGCACCGCGGTGGGGGAGAGTAGGGGGGAAAATCGGCTACACCAAGATTTTGTTTTTCGGGCTGTTAGGCGGAGGGATTGGGAGTGTGCTGCAATTCTTTTTTACCAACCTTTACGGGTTTGGCATTCTGCGCTTTCTGTACGGCTTGTTTTTCGCAGCCGTTTATCCGGCGATCAATGCGCTGATAGTCAAAGTGATCGAGCCCGATTTTCGCGGGAGAGCGTTTGGGTTAAATCAATCCGCCATGCAGTTTGCCAATATGATCGGACCGTTACTGGGTGGCTTTCTTGGAGGAGTGATCCCGATTCGGGTGATTTTTATCATAAATGGGGCGGCGCTTTTGCTGACGGCTTTGTTTATCAAATACAAAAGGCTCGATGAGACTGTCTTTCGCAAAGAAAGGATGGAGGGGTAGCCGGAAAAATCCAAATTTGTACTTTTGCCTACGGGACGCATAACTATGGGTACATATACTGTAGGGTACCTTCAGGAGAATACCTCATATCAATAGGAAGGAGAGGTCAACCGTGGCAATCGGACAGGTAACAAGAGTGAGCTTGCCGTATCCCTCGACGTGGGAAGTACAAGCAAGTTTTGGTGGTAGACCTTCGTCACTCGGAACACTTGTCATTAACAATGTTAGTGGCAACAGGGTCAGTGGTGCTATCAGCTTTCGCAGAGCGTTTATCCCTATCCAAGGCTTTTGGAATGAAAACACGAGACAATTCTGGTTTGAATCCCCGTACGCATCCTTTGCTGGTACTTTAGCTTTTCGGGATGATCCGCAAATTAACCTCAGACATTACGTACTGAGGGGGAATGTGACAATGAAGACGCCCTCGATACGGGCAGGCGAAACGGGGACGTGGACGGCTACAACCAATATGCGTATGCGTTAACGCAATAGGTCTCATCCTAGAGTGGATGGGGCCTTTTTGCTGTCAGATGATGAAGAGAGGGAGTGTAGGTTTTGAGAAAGATGATTTGGGAAATCATTGCTACTATTGCCATCATAACAGGGGGAAAAACGTTTGGAATGGACGCCTGATCAACACATAACGCTGCACGGCTTTAATAACCTAACCAAATCTCTCAGCTTCAACATGTACGATATTTGTTATACGAAAACAAAAAAAGAACGGGAAGCATATTTGGAATACATAGATGAACAGTACAATGCGGAGCGCTTGACACACATTTTGAAAAATGTGTCGGATATTATCGGCGCGCACGTCCTCAACGTCGCTCAGCAGGATTATGTGCCGCAGGGGGCGAGTGTGACTTTTCTCGTCTCCGAGGGACCTGTGGTGGAAGTCCCGACGGAGTCGTACGAGGAATCGCCAGGACCCTTGCCAGATAGTGTTGTGATGCAATTGGACAAGAGCCATATTACCGTGCACACTTACCCTGAGTACCATCCTGACGAGGAGATCAGCACATTCCGAGCGGATATTGATGTTTCGACCTGTGGGGAGATTTCACCACTCAAAGCACTCAATTATTTGATTCGCTCATTTGATACGGACATGATGACGATTGATTATCGCGTGCGGGGCTTTACCCGAGATATTAATGGCCACAAGCTGTTTATTGACCACGATATCAGCTCGATCCAAAATTACATTCCAGATGAAGTGATAGACTTGTTCCACATGATTGATGTGAACGTCTATCAAGAAAACATCTTTCATACCAAATGTAAGCTGAGACAGTTTGATTTGAACAACTATCTGTTTGGGTATACGAAAGATAGACTCACACCAGAAGAGCAAAAAGAAATAACAGAACGCTTGCAACTAGAGATGGACGAGATTTACTACGGTAAAAATATAGATCGGAATTAAAAGGCTTCTCCTTTTTGACGTGTATCAGGAAGAGTCAACCGGAAGTGGAGCAGTGGCGTGATCATCTGGTGACAAAAAAGGATAGAGAGTCAGAGATAATCTGACGACTCTATCCTTTTTCATTAGGTCTATTATTTCCCGCCAGCGCTCGTCAAGGCGTCAATCATTTCACGATAGCCGCGTTTTTTTGCGTGCTGCAAAGGTGTGACTCCGTCGTTATCTGCCAGATTCACATCGGCACCATGCTCGATTAACAATTTCACGATCGCCTGATGATTTTTGCCGCCGTCTCCGAGAATGACTGCTTCGAGCAGCGCGGTCCAGCCCAGGTTGTTGACGTGATTTACATTTACATCAGAGGTTGTGAGCAGCTCTCGAACGACTTCTACGTGTCCACGATCTGCCGCCGGGATGAGGGCGGTACCCCCAAACCTGTTGGTTATGGTGGTATCGGCGCCTGCTGCAATGGCTGCTTTGACAAAATCCAGCTTGCCTTCTGCTCCGGAATAGAGCAGAGGATTGTCCAGACGATTATCTCTGATGTTAATATTGGCACCGTGCTCAGCTAGGAGCGTAAACAGCTCCAATTGATTGGTGTGTACAGCGATCAAGGCAGAGGTTCGGCCTCTTTCATCCGTAGCATCAATATCCGCGCCATCCGTGAGAAGTTTCTTGACCGCTTCTTTGTCTCCTTGATTCACTGCCGTTAACAGAGAGTCATTCAACTTGTCCATTTCCATCTTCACCGCTTGGGTTGCCTGCTGCTCTCCGTTTGAAAGCAAGGTGTCTACATTGATCTCGCACCCCGCCAGAGCGATAGCAAAAGTCAAAAGGCTAACGTGCAGCACAGCGAACCAACACCTTTCTCTTGATTTCAAATGCTTCATCTACCGCTATGTTATTCCACTGTCAGTTCGGCCTGGGATTTGCCAGCCCAATCGCCAACTGGTGAAACGGTATAAGTAGTGCCTTCTTCCAGTTTACCATCTTGTGTCAGATCAAACACGCCTACTGCACCTTTGCGGCTGGAGTATTTGTACGTAGCGATCAGTTTCTTCCCATCTGCGCTAGTCAATGCTACACTGCGGCCAGAGAACAGCTCATCTCCTGGATCCTCTGACAAGGTAACGGTGATGGAAGTGTCACTGATTGCATCGGCTTCGGTCATTTCCAGTGGAGCGATTTCCTTTGCGACGAATGTCGGGTTTGCAATTTGTGCCCAATCGGAGGTCACGGTGTACGTAACGCCCGGAGTCAGCACTTGACCTTCTGGCAGGCGGAATTTAGGTTCTTGCTTGCCATCAGTAGATTGTGTGAATGGCACGTACTTGGCCACGATCGGCTGTCCGCCTGCTGGTGTGATCGTTACTTGTCTTGCTTGCCCGGAAGAGATGATTTGATACGTTTTGCCATCTGCGCTGTTGTTTTCGTCCAGTACGAATGCATTGGCACCGCGGCCGGCACTGTATGCGGAGATGATGTATCCGTAATCGACGACGCCATTTTCTTTTAATGCCTCAATCTCAAATGTATCGTTTGCAACCTGTCTAGCCTCTGTCATATCCAGCTTCGTTGCATTGCCGACAAATGTGCCTGCCCTTTGTCCTTTATAGTTCAGCGTGTAGGTGGTACCTGGTTGCTGTACGGTTGTAGGTACGATATAAGTGGAGATTGAGCCAGTTTTCAGGCGTGGCATGTTGGACAGGGTAAGTCCGTCGTTAAATACGAAGTCTTCCTTCGCTTTGGCAAACACTTCATTTTCTGCTGTCAGAGGAGCGTCAAAGGTTACGATCAGGGTAATGGCATTCAAGGCGCGAACGCTTGTCATTTTTGCGTTTGCAGAAGGAATCGCTTTGTGTGCTGTTTTCAACAAGTAGGCAGCTTCACCACGAGTGGCATTACTGTTTGCAGAATAAAAGCGCTCCATCCAGTAATTCACGGATTTCCCATCACGCTTCAAAGCTTTGGAGACGATCTGAACCAGCTCAGCGTCAGTCACAGTTCCGCGTGGATCAAAGCGCCCGTCTTCTGCCTGCATAATTTCTTGTCCTACGAGCTCGGCTGCGTACTTGTAATACCATGTATTTGGGTTTACATCCGTAAAGGTTGGGAGTTTATCTGCTTTGCCTTGGAGGCCGAAAGTAAGGACAACCATTTTCGCCAATTCTGCACGAGTAACCTGGTTGTGAATGCCCATGGAGTGGTCTTGGTAGCCTTGCATGACGCGAAGCTGGGAGAGCTGATCCACTGCCTGTTGAATTTCTTGTGCAGTGAGCGGTGCGGTAGCAGCTTGCGCGTTGTTCACAGCGAAAGGAAGGGATGTTGCGCCTAATACCGTTGCAAGCATCAGGGTAGCTAGTTTATTGGAATACTTATTCATCAATTGGCCTCCTTAAGATCAATAGGTAGGGTAGTTGTTCGCCTTACCTGTATGATAAACAAGAGACCTAAACTCCCAAGAAACCTGGGATTAAAAGATTCTAAAATGATTCTTAACAAATTCTAAAATGACCTGCGAAACTTCCTCCTAGACGGTAAAACGGTACCCCGCGCCCCAAACGGTTTCAATATACTGAGGATTGGAAGGATCGACCTCAATCTTTTCCCGCAGCTTGCGTACGTGCACGGTTACGGTTGCGATATCTCCGCTCGAATCCATGCCCCATATTCGTTCAAACAGCTCGTTTTTACTAAAGACGCGATTCGGATGGCATGCCAAAAATTCTAATAGATTAAATTCACGAGTCGTGAAAATCACTTCTTGATTGCGTACATAAACTCTGCGGGACGCTTTATCAATGACGAGCCCGCGAATGTGAATCTCAGACTTTTGAACAGGCTCCTGTTTGCCCAAAAGTCGTTCGTATCGCGTCAGGTGTGCCTTTGCTCTCGCGACTAATTCGCTCGGGCTGAATGGCTTGGTAATATAGTCGTCGGCCCCTAGATTAAAGGCGCGGATTTTATCAATCTCTTCCTTTTTGGCAGAGACGATCAGGATCGGAAATTCCTTGGTTTGTCTGATCTGACTGCATAATTCAAAGCCATCCATCCCGGGAAGCTGCAAATCGACAATAATCAGACTGTAATCCCCATGCAGAGCGAGCTGCAGACCCTCATTGCCTGTGTGACATAAATCAACAAGAAAGCCATTTAGCTCAAAATAATCCCGCTCAAGCTGAGCGATGGTAGTCTCGTCCTCAATGATGAGGATGCGTGTCGTCATGGGTATCTGTGCCTCCTTGGTCTGTTGTCCGCTTTAAGGTAAAGAACAGGCTTGTGCCAATTCCGAGCTCGCTTTTCACCCAGATGGAGCCGCCGTGCCCTTCAATGATCTGACTTGCGATAGCAAGCCCCAGCCCACTCCCGCCTGTCGAAGAATTGCGGGACTGTTCCGCCCGATAAAACCGCTCGAAAATATGCGGAATGGCCTCCGGGGAGATGCCCATCCCATTATCCCGGATTTCGACGGTTACCCACTCGGGCGATGTTTGCAGGGAAACGCTAATGATCTTCTGCTCTTTATCCATAAAATTCTGGGCATTTCCAATGATATTAAGTACAGTCCGCTTTAATTTTTCTAAATCGGCGATGACCTCGATGCTTCTAGCTGCACGCTCATCCCATTCTAACGTTATTCCTTTTTCCTCCAACGCATAATGCAGCTCATCTATACAGTCGTCCAAAAAGCCGACGATATCTACATGCTCAAACAGGAACGGCACTTGCTTTAAATCGAGCTTGGAGTAGAGGAACAGCTCATCTACCAGCTTGTCCAGATCGACAGCTTTGGAATAAATGATGTTCACGTACTTGTCCATTTTCTCTGGCGTATCCGCAACCCCGTCCCGAATCCCTTCGATGTAGCCTTTAATGTTCGTGATCGGTGTGCGTAAATCATGGGAGATGTTGGAAATCAATTCTTTCCGATTTTCCTCGTCCTGCAAACGAAGCTGAACAGACTCCTGCAATCTCCTTCTCATGTTCTCGAACGCTTCGTTTAATTGGCCGATTTCGTCCTTAGAATGCAGATCGAGGGAGAACTGGAGATTACCCTCCTTGATGTGCTCAGCCGAATTGCGCAGTAAATCAAGCGGTTTGACGACACTTCGGGTAATCCAGCGATATAACAGCACGTTCGCAATCACGATGACGCCAAGAAGAATGAAAATGAGGATGGGCAGCAATCTGCGTGTTACTTCGCCAAAAGGACTGCGCTCGCGAATGACGAAGACGCTGCCTTTCGCTCCATCTGAAAAGCGGAAGTCGAATTTGGCGTATGCATAAAATCGTTCGCCAATGTTAAAGGTATTGCGAATCTGATTGTTGTTTAGGTCATAGGGGGGCAAATTCTTTTCCAATTCGGGTTGGTTGAAAGTATGGGATTCAAATACTTGATTGCTTTCCCGGCGGACGTAGAGACCGGCTCGCTCTGTTTTTAGCTTGAAATCATAGTCGAGCAAAAGCTCTTGGTTTTGCAATTCGTCCGGTTCGTTTTTAGCGAGATATTTTAATTCAAGAAAGATCGATTCCTCTTGTTCGGTCAATGGGTTGAGCTGATAGTGGACTTTATAGAAATCTCGAAAGCTGTGTATGTCACCTGTGGCGGCGATGGTGAACAGACTGGCAGTCAAGACGAATACGAGCAGACTTACGACAAGCATGCCTGTGTAGGAGAGGAGTAGTTTAATTCGGATCGACACTAGGATCACCTCGTTTCGCATGGGGTGGGTTTGAAGATATTCAATACCATAGTATGACATGTCCATTATATACAAGCAAAATCCTCATCGACAAAGAAAATCAGTTATAATGTTTGCTAAGGAAACGAGAAGAATGATGGTCAACGGGAAGGTGGAGAACAAATGAGAGTAGCAATCGCACAGCTTACAGCTACTATGGATAAAGCACAAAACCTGCAAAAAGCATCTGCCTACATCGCAAAGGCAAAAGCAGCGGGGGCCGACTTTGTCATTTTGCCAGAGATGTACAGTGCGCCAGCCACACCCAAATCAGGGGTCACTCCTGCTGAGGTGGCGAAAAGCCTGGACGGTCCATTCGTCCTTGGCTTGGCACAAGCGGCAAAGGAACACGGAGTCTATGTCGTGTGCGGCGTCTTTGAAACCATTGAGGGCGACCCTAACCGCGCTTACAATACGACGGTTTTTCTAGATCGCTCAGGCACTTTGATCCACGCCTATCACAAGACACATCTGTATGATGCTTTTTCCTACAAAGAATCAGATTATATCGCACCTGGAGACAATGCGTATCAGGTAGTGGATACGGAATTTGGGAAGATCGGGCTGATGGTCTGCTACGAAGTCAGATTCCCTGAAATTGCGAGACAGTTTGCCCTGCAAGGTGCAGACATTTTGTTCATGCCAGCGGGATGGGTAGCAGGCGCGATGAAAGAGGATCATTGGGAGACATTGGTTCGGGCACGGGCGATCGAGAACACGATGTTTGTTTGTGCGGCAGATCAGGTTGGCAATATTTTTGCTGGACGCAGCATGATCGTCGATCCAATGGGTGTGGTGATTGCCAGCGCTGGAGAGGAAGAGGCTCTAGTGGTAGCGGAGCTGGATCCAGAACGCATCCGGCGTGTGCGCGGCAAGCTGCCAAGCGTAGCCAATCGCAGACCGGAAATGTATACCAATTAAGCAAACCAGCCAATACAATGACAGCGTCTGCCCTGCGCGATGATAGCGGGATGCAGGCGTTTTTTTTATGTCGAAACAGGCATGTACCCAGGCACAAAATCACCCGGTTTCAATATGATAATAGTAGATAAATGTATTCATTAAGGTCCTCATGGAAGCGTTATTATCATGCGAAAGGAAGTGTATCTTCATGTTCTGGGTTGTATGGGCAATCGTTGGTGTTGTCGTGTGGTGGGCCATGAATATGTTGATGACAGGAAAAGCAGGTGGAACAGGCTGGTGGGCTTCGCTCATCGTTGCACTGTTGGGTAGCTGGCTTGGTGACCTTCTGTTAGGCAATTGGCTCTGGATGTGGGCTGGATTCAACGTGATTGCAGGGGCGATTGGTGCCATTGTACTCACCTGGCTGTGGAATTTGATGAGTAAGCAATTGAAGTAGGTAAACACGAATAATCGAGTGGGACACCAGGGAGCGTCATGATGACGTGCCCTGGTTTTTTTTTATACTGGATAGGAGTTTATAAAATTCCTATCCAGTATAAGTGCAACCGCGGCTCCGCCAAAAGGCATGGCGTAGCCAGGTTTTCTAATCCAAAAGCAGTTTGGAATAATTCGTACTTGACCAGTAGGGATTGTTGGTAATATAGTATGCTTATTCTTATTTTATAAAGGTCATTTCCAAGCGGAACGGAGGGAAATAAAGTGTCTACTTTATTGACAGTTGTTAACATTGCTATTATGCTCGCGATCATTCTCGGATTGTACGCCATGCAGAAGAAACATGTTTCGTTTTCCAAGCGGGTGTTTGTCGGTTTAGGTGTAGGGATTTTGTTTGGACTTATCCTGCAATTTATTTTTGGAACAAAGTCAGACGTTCTGAAAACGACCATGGATTGGTACAACATTGTAGGAAAAGGCTATGTGAAGCTGCTGCAAATGATTGTCATGCCGCTCGTGTTCATCTCGATTGTCTCAGCGTTTACCAAAATGAAATTATCTAATAACATCGGAAAAATCAGTTCGCTTATTATCGGTTTGCTGGTTGGGACGACTGCCGTGGCCGCAGCGATCGGAATTGCCTCCACGCTGGCGTTTAATCTGGATGGGTCCCAGTTCCAGCAAGGGGATGCAGAAACAGCACGGATCGGTCAGGTAGAGCAGCGACTGGGTGAAATCCAGAACATGACTTTGCCGCAAAAAGTACTGGAGCTATTGCCAGTCAATCCATTCCTGGATTTAACAGGTGATCGCCCGACCTCAACGATTGCTGTCGTCATCTTTGCCGCTTTTATCGGGATTGCTTACCTCGGAATCAAAAAGAAAAATCCGGAGCAAGCCGACCTGTTTGCTAAAATCGTGGATACGTTCCATACGGTTATCATGCGTGTTGTTACCCTGATTTTGCGTCTGACTCCATACGGTGTGCTCGCGATCATGACGAGAGTAGCAGCCACCAGTGATTACAATGCGATTTGGCAGCTTGGGAAGTTCGTCGTTGCTTCGTATGTGGCCCTTGCCATCATGTTCATCGTGCATTTGCTGTTGCTCGCTTTCGCTGGACTAAATCCGATCACGTATGTGAAAAAGGCTTTCCCGGTTCTAACCTTCGCCTTTACCTCGCGTACGAGCGCGGGAGCTTTGCCGCTGAACGTGAAAACACAAACACAAGATTTAGGAGTTCCTGAGGGAATTGCCAATTTTGCAGGCTCATTCGGACTTTCCATCGGTCAAAATGGTTGCGCGGGAACGTACCCTGCTATGCTGGCTGTGATGGTTGCACCACTGGCAGGAATTGACCCGCTGACACCTTCCTTTATCCTTACGCTGATCGCTGTCGTTGCTCTCAGTTCGTTTGGGGTAGCAGGTGTGGGCGGAGGGGCGACATTCGCTGCTCTGTTGGTACTGTCTACGATGAATTTGCCGATTGCGATCGTCGGACTGTTAATCTCCGTAGAACCACTGATTGATATGGGACGCACGGCGCTTAATGTGAGCGGAAGCATGACTGCTGGTGTGCTGACGAGCAAGGCGACGAAAGAACTCGATACAAGCGTCTTCAATGAGACGAAGCCACAATCTGTAACGGTATAAAGATAAAAAGCTGCACCGCCCTTTTCAGGCTGGTGCAGCTTTTTTTTGCAAAGGAATGACCCATTAAGCTGTTCGCTAAAATCCGATCGCTCAGCCCTGAATCTACCTTGATTCGGGTTTTTGTATGTTCAGCAGTTGTGGAAATGGTCTGTAAATTTGAAATTTCTATATTTACAGTTACTTAGATAAAAGGTATCATTTTATATATGCAAAACATAGTTTTGTATATAAAACGTAAATGAACGTCATCTAGGGGGTGTCATCCATGTCTACAGTGAAAACAAGCAAGCTGCGTTGGTGGGGTGTATTTACACTTTTGCTGATCGTTATCATCTCGTATGTAGACCGCATGAACGTATCTGTATTGATCACGAACGACGAATTTCTCGAGCATTTTGGAATCAAAGGAGACCGGATTGCCCAAGGCGAGCTCATGTCCTTGTTCCTGATTGGTTATGGGGTGGCCGCGTTTTTCCTCAGTCCATTGTACGAAACGTTTTTGGGCGTGCGAAAAGGACTGTTGTTCAGCATTCTTTTATGGGCGATCATGACGATCATCTCACCATTTGCGGGCTCTTTTTTTCTGCTATTAATTCTACGCCTGATACTGGGAGCCAGTGAAGGACCATTATTTTCACTAAAAACGATGTACATCAAAGACATGTTTGACAAGCATGAACGCGGAAAGCCAAACGCTGTCAGTTCCATGGGAGTTTCAATCGGGTTGGCCGTAGGTTTTCCGATTGTTACGTACATTATTATGCACTCTCACTGGCAAGCCTCTTATTATATTCTTGGACTCTTAAATTTGGTTATTGGGTTGCCCTTTATCCTTTTGTTTATTCGCGATAAAGCCAAATCTCCTAACCAACGTGAGAGCAAGCAGGTTACCATGCAGCAGATGAAACGTTTGGCCACCACCTTTCGAGCGGCTTGGAAGACGCCAGGATTAATCTGGATTTTGCTGATTGAGATCGCGACCTTGAGCTACCTCTGGGGAAGCAGTGCCTGGCTGCCGTCTTATTTGCTTCATGAGCGCCATTTTTCGCTGGCACAAATGGGGATCTTGTCTTCTCTACCGTTTTTGTTCAGCATTGGTTCAGGGTTTTTAGGCGGTTACATCATCGACCGAATTCCTCCAAAGCGAGTTTCCATTTTGTTTGTCATTGGCGGTATCGGTACAGCGCTCAGTGTTTCTATCGCGATCTTCGCCGGCAGCCCCGTCGTCTCTGCCATTGGATTGATTGTGGCGAACCTGTTTTGGGGAATACAGGGTCCAGCTATTCCTAGCATTGTACAGTTGGCAGCACCAGAAGAGAGTGTAGGCAGTACGTATGGAATCGTAAACGGGGTTGGGAACATGGTATCGGCGTTGATGCCGACAATCATGGGGGCGATGATTGCAGGGAAGGGTACAGAAAGCTTTTCTGCAGGGTTTACTCTGTTGATCGGCACACAATTGCTGACGGTGATCTGCGCCATCATTGCGTTGAAGGGAAATGTATTTACGCCCAAAGAAAAAACGGCAGGCAAACATCCTTCCTGTACGTAAAAGAACAAATAGAAACAGGCTGCATCGCCCTTGTACTTGCAAGACGGATGCAGCCTTTCGGTTGTTGACACCTATTTCGTGACAGAAGTGAATTTGAAGTAGGCCCCGCCAAGTGGGAAGATGACGAAGTCTTTGACTTTGTCATTTTTCACATAAGGGCTTCCACGGAAGTTGATCGGTGCGAGTGGCATTTCATCCATCAGGATCGTTTCTGCTTCTTGCAAGATCTGTTTACGCTTATCCAAGTCGGGCTCGTTATAGCTCTTGTCGATTAACTCTTTAAACTTGGCGTTCTCCCAGTCTGGGTGGTTGTTTCCACCTGTTTTGTCGCGGAACATCTCCAAGAAGTTGATCGGATCATTGAAGTCAGCCCCCCATTGGAAGCGGATCATGTCAAAGTTGGCTTGCGATCTCATATCGCGGTATACTTTCAGCTCGGCAGTGTAGAGCTTCACGTCGACACCGAGCGTTTTCTTCCATTGGTCTTGCAGTGCTTCAGCCAGCTTTTTATTGGTATCGGTTGTGTCAAATGTGTACGTAACACTTGGGAAGGTAGTCAGTCCCAGTTCTTTCATGCCTTCTGTCAGTAATTGCTTCGCTTTTTCCTTGTCCTCTTTGAAATAGCCGTCTTTATTCAGTCCCATCGAGGTGGGAACCCAGCCATAAGCAGCAGGAACACCGGTCTGCAAAATATTATCGATGATCTCTTGACGATTAATGGAGTAAGCAAAGGCCTGTCTAATCTTTTTGTTGTTAAACGGAGGCTTGTTTGTATTAAATACAACCGATTGCGTGCCAGGATTGTCCGCTACCATCAGCTTGCCAGCGTCCTTGAGAGTAGGAATCGCATCGGTCGGCAAGGTGGAGGCTGGATATCCGCCCCAGTCGATATCGCCGTTTTCAAACATGGAGAACGCTGTGTTGTTGTCTTCGATCATTACGATTTCCAGACGGTCCAGCTTGACGTTATCCTTATCCCAGTAGTTTGGGTTTTTGGTGAAGACGATCTTGCTTTTGTGCTCCCACGTATCCATGATGAATGGACCGTTTCCAACGATCGTTTTCGCTTCATTTGCCCATTGTGGATTGCCTTCCACTGTTTTTTGGTGCAGGGGGAAGAGCGTCGGGAAGAAGGTCAGCTCACGGAAAAATGGAGTAGGAGATTTCAGGGAGAACTCCACGGTATAGTCGTCGAGCGCTTTTACGCCCACGTCTTCGGGCTTGCCTTTACCAGTGTTGTACTCCTCCCCTCCTTTAATGTAGTAGAGCTGATAGGCGTACTCGGACGCTGTTTTCGGATCGAGGTTGCGTTTGATCGCATAGACGAAATCATGTGCAGTAACGGGATCTCCATTGCTCCACTTTGCGTCTTTGCGGATTTTGAACGTATACGTGGTATAGTCTGGAGAGTTGGTAAAACTCTCTGCCGTCGCATTGGTCAGTTGTCCGTTCAGGTCGTAGTTGGTCAGACCTTCAAAAGCGGCATAAATCATGTCGAATGAGTCAGCGTCGACAGCAATGCCCGGATCCATGGAGGGCGGTTCGCTGTTAATGCTCCAATGCAACACCATTGGTTCTGTCTTTGTGCCATCTGCTGGTGTTGAGGAAGGTTGGGATGTTTGTCCCGCCGGCTGGGATGTTGGTTGAGAGTTGGAACAGCCTGTGATTACCCCAAACAGCAAGGTAAGACAGGTTGCCAGTGCTAGGCCCTTTTTCATGTGAATCCCCCTTGAAAATGATAGACAACGTATATTCAGAATATTTGTTTATGTTTTTTTTGGCAAAGGAATTTTTTTCTTTTCCGACAAAAAGTTTCTTTACAAGCCAGCTTTCGTTGTTTTTCATGAGGGGAAGTTGACAAAGACTGTGCCAACTCTCGCGTTTTTCACACTCGCGGATGCGACGGCAGAATTAGTAAGTGAATCGGAAAAATACTGGCAGTCAAAAGGCATCAATGGTGCGCGCATTCGGATATTGGTGGAGATTGCAAAGGTAGGCGGGCAAATACTCCCTTCCCTGTTAGTCAGAACATTGGGGTAACGAAGGCAAATATTAGCATTCTGCTGGCTCCTTTAGAGCAGGATGGCTTCATTAGCCGCACCGGTCATCCAGAAGACGGCAGAAAGACTCTCATTTCGCTCACTACAAAGGGACAAAAGCTTTTATTTCGGCACCTTCCCGATAACCGTCATGTCATTGCCGAAGCGATGAAAGGACTCAGTGAGACGGAGCTGCATCAGTTAATTTTTTTGCTAGAGAAAATAAAAGGAAGAGAAGGATAACTCTTTTTTTGTGCATATAGTTAAGTGTTTAACTAAAATTGATTCATTGAAGAAAGAGTGCCGCACCATGTCTATCACGATTACGGGGGCTACGAATAGCAGGGAGCAGCAAATGATATGGATTGGGTAAGCGATTCCATATAAAATGAATGTAGCACGTGCGTCTATCAAACTAGGTAGGAGTTAACATACCCATGTATAGAATCGGTGTTGTGGGACCGCCCCCTTCTGTTGAGCGGATACTGGCTATTGCCAATGAGTTTGAGCATGAAATCGAATTTGTCCCATTCACTTATGAGGATGCAAAAGAAGTGAGTCAGATTGTTCGAGAGCATAATCCGGAATGCAATGGCTGGTTTTGTTCTGGGCCCATCCCTTATAAAATCGCCATGAATGCACTTGGCCCGGATGCCAATCTTGTTTATTGTCCACCGACTGGCTCCAATCTGTACCGTTGTTTTATCCAAATGTCGATTGATCATAATGAAGTGGTGAAGAGTGTCTCCGTTGATATGATTGATACCGAGGGACCCAATTTGCGTGAAGCCATGTCTGAGCTGAGTCTTGCCGATGAAAGCATGTATTTGTATACGTACGACGAGAATTACGATCCCGAGGCAATCATCCAGTTTCATCTGTCGCTTTGGCAGGAAGGGAAGACCCAGGGGGCATTTACCACGCTGTCTTCCGTTGAGCGCGAGCTGAGAAAGCAAGGAATCCCGGTTTACCGCGTCTTGATTACCAAAATGGAAATCCGCCAAGCGATGAAAATTGTCATTGAACGAGCGAAGAGCACGTACTTCAAGGACACCCAAATCGGCGTTGAATTTATCGAGCTGGAGCAGTTTGACAAAATTCCAGAGCGATCCAAAACCCGCTTTCACTTGCAGCAGCTAGAGCTGAAAATCAGGCAGATTCTGCTGCTCCTCTGTGAACGGCTGGATGGCTCGCTCATGGCGAACGGCAATGGGCGCTACCAGATTTTCAGCTCACGGGGAGCGATTCAACGAGAGATTGATATGCTGCGGCATACGGTCACCCAATTGTCATTGGAAGCAGACGTGCCAGTTGCGGTCGGGGTTGGATTTGGCGATACGGCTTTCTCGGCTGAAAACAACGCGAGAAAAGCGATTCAACATGCGAAGGAACGACCGGAGTTTGGGATTGTCATCGTTCAGGACGATGGCGTCATGATCGAATCGGTGGGAGAGTCAGAACAACTGACATACTCTTATCGCTCCAGTGATCGCGAACTGCTGGAGCTTCTAAACAAGGCCAATATTAGCGTCAAAACGTACCATAAGATCAAGGCGTTGGTTCAACGCATGGGCTGGAGTACCTTCACGACCACCGATATTGCGTCCTATTTGTCCATGACCGTGCGAAATGCGCAGCGAATCTTGGGGAGCTTGTGCGAGTACGGTTTGGCTGAGCAAAAAGGCGAGGAACAGCAGGCGCTAAGAGGCAGACCGAAGAAAATGTACGCGTTGAAAAAGTGAAAACGAATAAGAGAAACCAAACACCCGATGATGTCGGGTGTTTTTTATGGGGGAAACGAAAAGCTAGTGAGAGGAAACCAGTGAAATAAGCGAAGGTCTTTGGATCACCCACCGAGGCGCAGTGGAAAAAGGGAAACTGGTTTTAGTGTCTACCTTTGAGAAACTTCTTGGATCGGCTGCTTTGGACGCGGTTTCGCTTTTTCCATGGAGACGTGCAGGTATGTCCCTACAGCCCCTTACCCCTTTTTTCAGCCTGAATTAAATATGGAAGCTTTTCTATTTTGCAAGAAGTCAAACAACTGTATTGAAAAAAAGTTAATCTGGTTATATAATTTATTTAAACGAAATTGTCTTTTTGTATTCGCTTAATTGAGAGCAAGACCGATAAAAACGAAAGGAGTTATTCATTTCACCAGGAAGCACATCTTAAGTTTTGAATGATTGGATTACGTTGAAGTTAAAATGAAAGGGCTTTCACTTTAATGCCAACATCCAGACTGATCACTCATTCAGAACGGTATTGTTTCGATCCTGAAACAAACGAGAATGATGGTTACACAGATAAGTTACGGCCAAAGGGGGATGCTCAATGAGTGCACGTCCAGTAAAAACAGACCAATATGAGCAAGTGTCACAAGGAATGGGCTTGGTAAAATGGATCGAGCGGGTAGGGAACAAGCTGCCGAATCCATTCATGCTGTTCCTGTATCTGATTGCTGCTCTGATGATCATCACGGCGATCCTGTCGATTTTCCACGTGACTGCGATTGATCCGATTAAAAATGAGCAGATCCAAGTGAAAAATCTGCTCAGCCAAGAAGGACTTCAATGGCTACTGCCCAATATCATCAAGAACTTTTCAGGCTTCCTGCCACTCGGTTCCATTTTGACTCTGATGCTTGGGGTTGGGCTCGCAGAGAAGGTTGGACTTTTGGAAGCGGTTATTCGCAAAATGTCTCTTCGGGTAAGCGCGCGTTATGCGAGCTACATCGTTGCGTTTATTGCTTTTTTTAGCCACGTATCCTCAGATGCGGCTTTCGTTATCATGCCGCCACTTGGAGCGTTGATCTTTTTGGCGGTTGGACGTCATCCAGTCGCGGGTTTGCTGGCAGCTATCGCTGGTGTCGGATCAGGGTTTTCCGCCAACATTTTGATTGTAACCACTGATGTATTGCTCTCTGGTATCAGCTCCGAGATTTCCAAATCAGTTGATCCCAATGTTACGGTGAGCGTGCTCGACAACTGGTTCTTTATGTCGGTCTCAGTTTTGCTGCTCTCTGCGGTTATCGGTTTTATCACAGACAAGTTTGTGGAGCCAAAGCTTGGTGTCTACAAAGGTGAAAACAACAAGAAGCTGGAAGACTTAAGCGATCTGCAAAAGAGTGGCCTTCGCGCAGCAGGTATTGCCGCTCTTGTTTTCATCGCGATTGCCGCTGTACTGGTTGTTCCGGCGAACGGTATCCTGCGTGATCCAAAACTGGGGACTATCGTACCTTCTCCATTTATTTCGGGTATCGTCCCGATTATTCTGATTTTCTTCTTCACGGTTGCGATCACTTATGGCATCAAGGTAGGGGTCATTAAGAAACAAAATGATATTCCCGCATTGCTGACAGATCCAATCAAAGGCATGGCTGGCTTTATCGTGATGATCTTCCCGCTTTCTCAATTTGTGGCGATGTTTAACTGGAGCAACATGGGAAGCTTCCTCGCGTTGTCCATTACGGATGTGCTGGAACATTTGAACATGACAGGCGCACCTGTCTTTATCGGCTTGATGTTCTTGTCGGCGTTTCTTTGTATGTTCATTGCCAGCGGTTCCGCCATCTGGTCTCTCTTGGCACCGGTATTTGTTCCGATGTTCATGGCACTGGGGTTTCATCCGGCTTTCGCACAAATCGCATTCCGGGTCGCTGACTCGTCCGTTATTCCATTTGCGATTGTCTCGCCATTCATCCCACTGTTCCTGAACTTCTTGCAGGAATACAAAAAGGATGCCAAGCTGGGAACTTACTATTCCTTGATTTTGCCTTATCCAATCGCGATTTTCATTATTTGGACATTATTGCTTGTGGTATGGTATTTCTTGGGCTTACCAATTGGTCCTGGGGTATATCCAGTTATGAAATAGAGATTGCTCCAGATATAACAGGAGGAAAAGATTATGTTGGATATGGTTTCGCTGCGTAGAGATTTTCATATGCACCCTGAAGTTGGTTTTACGGAGTTCCGTACGGCTGCCAAGGTAGTAGAAATCCTGACTTCTCTTGGATTTGACGTGATATATGGACAAGATGCTTTGGATGGCGACTCCCGTCGGGGGTTGCCTTCCGAGGCAGTACTGGAAGCTGCTTATGAACGGGCGCTGCGCGATGGCGCAAACCCGGCCATTGCAGAAAAAATGCGCGGTGGATACACAGCCGTCATCGGGGTAAAAAAGGGGAAGGCACCTGGTCCCACAGTCGCTTTCCGGTTTGACATGGATGCCCTGCCAGTTCCAGAAAGCAAGGATGCAGACCATTTTCCACAGGCGAATGGCTTTTGTTCTCGCTATGAGGGAAACATGCACGCCTGTGCGCATGACGGTCATACCACCATTGGTTTGGGATTGGCAGAAAAACTGGCAGATGGAGATTTTTCCGGCACAGCAAAGCTGATTTTTCAGCCGGCTGAAGAAGGAGTGCGCGGGGCGTATGCGATCGTGCAAAAAGGACTCCTTGATGACGTGGACTACATCTTCTGCCATCATCTCGGCGTCAATGTCCCGCTTGGCGAGATCCATGGCGGCTCTTACGGCTTCCTGGCAACGACCAAAATGGTGGCGCATTTCCATGGTGTCTCATCTCATGCGGGTGCTTCGCCTGAACAAGGCAAGAACGCCTTACTCGGAGCAGCAACTGCTTTATTAAACATTCATGCGATTCCGCGTTTCAGCACAGGCTCGACCCGTGTCAATGTGGGGGTACTGGAAGGCGGCACGGCAGCCAACATCATTGCCGCATACGCCAAAATGGTTGTCGAAACTCGTTCCGTTACAGAGGAAGTCAATGCAGAGCTGGAGCAGCGCGTACGCACGATCATCGCGCACAGTGCAGCCATGCATGAGCTGGAGCATGAAATCGAAGTGGTAGGGGGAGCGATCCCGATCAACTACGACGTCGATATGGCTGAGCTGGCTCTCGAAGAAGCAAGACACGTAGAAGGCTTCACGTCCTTTGTGAACGGTGAATACAACTCGATGGGCAGCGAAGACGCGAGCTTCCTGATCAAGCGCGTACAGGAGCGTGGCGGCAAGGGAACCTACATGGCGATTGGTACCGATATCCCCGCGCCTCACCATCACCCTAAATTCGATATCCAAGAGGAAATTCTTCCTCGCAGCGTAGAACTCTTAAATCGCATTGCAAGACGGCTTCTTAAATAGGGAAACCCTTCTATTGGTCACACTCCATTTTTGCCAGCAACGACATAGAGAGGATGTTTCTTCATGCATACCAAACGAATAGCAGAAATGATTGAGCAAAAAAGAGATTCTTTTATTAAAGTGAGTGACCGCATTTGGGAATTCGCCGAGACTCGTTTCGAAGAGTACCAATCGGCTGAATTGCTCGCCCAAACCCTTGAGAGCGAAGGCTTCAAAGTTGAGAGAGGTGTAGGCAGCATTCAGACAGCCTTTATCGGCAGCTTCGGCAGCGGAAGTCCTGTAGTCGCGATTTTGGGTGAGTTTGACGCCCTTTCCGGCATGAGCCAGAAAAAAGGGCAAGCAAAAGAAGAGCCGTTGGTTCCGGGAGCCAATGGACATGGATGCGGACACAATCTGCTCGGTACCGCTTCTTTGGCGGCAGCCGTCGCTGTGAAGCAGTATATGGAAGAAAACAACATGTCCGGGACAGTACGTTACTACGGATGTCCGGGAGAAGAGGGCGGCTCAGGGAAGACATTTATGGCGAGAGCAGGTCTTTTTGACGACGTAGATTTCGCCCTCTGCTGGCATCCAATGGGCTACAACAGCATCATGGCTGTTGAATCGCTTGCCAACTATCAAGTGTACTTCAAGTTCAAAGGCAAAAGCGCCCACGCAGCAGCAAGCCCTCACCTGGGCCGGAGTGCACTGGATGCTGTCGAGCTGATGAATGTCGGGGTCAACTACCTGCGTGAGCACATCATTACCGATGCACGCGTGCACTATGCCATTACGAATTCCGGCGGCCTGTCTCCGAACGTCGTGCAGCCGTATGCGGAAGTACTTTATCTGGTGCGTGCGCCCAAGGTCGATCAAGTGCAAGAAATCTATGAGCGTGTATGCAAAATTGCCAAGGGTGCAGCGCTCATGACCGAAACAGAAGTAGAGATCGTATTCGACAAAGCATGCTCGAACCTGGTACAAAATGAGACGCTGGAACAAGTGATGTATAAAAACTACCAAGAGCTTGGTGTGCCGGTCCATGACGAGGAAGAGCTGAAGCTTGCCAAAGCGGTACGCGCGACATTGAGCGAGCAAGAGAGAAATACAGCGGAAAGACTGTCTGCGGATACACCTGATCCAGATATGGTATCGTGGCTTAACTCCTATACAGGTGCACCGATCCCACTCAATGGCTCTACGGACGTGGGAGATGTGAGCTGGATCACACCGACAGCACAATGTACAACTGCTTGCTTTATCAACGGATCTACTTTGCACTCTTGGCAATGGGTAACGCTTGGTGCGACTTCCATGGCGCACAAAGGCATGCTGCATGCCGGTAAGGTCATGGCTTCCACAGCGGTAGACATGCTGAAAAACCCAGAGCTGATCGAAAAAGCGAAAGCCGAACTGAAACTGCGTCTGGGCAACACCCCCTATGTAAACCCAATTCCTGAAGGCGTTATGCCATCTGTGAAAAAGTAAATAAGAGAAAGCCGACAGTCCCGATTCGTGGAATTGTCGGCTTTTTTGGTTTCACGTAGCGGAATGCTCTGCCAGCTCTTTTGCCAGCGCGACCATTTGAGTTTGAACAGCCTCATTGGGCTCATTTCCTTTGACGTGGTAGGCGATTTGGTAAAAGATGCCGCGATCATAAAAATTGATTTCGTTCGCGTTTGTTGTCACCAGATGAACAGCGCGATCTTTTTCGTTGTAATCGTAATAGCTGTACACGTAAGCGCTGTTTGTCTGAATGATATGATGAATCAGGGAGACATCGTCTCGCAGCGGCTGCATTCTAGCGATATTGCCGAAGGTATCTAGTCCATTAGCGGAATCGGGAAGCTGGGATAGCGGATTCTCGTCAGTCTCTGTCATGCGGATGACAAAAAAGTTCTCGTCACCGTTATTATCTCTATCCTGCTTGTACGTCAATTGCAGCTGGTGGCGAACTGTCTTGTCATCAGCATACGAAAAGGCGATCAAATGCGCGGCTTCTTTGTCTACGGGAAAAGGAAGCTTGTTTTTGCCGATAACGTAGAACCGCTGCTGAATCGGCGAAGGAAGAAGCGACTCGATCTCGCTTACGCTCATTGGCTTGTAATACGTGATCTTTTTCGTGTCATCCGAAAACGGGTGATGCTCGCTTCGGGCAAAGCCTGCTCCACTTGTTTTTTCGAGTGATGGCGTTTGGGAGCTTGAGGAGCAGCCCAGCAGCGAAAAGACAAGGCTGGTGACAAGCAAACATGCAAATGCTTTTTTAAACAATCTCACTTTTTTGATCCTCCATCATCTGGTCATTTTTCCATTGTATAGCACAAAAGATCAAAAAAACAGGCTCAATCTCATGCATAATAAAAGAGAAAAAATAAACAAGAAAAGGAAATGATGATGGACCATTACGTGCGCATCCAGCAAGCTATTGATTTTGTGGACGAACATCTTACAGAAGAATTGCACATCACAGATATTGCTGCACAAGCCCATTTCTCTGCCTTCCACTTTCAGCGTTTGTTTCAAGCGATATCCGGGTTTGGCGTTCAGGAGTACGTCCGCAAAAGAAGATTGTCAGAAGCGGCAGTATTGCTGAAGGAAACGAGCAGAAACGTGCTCGACATCGCGATTACGTATCAGTATCAATCCCAGGAGGCTTTTACACGCGCATTCGAAAAGCATTTTGGAATGACACCGGGGAAATTTCGTAAATCGGACATCCAGTCAGTTTTACAGCCGAAAATGGATTTTTTGACGATTCGCCAAACGATCAAAGGAGAGATGCATGTGAATAAACCGAGTATCATTATGCTGGACGAAATTCTGATCGTTGGGCGTTCGCACAGGACGAGTCTGCATGACGAAAAACACTATGCGGAAATACCAGGCTTTTATCAGGCATTTGGCAGCAATCAGGATTATTTGCGGATTACGGATAAAGCAGCACCGGACATGTCGTACGGGATCTCCTGCGATTTTGGAGACGACGGGAGTTTTTCCTTTGTCGTCGGGGAAGCCGTGCATCATTTCCCCGAGGTCGTCCCGGAGGGCTTTGTGACCATGGTGCTTCCGTCCGGCAAATACGCGGAATTCAAATTAAGCAGCTTTGCCGATCAGGTTCAGAACATACGCAGATATATTTACGGCACATGGCTGCCCAGCTCCAATTACGAACGGAGAGAGGGACCGGATTTTGAGGTGACCGATGTAGTGAACTCCAGATTTCCTGATCAGATGAAGATGAGCATTTATATTCCGTTGAAATAATAATTTTACAATCCTTTCATACGTTGTCCACGTTCGCTTCATACCCCTCTGTTACAGTAAAAAGGCAAGGCGACTCTACAGGAGGCGGGAGAAATGGATGTTTATATTGAACGTGTCAAACGGGACGATTTTGCCGAGATGATCACTCTTGCTGATCTGACGCTGCCGGATCGCATGAACCTCCACGAGCTGAAGAAGTATATGGAGCTGTTTCCCGATTTAATTTTCAAGGCGACCTGCGATCATCAGCTGATCGGCTTCGGCTGCGCAGGGATTGATATGTACCAAACAACAGGCTGGCTGTTGTTCAGCAATGTTCGCAAGGAATTCCAGGGGAAAGGGATCGGCAAGAGACTGATTGAGGCCAGACTGCAGGCTCTGCGCCAGTTTCCGACACTCCGTACTGTTCGTGTGACCGTGAGCGAAACGAACACCCCGTCCATTCGCGCACTGGAGGCTTTTGGGTTTCGCCTTGCCCGGGCAGAGCACGATTATTACGGACCAAGAAAGCACCGTAATGTGATGGAGCTGCCCATTCTCACTGTGGCGACAACGGCTGCCCCTGAGCTGGCTATTTCCGTCGATCCTGTTTTGTAGCGGAAGTGGAAAAGAAAAAAGAGAACGATTAAACAAGCTGTTGGCTCTTTACACAAGGGAGTTGATGGCTTTTTTTGTGTCTCAAGCTGGCGGAGCTGCGAATGACAAAAAGCCTGGGCGATCAGAGACCGCGCCAGGCTTCTTTCTATTACTGTCCTATAATGACCCTCTCTTTCGGATGACGGTACCGCATCATCCGGTCTTTGCGCTTCAAGAAAAGCAGCAGATTAATAATCCCAATCCGCCCGATTACCATGGTAATGATCAAAATAAGCTTGCCTGCTGTACTCATATTCGCGGTAATTCCTGTCGATAGACCGGTCGTACCGAAGGCAGAGCAAACCTCGAACAAGATGTGCTGGAAGGGGAGATCCTCCAGCCAAACGAGCAGAATGCAAGCAGTGAAGACCATGAAAATTGCGATAAAAAAGACAACAAACGACCGCATAATGTCGTCCTCTACCAATTCACGACCGAATACTTTTACATCCTTGAAGCCGCGCATGTTGGCAAAAACGGTGGCAACGAGGACGAAGAATGTAGTCGTCCGAATACCACCCCCAACACTGCTGGGGGATGCTCCGATGAACATCATCCCTGAGAGCATGATAAGGGAAGGGGTGGAGAGTAGGCTGATATCCATCGTAGCCAAACCGCCGCTTCGCGAAGAAACAGAATGAAACAAGGAGTAGAACAATGTCTCATCCCAGCTTTTCCCAACAAAAAACTTGTTTTGTTCGAACAGAAAGAGGAGCAGTGCCCCTGCCACAATCAACGAAAAGAAGGTCAGCGTAGTAATTTTGGTAAACAGAGAAAAAGTAAAACGCATTCTGGCCCGTTTATACGAAAAATACGTTCGTAGCTCCACGAGCACAGGAAACCCAATTGCCCCGCAAATAATCAAGAGCATGACGATGGCTTGAAACACGTAATCGTGGGTATAGTCGACCATGGAATTTCCGTAGAGATCGAATCCGGCATTGGTAAAGGCGCTGACCGAAGCAAAATAGCCGTGATAGAAGGCTGTGTACCAATCAGCATAATAACCTGCGAATATGAAGTGGCTGCCCAAAAGAATGGTTCCCACCAGCTCGATCATGATCGCAATCACGAGAATATTCCGCATCAGGTCGACCAAGCCTGAGAGTGTAGGGCGGTTGTGGTCTGTAGCAATCCACATGCGGTGTTCCAGCCCGATTTTTTGCCCCATCAAGAGCCAAAAAAATGTTCCCAGCGTCATGATCCCGATTCCGCCAACCTGAAAGAGCAAGGTTAAAAAGAGAATGCCCCATTGATTGAATACTTCGTGGATCGTGATGACGGTAAGCCCTGTGACGCTGATGGCGCTCGCTGCGGTGAACAATGAGTCGATGAAAGAAAGCTGTGCACCCGGATTATGAAAAAGGGGCAAACACAATAGAAACGATGAGACAAGAATAAGTCCCACATAAAAAAATACAATGATTTGGACGGAAGTCAAACGACGTTTCTGGTTAGACGTGAGCAAAATAAATGGCCTCCTGAATAAACTTCATACGGGTAATCATACCAAAAAAAGTTAGCAAGCAAAATGCGGAGTCGAAGACCAAAAAAATAACCCAGGACAGTGGGTTTACCATTGTCCTGAGTTATCTGATAGTAGTATATTATCGTCTGCGAGAAATGGTGCGCCTGATTTGACCACGTATTTCTCCATCGGGATTTTGCGTCGAATGGGCATTTACATAAGTCAGCCCGTTATTCATAAGCCGTATTAATTCTGCCAGCGATCTGCCCTCGAGTGGACCGACCAATTCACTTCGTGTGATGGATCCAATAACCTCCCCCCGGTTTACACTGATTCCGCGAGTGACAGGTCCAAATAAGAAAACAACTACAGGACCATTGACTCCTCTTGCTCCGATATGAATATGGGCTTGGGTAAAATGACGCAATTGATTAGTGACTAAACGAAAATCAAGTTTTTGCCCATCAGCACTTAATCGAAACATGATGTTGCCAGTTGCATTTGTACTAACTGAAGGTACCTCTTCAGAACCTCGTACTAAAGCCTGAAATCTCCTTGCCATCGTAACACCTCCCCCTCGATTCTTACTATTTACAATATTTACGAGAGTTATCGATGGCTTGTATGTTTGTCTGCAAGTGAGATCCAAGCCGAGGAGAAAAGGGCAATCACTACTGACATGATGGTGTCAGTAGCGATACGTTACGATAGCTCCATGAATGAACAAAAACAAAAAAAAGAAAGAAAGGGTGTTCCCGTGTGAGAACAAATGAAGTCCTGAAAAATTTTGAAGAGGTTACAGGCATTTATGTAAAAGCTTTGGATGGCTATTCCGACCAACAGTTCACTAGGCAGCCAGCAGCGGATGAATGGTCGCTGGGACAAATGTACAATCACCTCATAGATTCAGCTTTTTTTATGCAAATCAAATCGATTGAGCAGTGTGCTTCTGGTCAGGCGGTCGTTGGTGAGAGCAAAAATGAAAATGGCGAGAAGATTCTAGGGGCAGGCAAGTTTCCGCCTATTGCCATCAAAGTTCCAGATTCACCCGAGTACACACCTGCGAACCCCGAATCAGTGGAAGAAGTAAAACCTCGACTGCTCCAGCTCATCAATCAGGTGCGCCAGCTCGAACCTACTCTGGCAGCGATCTCGCCGGATCAAAAAATGCCGCATCCCGCTCTCGGGTACTTGAATGCAACGGAATGGTACCAGCTGATTTACATGCATTTTGTCCATCATTTGCGTCAAAAGCAAAAGCTGGATGCACTCCTTTCCTAAAAATAGACCCCACCCTTTGTTTTTAGCAAAGAGTGGGGTCCGCTCATCGTCCATGGAGTACCTTTTGCGTGAGATTGTTACATGATAAAGAAGTAAATGATTGCAGCCAGTACGATCCGATACAAGGCGAAGGGAACGAGTTTAATCTTGTTGATCAGCTTCAAGAAGAAGCGGATGGCCAGCAGGGCAAAGATGAAGGCACTGATAAACCCGACAATAAAAAACGGCAAGGCATCTGCGGTGATGTAATGCCAATTTTTAAGGAGCGACAGGAAGCTGGCTCCCGCCATGACAGGAACCGCCATAATAAACGTAAAATCAGAAGCAGCCCGGTGACTGAGGCCAAGCAAAACCCCACCAGAGATGGTAGATCCTGAGCGGGAAAAGCCCGGCCATAGTGCGATACATTGAAACAGACCAATAATGAGTGCCTGCTTGTAGCTAATCTGATCGACTGTTGCAGCCTTGGGGCGTCCTGGCCGGAACCAGTCAGCTGCGATCATCAGCAAGGCGCCTGCAACCAGACCGATCAGTACTGTATTGATAGAAAACAGGTATTCATCAATGTAATCATTAAATAAAAGTCCCAATACTGCAGCCGGTAAAAGTCCTACGATTACCTGGGTCAATCGCAGCTTATGTCCGGGGCCGTTGCCGTCTGGAGAAAGCTTTTTGAGTCCCAAAAGGCTTAAAAAGCGGTCTCTGAAAACGATGACCGCTGCCAAAATCGAACCGAGCTGAATGACTACTTTGAATGTGTTTGCGACTTCCGGAGAAAACATTTCTTTTGAATGCAACCATGTATCATCGACGATAATCATGTGCCCGGTAGAAGACACGGGAGCGAATTCCGTAAGTCCTTCAACTAATCCGAGCACGAATCCAACGAAAATTTCCCAAAGGTCCATGCGAACTCACCTTTCCAAATAACATCCGATGTAGGCCGTTTAGTAGAGTTGTCCCTCATACACTTTAATATAAAAAGCGGGAAATAGTAAGCATTTCCTTGCAGATTTACATCTTTCCCAAACGGGAAAGCCCAATTCTTTAGATGTGGGATGAAAGGGAGATCGGATACGGAGTGCCACTAAAAACGGAGGTTTGTGGTGCTTCGAGTATTCCAAAGGTCTATATCCTCTATTTTTCGCTTTTTGTCGCAGTTTATTATCCAAATTGATACAATGTAGTCATGAACGAATATAGAAGAACAAGCACAACTGTA
>NZ_JBITPN010000002.1:0-344250 GCF_050467985.1 Brevibacillus sp. NRS-1366 | reverse complement strand
CGTTTTGCCCATATTTCCTGTAGAGTTTCTTCCATTCTCACATCCATCCTTTCCTTCTAAGATGGATTTATTGTGACATGACTTGTTTATCGGGAACAGGTGGGCTGGGTTTGACGCTTACCTTTAAACTCAGATACAATTGATTTATAGAACACATTTGTTTCTTCGGGTGATAAGGTTTTAGGAAAATACATCATAACCTTTTCATCAGCATTTAGTCGACTAAATGGCTCTACGTCTGTTTCTTCCCAGTCGCGTAATTGCAATCTCGATGTTTCTAAATAGATCATGTTACACCTCCGAAAGAAGTACTATCCGACAGTATATCACACTATCCTGCCCATTTAGCTTATGGGCGACACCAGTTATAACTTTATTTTCCAGTCTATCACTTCAGTGAACAACAGCAATAAAAACTGGGAGAGTTTTTTCGCTTCGAAGAAATTTACTCTCAAGAAAGCAGCTGCCAGGAACAAAGTTGTCCAAAGAAAACAAGAGAAATAAGCGAAGGTCTTTGGGATACATACAAAGACGTAGTGAAAAAAACGAAACACGCCTTTAGTGTCCACCTCTGAAAAACTCCATTGATACGGCTACTTTGGACGCGGGTTTCGTTTTTTTTCACGGAGTCGGACAGTCCAGCATCCACGCGAGTATCCCAAGAACCTTGAGCGTTTTCTCCTGTTTTCTTCCCACCACTACAGCTTGATTAACGCGCCCTTCCTTTTCCCTTCCAGGATGAAAGGTGACAACAAAAAGAGGCAGGACCATCGCGGTTCTACCTCTTTTTTGTTTACGATCCTATCAATCAGCGCGCCTATCGCTTACAAAGCGCCAGACACAACATTCCCGCGGAACATGACGGCTTGACGCTTTGAGCGGCGCGCCACAGCCTCGGCAGCGGAAGCGGCATGGACGAATACAATGTCCGCTTCGTCTCCAACATTCGGCCACATGCGGTTTCCTTCTTTATCAAGCGGTGTCTTGCCGCCTGTGATAAAGCCCAAGGCTTGGGATAGGGAACGCTCATCCTGCATACGGAAGCGCTCTGCTAGACGGCCTGCTTTTTCCAAGCTGTCTCCTTGACCAAACGGTGACCAGTGGTCGGTAATACTGTCATCGCCGAGCGATACAGATACGCCCTTCTCACGCAAAAGCGGAATTGGGATCGTAGGCTTAATCACGGGAACCGTAGAAGTGATCGAAATGCCCAGAGCAGCCAGCATTTCTGCCACGTCTCCCGCTTCCTCAAGACTGATGTCCGCCAGCGAATTCGCATGGCTGATCGTGACTCGTCCGTGCCAGCCTGCTTCTTCTGTCATTTTCGCCAGACGCTTGAAAGTGAAAATACCGAGATGATCCGGGTCGTGCAAATGAACGTCGATTGGTGCGTTTGCTTCTACGGCCAGCTCAAAAATAGTCGCGAGCGATTTTTCGATGTTCTGATCCACCGTTGCCGGGTCGACTCCGCCTAAAGCGAACTGGTCGAGATTCTGATAAAATATCAGAAGAGTCCCGGACTCTCGGCATACACACGGATTATTTCCGACGCGATGAATATCATCCACCAGAAATCAGCAAATAAACCACTGGACACCGCCCCCTTTCTGTCAATTTCCCCCATACACATCCATATCGTAACAACTTTTACCTGTAATTAGCCAAGCTATATTTCTTCCGGATAGTTCCTATTAGCCACAAGATGAGCGGAATACCAACCATGTTGATTGTAAAAGCATACGGAATCCAATACTGTGTGACGTATTTAACGTCCGAAACCGTTACGTCCGGATAGAGCAAAGACTGTACGAATACAACCAAAGCAACGCCCCAAATCAATTTTCGCCAATCTTTGATATTGAGCCATTGTGCAGTGCCGTAGCTGCATATAAAAAAATACAAAGACAGTTTGATAAACACGCTCATAATCCAGATTAACACAATCAATAAGTCGATATTTTGGATAAACCCGGCAATCGAAATATACCGTGCCATATCAAAAAACGGATGGGACATCTTTGCAGACAAAGCAGGTCCAAATACGAAAATAATGCAAAGAGTGGAAATGAAAACAACCAAGCCAGCAATGCCGACTCCCCACATGGCCCGAGAAGGTCCTTGTTCTGGTTTTTCCATAAAGGAAAGCAGCATGGTCAGCATCACGCATTCTCCAAAAAATGAAGCCGGGAGCAATGTTGCTTTCCAAATACTACTCATTCCGTTATCAACATAAACCGGCAGTATGCGGTTCCATTCCGTATTTGGCAGACTTAACATCACAACAAGAAATATGGAGACAAGAATGATGGGTCCAAATAATTCACTGCATCGCCCGATCCCTTCAATTCCTCCCTGGTATGTGAGAAAAATCATCAAGAGGAGCATCGTCAAAATAATGAGCCACATAGGGGTTCTAAAGAACAATATCGTGATGGTAAAATCGGCAAATTCCCTCAGAATCACACCAATGACAGAATACCATTGGATGAAATAGGAAATGAGGAGGATTTTTCCCATCCACTTCGGCAAAATGGTTTGACTGAATTGGATAAGTGTTTGACCGGAATACAGAAGACTTAATCTCGTTGCCGCAAAAGCAATGAAAATCCCGAGAACACCAGCTATCAAGTAGGAGATCCAAACATCTTGCTGTGCTTCGCCAATGGCCGGAGATGTCGTGAGAAGAAGAGTATTTCCTGTCTCAAATGTCACCATGATCCAAAAAATTTGCAGTCCCGACAGTTTCATTTAAGAATCTCTCCTTTTCGCAGCTGTAAAGAAGGCCCCGTTAGTCCTACCCGCTTTACTTTCAGAATGACATTGACCTCTACCTCTGCCTTGGCAAATTCATGTTCCCAATTTTTTTTCATGGCTTTCCACTGGTAAGGAAACTGGCGATGAACAACCTCCCCGAAACCCAAAATGTCCGTTCCGTACTTTTTTTGTACCTTTTTAATCATTTGAAGGGTACGTTTCTTCGTTTCATCATTTAGTGTCTGTTCCAATTTCCGCAGATTTTTTGTCTCCATCAGGTCCAGCTTTGTGTTGTTTTCATTAATCACTCCTTCACCAGTCAATGTTACATAAAACTTTATTCGCGTCCTGTGTATTTCCGCACTGATTTTACTTCCTGTGTTGGTTGCGACAAACCCAAACCTTCCAAATGTCGGCTCCGTGGTAGAGATCGTTATTCTTTTCTGGTACTGCGTGATCCAGTTCAGCAAACCGCTTTCTCCATTATCCACATAACCAACCAATTTCAATTGCTTATTAAAAACAGCAGTCCCTGCCATTTGAAATCCGTTCTTTTTGAATTGGCTTCCTGCCAATTGTATCTGTCCTTTGTCCGGAGAAGAATTGGCATTCAGTTCCATTGCCGACAAGGTCGGACTGCTCCCATCTGTTGACGCCGCTATGAGGAAATTTCGCAATGTAGCACTCCCTTCGATTCCCAACGCTAAATGCTGCTTCAAGGCAGCAATCGAAGAAACAGGCTCAAAAGGATACTGTGCTGAAAGAATATTTTTCGCATCACTTCCCTTCACGATAATGACGTCTGTTCGTAGTCTTGATTCCGGGTCGCGGGTAATCGAATCGAGTATATCCGAAACCCCATTTTTCGCGTATTTTTCGCCTATAAACAACACCTGTCTGTGGCCCCGGAACAGCCGTCTGGAAACATTTTTTTGCGTTTTTTGTATGACCTCTGAAAAATCCTTACCTGAAGACGTCGCTATAAAAAAAGAGGGGGGAGTGGTTTTCCCCATGGTCCCTCCTCCAGATAATGATGGCACAACGATTTGGACTGTCCCCAGTATTGCCCCATCCTCTGCTTGATCAACCGCAGAGCCAATGATAAGAGCGATATCGTTTAATTCCTGTCGATCCCAACAGCCTGTTAGAAATCCAATGCTTAACAAGATAACGAAGAAGAGAGTGAATTTTTTCTGCATGTTTATGAATTCCCTTTTTTTGGAGGTAGCTTCCGACCTTCTGGGATACGTGTCTTATTTCTGCCAGAGAATAATGCCGGGCGATACTTCATGCTCCAGCGAGGGACACGGATAAAAGTATCTCCCAGATTGCGTGGAATTTGAGGGGCAACAGGGCTAAAATAGGGCAGACCAAACGATTGCAGAGTAACCAGATGAATAACAATGGCAATCGCTCCTACGACAATGCCATATAACCCAAATACACTCGCCAGGAGTAACAATGGGAAACGAAGAATCCGAAAAGCAGTTCCCAGATTGTAGCGCGGAACTACAAAAGAACTGATGCCCGTAGCAGCAACGACAATTACCATTGGAGCGGAAACAATGCCTGCCTGCACGGCGGCTTGCCCTATAACCAGTGCTCCTACGATGCTAACAGCCTGGCCAATCGGTTTAGGTATTCGGACACCTGCTTCAAGCAAAACTTCAAACATTAATTCCATGATTAACGCCTCAGCTATTGCGGGAAGCGGAACTCCTTCCCTGGAACTGGCAATGCTAATGAGTAGGTTCGTAGGAATGAGCTGTGGATGGTAAGTCGTAACCGCCACGTAGAGAGACGGGAGAAAAAGCGAGAGATGAAATACGACAATGCGAAGCCAGCGAATAAATGTTTTGTAAATATAATGTTCATAGTAATCCTCTGCTGCCTGTAACCCCATCCAAAACGTCATTGGCACGATTAGTACGCTTGGCGTGCCATCCTGAAAAATGGCGACTCTCCCCTCTAACAAGCTTGCCGCTACCGTGTCCGGACGTTCGGTGTTCTGGAGTTGTGGAAATGGCGAAAACGGCTGATCTTCGATGAATTCTTCTATGTACCCTGTCTCCAAAACAGAGTCAATCTGGATACGCTCCACTCGGTTGATTACTTCTTTTATCACGGAATCAGTTGCAATTCCTTCAACATATGCGATAATTACATCCGTTTTTGATAATTCCCCTAACGTCCGTATTATCATTTTCAGTTTTGGACTCTGAATTCTTCTACGCACTAAACTAGTATTCACCTGAAGTACTTCTGTAAAGCTATCTTTGGGACCACGTACGGAAAATTCGATTCTCGATTCTTCCACCGCACGCTTTTCGAACCCTTTCAAATCAGCAAGCAAGGCGTCATTTTTCCCGTTAAACAGGATCGCTACGTTCCCTTTCATGACACCATCCACCAAATCAGGAACGCCAGTGACTACCTTTGTTTTGGCGATTGCAACCATTTGCTGAACGCGATTCTCGCCAATGCCCTCTGGTTTCCGGTGAATGTCAGGAAGTCCTTCATAAACCCATGGTTTTAGTACAGTGTTATTCAAAAGATTGGTATCGACTAAACCTTCTACATAAATCAATAGAATTTTGGTTTGATCAGAAGTACATAACGAAGAAAACACGATATCGGAACAATCGTCAAAAATTTCTCTCAAGGTTTGTTCATTTGCTTCCAAATCCGCATGTAATGTCTGGTTCACATCCGGTCACGCTCGTTTCCTATGAACTGCACTTTTTTTGTTAGTTTAGTTTGTTCGTTGACGGTTTTTTTATGCCAAAAGCAGACTTGTAAGGAAGATATTGCACACGCAAAAAAACCGTCGCAGGTATTGTTATCCTACGACGGCTCAGACTGACCACAACTTTTCTTCTTGCTTTAAGATACCAGAACGACCGACTTATTCAAATCCCAGGAAATATACACCTCTTCTCCCTGCTGGATCGGTTCATGGGAGGAAGCGGACTGCACAATGACCATCTCTCTTCCAGAGGAGAGCCTGACAATCGTCTTGAAAGCAGAACCAACAAAGACATGCTCTTCTACCCTGCCGATCAGGAAGGTTCCGTCTGGGCGATGTTGGCTGAGGCTGAGCATTTCCGGACGGATGGAAACGTATACATCTTCTTGCGTTGTGGCTTTTCCATGGCCACGCAGAGCGCAGATTACGCCTTCCATCATGACTTCCACTTTCTCGTGATTTTTTCGAACCACTCTGCCTTGCAGCAAGTTTGTTTCCCCGATAAAGTCGGCTACGAAACGTGTCTTTGGCTGGTTGTAAATTTTGTTTGGCACATCGATTTGTTCGATTCTTCCATTATTCATCACGGCCACCCGGTCCGACATCGTCAAGGCTTCTTCCTGGTCGTGGGTGACATAAATAAAAGTAATCCCCAATTTTTGTTGCAAATGCTTCAGCTCAAATTGCATCTGCTTGCGAAGCTTTAAATCGAGTGCACCAAGCGGTTCATCCAATAAAAGAACCTTCGGATTGTTCACAATCGCTCGCGCAATGGCCACGCGCTGCTGCTGACCCCCGGACATTTGGCGAGGCTTTCGGTTGGCGAAAGACTCCAACTGAGCCATTCGGAGTGCCTCTGTTACTCTCTGATCGATATCAGCCTGCCGCGTTTTTCTCATTTTTAATCCATATCCTACATTTTCCCTTACAGTCATATGGGGGAATAGCGCATAATTTTGAAAGACGGTATTCACATCACGTTTGTTCGGCGGCAAATCCGTGACCGGTTGGTTATGAAGCAAGATTTCCCCCGAGGTCGGATATTCAAAACCGGCAATCATGCGAAGGGTCGTCGTTTTTCCGCATCCGCTTGGTCCGAGCAAGGTGAGAAACTCCCCTTCATAAACATGCAGATCTAAATCCTTGACGATATGGTTTTCGCCATACTTTTTATTGATTTGATGCAATCGAATCGTGGCTGTTTTCATTTATGTCCCTACTCCTCTCTTTTGTTTAATCTGAGCGAAAATACGATGAGGACTAATGAAAATAAAAAGATCAAGGTCGAGATCGCATTGACCTCAGGAGTAATCCCGTTCCGTGTCATCCCCCAAATCTGGATCGGCAAAGTCGAATAAACTCCATTCAAAAAAAAGGTAACTGGGATTTCATCCAGGGACAAGGTAAAGGATAATAACGCAGAACCGATAATCGCCGTCTTGATGTTGGGCAAAATGACATGATAAAAGGTTTGGAAGCGGGTCGCGCCAAGGTCAGCGGAAGCCTCCTCGATCGTCCGGTCCAGCTTCTTCAAACGCGCATAGACTTGCGTAAATATAATCGCGATCAAAAAAGTAGAGTGACCCAGTACGACAGCAAGCATCGACTGCTGAATCCCAATCTCCTGAAAAAAGCTGAGCATCGCTACTCCGGTCAGAATGCCCGGCAGAATCAAGGGAAGGAGCACAATGCGCTCAAATACTTTTTTCCCGATAAATTGAAACCGATCGACGGCGAAAGCACCCGGAACTGCCAGTAAAGCAGCAATGCTCGTACTGATCACCGCAACCGTCACGGAATGCAGGAGCGATTGCATCAGCGCTTTATTTTCCGCCATCACCTGATACCATTTGAGAGAAAATTGTCGAATTGGAAAACTGTTCACTGTATCTCCATTAAAGGAATACAGGATCACAATGCCAAGCGGCAGGTAGAGAAAGGCAAGAACTCCGAAAGAAAATAGCCGCAACAGCGCCGTGCTTATATCCCATTTACGCCAAAACATCTTTCCCGCTCACCTACTTCCTTTCCTGGTTAGCTTCTAAAGCTGCATATCGCTTCTCCGCTCTTCCCGTGAATTCTAGTACCAAGAGGACCAAAACCAGAATCATGATGCCAATCGCCGATCCGTAAGGCCAGTTGTTGGACGTGCCAAATTGCTGTTGAACAATATTCGAAATCATCGTACTACTATTGGGCCCTCCTAATAGGGAAGGGGCTAAAAAGTCTCCCATAGACAAAACGAAGGCAAACGTTCCGCCTGCAATCACTCCCGGCAAGGATAGGGGGAACACCACATGAGCAAAGGTTTTCCAGCGGCTCGCCCCCAAGTCTTTGGAAGCTTCCATGAGGTTTCGCGGGATTTGCTCCATGGCCGTATAAATCGGCATCAAAACGAAAGGCGTGTAAATATGAACCATTCCGATGATGACCGACACCTGGCTGTACAAGAAAATATCCAATGGTTGATGGGTGATGCCTAACCAAATCAGGGCAGAATTTAAAACGCCGTTCGTTCCCAACACAATTTTCCATGAATACGCCCGTACAATATAACTCACCCACAGCGGAATAATCACCAGCATATAGATCGCTTGCTTGTATCTCGTCACTTTAAACGTAATATAATAGGCTAATGGCAAGCTAAGCAGCAGGGTAAAGAGCGTAACCCAACCTGCCAATTCGATCGTATCCAGAAGAACGTAATAAGGGGCATCGCCTCCCGTTGTGGGGGCAAAAAACTTCGTGTAATTATTGAACTGGAACTCTTTTATGACATTAAATTGATCCGTTTTCCAAAAGCTGTACGTAAACAAATTAAAATAAGGCAAGAACAAAAAGATAAAGAGCCATATCGCAGGTGGGAGCAAGATAGGCAGTAAGCGTAGTTTTCGCCCTTTGGCCCATCGATACTTCTTTTTACCTTTCTTAGGTTTAGGAGGATATCTAGGCTCGATCTCCGTTTGCTTCAAAGGATACATTCCCTTTCACTCCTTCTCTCCAATAGTAGGGGAAGGGCCCGGTGGGTAACGGGCTCCGTCCTTTCCACTGGATACGCTTAGTTTGTTTTTACTTCCGTCCAAATTTCGTTGTAACGAGAACGCTCCTTTACATACTGCCAGAAATTTATTTTGTTAAACATTTTTTCCATCTCATCGACATACGTAATTTCCTTCAATTCAGCAGACATGTGTTGGCCTGCCTTCGGGTTGGCCACACCGTAATTGGTTACCTCAGCGGTATGCGCCTGCGCTTCCGGACTCATCGCAAAATCCAAGTAAAGTTCGGCTAGCTCGCGGTTTTTTGACCCTTTCACAATCATCAGACGATCAATCCATCCGGTAGCTCCTTCCTGAGGGATCGTCCATTTTAAATTCCTTCCTTTGTCGTTAACCTCTTTCACGGTAAGCGGCCAGCCTACAGCAAGAGCGACTTCCTTGTTGGCGAACAAATCATTCAGTTCTCCCCCGGTTGTCCAATATTTTCGGACCTGAGGCTTCAGCTCCAGCAATTTTTGCTTGGCCGTCTGTAGCTGTTCTTCGGTCATATTGTATAAAGCTGACTGGTCCTTCTGATCCAGTCCATCCATTTGCCCGATCATATAAATATTGCTAATGTCGTCATACAAAGAGATTTTTCCTTTATACTGCGGATCCCAAAATACATTCCAAGATTTTGGCTCTTCTTTTACCACATCTGCGTCATAGATCAAATAGTCAGGTCCCCATACATACGGCACACCGTAGACTTGATCATCCTTCACTACATCCGACAGCTTCAATTTTTCCACCACATCGTTGAAATGGGTTAGCTTTGCGGTGTCGATCGGCTCCACCATCCCGGATTGGACAAGCAAACCTGCTATGTCGCCAGATGGCGAGATAATATCATAGGCACTCCCGCCGCCCGATTTCAGCTTGGCGATCAACTCATCCCCGGAACCAAAGTAAGTAGGGCTAACTGTCACCCCGTATTTCTGTTCGAACTGCTTGATAATTTTGGGATCTCCGTATCCTTCCCACGTCAACAGGTTTAACGTCTGTCCTTTAAATTGCTCCTTGGAATCCGCAGAAGCCCCCGTTTTGGTGGATGCTTGACCCGTCTGCTGGCCCGATTCGGAACCGCCACCGCAAGCGGTGAGCATCAAAGCTGCCGTAGTCAAGCTAACCAAGATGGTTGTCCATTTTTTTGATTTCTTCATGTTTTTGCCCCCTGTTCTCTTGTAAGCGCTTTAGTTATAACAGTTACCTTACCATCCGAAGATCTTCATTGCCCTACTCTTCGTCAAACCAACCAGTTGGTTGAATGTTTAGATTATTGTTGATCTGCTTTACTTCCGTATAGGCCTCATAACCAAACGTGCCAAGCTCACGGCCATTTCCGCTTTGTTTGAATCCTCCCCATGGCGCTTCGTTGTAGGTAGGATGATAGGAGTTGATCCAGGTAATCCCTGCGCGAACTTTTTTAATGACCCGGTAAGCCTTGGCCACGTTGTTGGTAAAGACTGCTCCGGCTAATCCATAGATGGTATCATTTGCAAGCCGAAGGGCTTCCGCTTCATCGCTGAACTTCTGAACAACCAGGACAGGGCCGAAGATTTCTTCTTTCACAATCGTCATCTCGGACGTCGTGTTGATAAAGATGGTCGGTTCCACAAAATAGCCGTCCTTCAGCTTGCCTTCCGTGATCCGGTTTCCTCCCAGGACGAGCTTAGCCCCCTCTTGTTTCCCTATCTTGATGTAATCCAACACTTTGTTCATATGGACTTCGGAGATGAGCGGTCCCATTTGACTTCTTTCGTCCAAGCCAGGCCCTACCCGGATGTGCCGGGCTTTTTCCACCATGCGTTCGATAAACTCGTCGTAAATCGATTCTTCCAGGAGCAGTCTCGACCCGGCCGCACAAACCTGACCCTGGTTGGCAAAAATCCCGAACAAGGCATAGTCTACAGCAGTATCCATATCAGCATCGGCAAACACCATGTTCGGTGACTTCCCGCCCAACTCCAGCGTGACTTTTTTCAGGTTGCCTAAAGAGGCTTCCATGATCTTCCGACCCGTTGCCGTCCCCCCTGTGAAGGCCACTTTATCCACATCGTGGTGCTCGGCAATCGCCTGACCGACTACAGACCCTTGACCGAGAACGAGGTTAACGACCCCTTTTGGAAATCCTGCTTGCTCCAAAATTTCAAACAATTTCACAGCGGTCATTGGCGTAAGCTCAGCCGTTTTAAAGACAATCGTATTTCCAGCAGCTAAAGCGGGAGCCAATTTCCACACGGACATCAGCAGCGGATAATTCCACGGGACGATTTGTCCGCAAACACCGATCGGTTCCCGAACGACCATCGCTTGCTGGCCATCCGGCACCTCATAGGTTTGTCCGGTCGGCTTGGTTGCCAAGCCTGCGTAGTAGCGAAAGCAAGCAATTGCATCAGATACATCGTAGCGTGCTTCCCGCAATGGCTTACCGTTATTGAGCGTTTCCAGAAGAGCGAATTCTTCCATTCTCTCTTCCAAGCTCTGAGCAGCCGCGAACAGAAGTCTGGCTCGCTCCACAGCCGGAGTATCCCACCAACCTCCGTCATAAAATGCGTATTTAGCTGCTTGTACAGCCGTATCCACATCCTCCGCTGTGCCTTCAGCCGCCGTTGCGATCACCTCTCCCGTTGCCGGATTGACAATATCCCTCGTGCTTCCTGAAGAACTATTCACCCATTCCCCATTGATAAACATCTTTACATGCTCAGTGGACGAGCCTTTGGACAGTTGTTCCATTTTTGATAAGTTTGACAATTTCGCCCCTCCTTTTCTGCTGTTATGTTTTAGCAAGGAGCATGCCAACAATAAAACTGGCTCTTGAGCAGGTTTACCGCTCTGTTTTCTTTGTTTCTCAAGTGCGAAAAAATTCATTTTTAAAATTCTCATTCAAAAATAAAATCGAAGACTCAATTTTCGATATTATTTTTCTTTTCCGTATGACGGTTGTATAATAGATGGACATATAAACTCTGTTATGGTTAGAAGGTGATGATTCGGCATGGAAAAGACAACCTCTCAACAAAACCATCTATCCGCTCTTGAAATTGAGGAATTACAAGAAACAAATAAAGATTTAAACGCCATTTTATCTTCTATCTATGATGAAATATTAGTCGTTGATCCAGAAGGGACAATCATACGGGTAAGCGACCAATTTCTCGAGGAGTTTTGGAACGTGAAACCCCATCAGATTATTGGACAAAACATCCTCGATCTGGAAAAAAAGGGGTTGCTCACGCCTTCCGTCACTCATCAAGTCCTAGCGAACAATACGAAAATATCCGTCATTCAGGAAACGTGGAACGGCCGCAGAATACTCGCGACAGGAACTCCCATTTTTAATGAGAATGGAACACTGGAGAGAATTGTAGTCGCCTCCCGAGACATTACGGAAACCGCTAAGCTAAAAAGCGAACTGCAAAAGATCAAAAGCAATTCTGAAAAATTAAAGAAGGAACTTGATTTTTTAGAAAACAGATTATCGAAATCTTTCGTCATTTATAGCGATAATATGAAAGAGGTATTAAAACAAGCAGAAAAGGTCGCAAGCTCTGCTGCAACCGTATTATTAATCGGGGAATCCGGCGTGGGCAAAGAGATGGTAGCCTCCGCCATCCATCAACTAGGAGAGCGGTCGAACCAGCCCTTTGTCAAGGTCAATTGCGGGGCCATTCCGGAAAAATTGCTGGAATCTGAATTATTCGGATATAGAAAAGGAGCATTTACAGGCGCGGACCCAAAGGGGAAAGTCGGCTACTTCACGCAAGCAAATCATGGGATCTTGTTTCTTGATGAGATATCGGAAATGCCTCTCAATCTTCAGGTCAAGCTTCTTCGCGTCCTTCAGGAAAGAGAAGTCACCCCGATCGGTGAAATCGATCCGATACCAATTGACGTTCAAGTAATCACAGCTACCAATAAAAATTTGGAGGAATTAGTGCAAAAGAGCTCTTTCCGGGAAGACCTCTATTACCGCCTGAATGTCGTGCCGATTACGATTCCTCCTCTGCGAGAAAGAGCAGAAGATATCGCATTTCTGGCCCATCATTTTATCAACAAGTACAACCTTCAATATAAGCGGGAGGTGGAATTGACTCCGGATTCGATCGATCTTTTAAAGGTGTACCCTTGGTATGGAAATGTCCGCGAGTTAGAAAATATCATTCAAAGGGTCGTTGTCACGAGTGAAGATAAGCAGGTGAACTCCCAACTGCTGAATAAAATGATCCCTTGGAAAAATTTGACGAAAACATCCAAACCAATCGTTACGAATATCATGCCGTTGCAGGAAGCCCTAGATCATGTGGAAGAAACGTTGATCGTAATGGCGATGGATCAATACAAGTCTCTCAAAACGGCTGCACAAGTTTTAGAGCTTAGCCAACCGACCATGAGCAGAAAATACCAGAAGATTAAAGAAAAAATAAAACACAGGAGCAAGCCCCCGGCCGATTTCTTGCAATCCAAAATTTTTGAGGATGAGCTGGATAAACAATTAATGTCGGTTACCATCGTCACTGCGACTTCCATAGATGCAACAGACGTCAAGCATTTAATGGAAAATTTGTCTTCTGACAATCCCTATTATCTCAAGCTGCAAAACAAGCTATCGCTGATTCGTGAGCTCGAAGGGAAAATTGAATGGAATTATATCTTTACCGTTAATTGCAGGCGGGAAGTGATCAATCTAGTCGCGGACAAGCGGCTGAAGCTGAAGCCGGGAGATGCATACTTCGGACCGCCGGAAATCATGAAATGCATGTACCAGGCCATGAAAGGTAGAGTGGGTGTAACTCCCTTGTACGAGGACATCATTTGTGGTCACGTGAAATCTAGCGTCGCTCCAATCAAAGATGAGTCAGGCAAAATTATTGCCATATTAGGCTCCGATTTTACTGCCGATTATGTCACAAACCAAATTCATAATCTAAGGAAATTGTTAAAAGGATCATAAAAAAAATCTGCTCAGCGACCTGAAAACAAAGGGGGTCCATTTGTCCATGAACATCAACTGGACAAATAGACCCCCTTTTATTTTATGGAATCGGATAGCCGCTTAATCCGTTCCTGTTTTTCCGTTCTGGCCGAAATGGCTTGGGATACTGTCACGGCCATGAACCGGGTAACTGTATTCGGCCTGGATTGGGCAATGATATCCAAATCAGAACTGATAACCGTGCCAATGGTGACAAAGCCGCCTCCAGAGGTCCCGTCATTAAGCAGTACAATTATTTCTTCACTGTTTGGCACCATGATTACACCAATCGGATAGACAACATCCACAACATTGGATGAGCTCTTTCCTGCTCCGAAGGGAGGATCAAAATCATGAAAAGTGACTCGAGCCCCTTTAAATCGATACGCCACCCTGTTCGATTCCGTCGATACCTTCCAATCGGTATTCAAAAAGGATTTAACCCCATCGTCACTGATACAATGCCCAGAGAGTCCCATGACCACCCGTACGTAATTCTCTCTTTGGAAGTGAGGGATAAACTCAGCAGGTACTCTTTTGCCGATTCGCTTAAATACACCGGGAAGCGGTTCACCTATTGGGATCTCGTCACCTTTTTGCAATTTTCGGCCAAGATACCCGCCAAGATGACTTGGTATAAAGGTAGATTTACTCCCTAATACGGTAGGAACCTGAATGCCTCCTGAAACGCAAAGATAAGCTTTTGTACCATTTTGTGAAAAAGAGAAAGACAACACATCGCCTTCCTGGACTCTGATGTTTTCCCATATGGGAATCGGTTCACGATTTAAAAAAACATCGACTGGTGCACCCGTTACTGCAATGACTGTGTTTTTTCGAAACTCCACCTCTGGTCCCAACAGAGTAATTTCCATCCCGGCATAATCCATAGGATTTCCCAATAGAAGATTGCCAACGATAAAGGAATATTTGTCAGCCGCACCTGAAGGAGGTACGCCAAGATGATAATGGCCGTTTCTTCCCAAATCTTGAACGGTTGTTTCTAAGCCCGGCTCTATGATCCGTATCAATTAGAAAACCTCCATCAACTGCTGAATATACTGTTTCCCTTTACGAAAGTACTCTTCTGGTGAAAACTCTACATTCTTTGTGTGAAACCGATACGTACCTTGTTTTACCTGCTCGACGATTTTATTGTACTCTTGTTCATCAATCGGCCGATGCTTCCATATATCCCCAGGTCTAGCCAAAAACAAGCTATCTTTTAGATCCTCCAGCCGATGCTCGGTATCGTAAATGGGTACTGCAGACATCCCGATCAACTGATAACTTCCCGGACCGGAAACAGGGTATATCAGGGTAAACGCACCGCCCAATCCGACCGCTTGACTTGGTGTATCTGTTCTTGGACTTACATACTTGGGCGTCTGAATGATTTCTTCGTTTGGAACCCCTAACTGAAACTCCCACGCAGCTCCCGGAGTAAATCCCATCATCGTGACAAGGTGAGGCATTGCCGAATGTGCTTCAATAAATGCTTGACCATCCTTAAAACCGTTTATTTTCATGACAAACTCAAAATTTGTGCATTGAGGATCTGGATGACGGTTCTTGAAGCGCTCAGAGTATTCCCGCGTAATCGGGTCATCATACCAGGTCGGTATTTCAATGATGCGCACCTGAAGATTAAGTTCGGACGGATTGCTTTTCGTAATATCAATCTGTTTCAAATAGTCCAAAAGATCATCAGCTGAGATCATATCCGGATCAAATCGAACCAAATAAGATGCATTGGATGGACAAATTTCGATAATTCCCGGGATATTCCGTTTTCTTAGTTCGTTCGTGATTGCCAATGCTTTTAAATTACTCTCGGCGCTCATATCACGGGAAATCTCGGCGTAAATGTATTCATCACCCGCAAAATCAAAGCGCGTTTCTGGTAATGTAAACATAGGCAATTCCCCCTTCACTTCAGTCGTTTGTTAATTCTTCTGCTCACCGTTGCTTGACTGATTTCCAATACTTCCGCTACTTTTGTAGCCGTTCCGTATTTTTTCAGAGCCAGTTCAATGAGTTGGCTTTCCAATTCCGCTACGGCCTCTTTAAGTGGGATTACGTCAAATATCAAGGGCTTGGCCGTTCTCCCCCTTTTTTCGCCATAAAGCACAGACAGCACATCGTCCCTTAGAATGAAATCGTTTTTGGTGGTGACGATCAACCGCTCGATAATGTTGTGCAACTCCCGGACATTCCCTGGCCAATTATAGTTTTCCAGCACCTCTATTGCCTCAAGAGACAAGCTTTTTTCTTTTTGATAGGCTTGATAGAATTGTTGTAGGAAACTAATGGACAAAGGAACGATATCTTCTATCCGTTCACGCAACGGCGGAATATACAATGGAATGACATTGAGGCGATAATAGAGATCTTCACGAAACTTGCTCTCTAGTACGAGTTCCTTCAAATTTTTGTTTGTTGCGGCGACAACACGAACATTGAGGCTGACCGTTTTCACTCCCCCAACTCTGGTAATTTCCTTCTCCTGGAGGATTCGCAGTAGTTTTACCTGCATGTTCAACGGCAATTCGGAAATCTCATCCAGAAAAATCGTTCCTTCATTCGCAAGTTCAAACAAACCCGGCTTTCCTTTCTGGTCGGCTCCTGTGAACGCTCCTTTTTCATAACCAAACAATTCACTCTCGATCAAACTTTCGGGAATCGCTCCGCAATTTACCCGAACAAAAGATTTCCCTTTCCGTTTGCTCGACTCATGAATCGCGTGGGCAAAAACTTCCTTCCCTACTCCTGACTCGCCGTTCAGCAAAACCGTCGAGTCTACCTGAGCGATTTGCTTCATCTCGTCCACTAAATTCTCCATCACTCTGGATCGATAGATAAGCTGTTTGCCCTGTTCATTTTTACGAATTAATTGGGTTAGCTCCTGCTTGTACTGATCTGATTTCTTCTGAGCGACCTGCAGCTCTTCCTGAAGCTGGTTCATCTCCGTAATATCCCTGGACACAATGACAACTTTTTCGAGTTTCTCATCGTGGAACACCGGCGTAGCTACCGACCAAATTCTCCGGTCTTTTACCGTTTCTTGAATACTGGTTAGTTTTTTTCCTTTTTTCACGCATAAGTCAAAAATATTGGGGCAAAATATTCCGTCTTGTTCGAATTGACGAATATTTCTTCCGATAATCTGTTCAGGATACTCTTCCATCCAAAAGTCTTTCAAGAATGTCCCGGATAAGCGGATAATGTCTCCTGTGGCATCCACAACCAAAATTTGTTCATGGGAAGAGGAGTAGATCGCTTGTAAATCTTCGTACATGCTGCGGACAAAATCCAGTTCTTGAACGGTTTCTTCCCACTGTTCCTTGCGAAAGAAAATATGCACGATACCGAAAACTTGTCCATTCACCCACAAAGGAGAAAAATTGCCCGTAATATATTTGAAGTTAAGAGAACAATCGACACTTACAAATTGTTTTCCAGCAAGAACCTCATCCAGATTCTTGTCGATGGTCAATAACGATTTATAATTTCGGGTTAAAAGAAAGGAATGAGGGAGCCCGAAGATGCTTTCTGCTGTCTCATTGATAAACGTGATTTCAAAATCAGCATTTGTATGGATAATGCCAATTCCAGCTCCATTCAGGATCTGGTTGAATTGCTGCAGCTTTAGCTGATTCAATTGTTGAACAGCTACTTGGACTTTGTTGTAACCGGTAATCTCGCCTTTATGATCTACTCCAAGTATCAATGAGATGTTGTGATAAAATTCGATCGCATGGTCCTCGGGAACCTTCAGAATATCCTTCTTGCAAACGATTTTTTGTGATAAATCCAGCGAGCTTGCGAGCTGCTGCAAAACAGTATCAGAATCCAAATATCCGATGCAGGAGGCTTCATCATACACCAACACTACGCCAGAATGGCTTTCCTTCAAAATAGTTAATGCCTCTTGAACAGTCATATCGTGATGAACGATCGATTGAATCGGCTGCAAAATATCCTTCCATACAATCAATGATTACCCTCCCCTACGAAACGAGACATGGTATGTAATATTACTATACCAAACATGAAGATTGATGTTATTCATATTTGAAATATCCCAACAAATTACACATCATTTACGATTTACATTTTTCAAAAAAGAAAGAGGCTGTTGAAAATCAACAGCCTACCCCTAGTACTTCACGGATGGGAGCGATTTTTATTTCGTTTTGCTTTAACGCTTCTACAATCGCTTTGGCAAGCTCCGTGGCACCTGGTGTATCACCATGAATGCAAACCGTTTGGGCGATGATGGAAGCATCTTCTCCCGTATGGGTAACGACCCTTCCTTCCTTGACCATTCTTACGACTCTTTCCGCCATATCGCGATAATCTTGAATGCTTGGCCCCGTCCTCGTAAGAACGATGGAGCCTGTGGCGGTATGCTCACGGTCAGAATAGGCTTCAAGCGCAACCGGAATCCCCATTTGCTTGCCTATTTCTGCGACAGCCGAGTTGTTCAAGGCAAATACCACTGTTTGGGAATCCATATCAGCGATTGCCTCCAGGATTGCCCGCGCTAGCTGTTCATCATCCATCGCCATCATATACAGTGCTCCATGCGGCTTGCAATGCTGGATTCGCAATCCATTCGCAGCTGCAAACTCGCGAAGCGCCCCCGTTTGATAGGTGACATAGTCTTTGATTTCACCAGGCGTACACTTCATGTACCGTCGTCCAAAACCGATTACATCAGGAAAAGCGGGATGTGCACCGATTCCCACTCCGTATCTTTTCGCAAGCTCCGTTGTTCTCCTCATCACATGCGGGTCCCCGGCGTGGAATCCACAAGCGATATTCGCTGAAGTGATGTACTGCATCATTTCCTCATCATTTCCGAGCTTGTACATGCCAAAGCTTTCGCCCATATCACAATTCAAGTCAACTTTTATCACTGCCATCTCCCCGCTCTTGTACAAAATTGAAAGGCAATTCAGACTTGAAGCTGCAACAATTTCTCCAAGTAACGAGTAGTATAATTTCCTTGGATAAAGTCGCTGTCCCTGACCACCAACTGCAAGAGCTCAGTATTGGCAGTCAGCCCTTCTACCTGAATTCCCTGCAAGGCTCGTCCCATTTTTTCAATGGCTTCTGTCCGATTGGCACCATGCGTGATGATTTTTCCGATCATCGGATCGTAATACGGCGTCACTTTGTTTCCTTCGATCACCCCAAAGTCCAGTCTCACGTCCTTTTCAGGAAGGACAAGCCGCTGTATAACCCCTGGAGAAGGAAAAAACGTTTTCGGATCTTCAGCATACAAACGGCATTCGATCGCATGCCCCATTACCTTGATATCTTCTTGCTGATAAGGCATTTTTTCTTTAGCGGCCAATTGAATTTGCAGCTCGACCAGATCAATCCCCGTTACTTCCTCTGTGACCGGATGCTCTACCTGCAGCCTTGTGTTCATCTCGAGGAAATAAAATTCGCCAGTTTCATCGAAAATAAATTCCATCGTACCGATAGTTGTATAGCCAATCTGTTTTACTCCTTTTAAGGCGCTCTCCAACAACTCCAACCGTTTCTTTTCGTCTAAAAACGGAGATGGACTCTCCTCGATGACTTTTTGGTTTCTTCTTTGCACAGAGCATTCCCGTTCATACAAATGTAGCGTGTTTCCATAATGGTCACAGGCTACCTGCACCTCGATGTGACGGGGATTCTCAATCCATTTTTCCAGAAAGAGAGTCCCGTCCCCGAAGTAAGATAGAGCCCGCTGCATCGTTGAGCTGTAAACATTTCCAAGCTCTTCGGGCGTGTACACTACCTGCATGCCAATTCCACCGCCGCCAAAGCTGGCCTTCAGCATTAAGGGGTACCCCAGCTTTTCTGCGACACTCAATGCTTCCTCTACAGTGTCCAGCTTGCCATCCCATCCCGGTACGACAGGGACTCCAGCTCTTTGCATCTGACGGCGTGCTTCAATTTTACTGCCCATCATCGCAATGATATCGGCGCCCGGTCCGATAAAGGTGATCCCCTCTTTTTCGCACCGCCGAGCGAACTCGGGACTTTCCGATAAAAAACCGTATCCCGGATGGATGGCTGTCGTTTTGGTTTGCTTGGCAGCCTCAATCACTTTATCCATATCCAGATAGCTTTTCTTTGCCTGCGGGGCTCCTATGCAAACAGCCTCATCAGCCTCATTAACGAAAGGGGCGTCAATATCGGCTTCTGAATAAATGGCAACTGTTTTAATCCCCAGCCGTTTGCAGGTACGAATAATTCTGCGAGCGATTTCTCCCCTGTTGGCGATCAATATTTTTTCAAAGTGGCTCATTATGTTTGCTCCTCTCCCGGATCAATAGGGCTATTTTTTTTGGATGATGGCAATTTCTTGACCTGCGTCCACGAGCTCTTCGCTTTCGACCACAAAACGCTCGATAATGCCTTCTTCTTCCGCTTTGATTTCATAAAAATTTTTCATCACTTCAATCATTCCAACGGTATCCCCTGGCTTGACTATCTGTCCCTCCTGCACATAAACATCTTGGTCCGGGCTAGGCTTGCGATAAAATACACCTGGAATAGGAGCAACGATCGAATTTTTTTCAGACATGTCAACATCTCCTTTTTTACATAACCGCTATTTTACATTGTTGGATTTTGTTCTGCAGATCTATACGTGCTGCAAGTGCTTCTTCGATGGAAACTGAAACAAAGCGGACTTTTTCATTTGTTTTGATTTGGGCCATGCGACTTAAATCTGCACTGATAATGGTCGCAATTGTTGCATATCCACCACCGGTTACCGCATCATTCAAAAGAGCAATCGGTTCCGCGCCATCCGGTACTTGTATGGAACCGATAGGATATCCCAAATCGACAACATTGGAAGGATTGCTTCCGGCACCAAAAGGTTGTTCACGCGGCACAAAATCCAACCGTTCCCCTTTAAAACGGTAACCAACCCGATTTGCCTCCGGTGTCACCGACCAGTCGATGGATAAAAATTTTTGCTTGCTGTCTTCCGTAAATCGATAGCTGCATAGCCCCATAACAACCCGAATTTCTTGATACTTGGGAAATTCCGGGATCAGATCGGCAGGAATTCGCGTTCCAGGCTTAACGTCATGCTGCTGATTCTCACCGACATACAGGACATCCCCAGCCTGCAAGGCTCGTCCTGCATAACCACCGATACCGCAAAGCGTGTAGGTAGAACGGGACCCCAATACAACCGGCACATTAATACCGCCTGCCACCGCCACATAAACCCTGGCCCCTTGCTTGACAAAATCAAACGACAAAATGTCTCCAGCCAGGACATGAATCGCTTCCCACTGGGAAACCTTTACCCCGTTAATTTTAGGAGGAATCTCTGCGCCAGTGATCGCGATGACGGTGTCTGTTTGAAACTCCAGTTTTGGTCCCATATAAGTAGCTTCCAAAGCTGCTGCATCTTCAGCATTCCCGACAAGCAAATTGGCGATGCTAAAAGAATATTTATCCATCGCCCCGGATGGAGGCATTCCGATCTCATAGTATCCAATGCGCCCCGAATCTTGCACTGTCGTTTGTAACCCTGGTTCCAAAACTTTAATCACGGTACAACACCTCCAAAACATTTTCGGAGAAATTTTTAGGGTTTTCGATGACTTGTCGCGGCGAGAAGGAAATCTCTTTCGTACGGTAGCGATACGTTCCGTTCTCTACCGCAGCTCTGATTTTTGAAAATCCCTCCATATCAATGCTTCGATAGCGGAAGATGTCGCCTTGACGCGGAAACACCATCGATTTTTTAAAATCAGGCAGAATCTGATCTTTATCGTAGATAGGAGCAGCCGCTACACCAAACAATTGATAACCACCTGCTCCTTGCACAGGGTAAATGCAGGCGAATGCTCCACCAAAACCAAATGCCCTCTCAGGTGTATAGGTACGTGGACGAACGTATTTCGGAACTTCTATCTGTTGTTCACGCGGAACCATCTGATAGCACCATGGCAACCCTGGAACAAATCCGACCATGGAAACCAGAAAAGGAAAACTGGTCAATGCCTCTATAAACTGCTCCTTGTTCGGATATCCGTTTATTCGGGCGGCATATTCCAAGTCGGTTGAAGTCGGGTCTTGATGTCGATCCCGAAATCTCATCAGCGCTTCATGCGTCCAGGGATCTTCAAAGAGGATCGGAACATCCACTACTCTTGAATGAATTTCGATATGATCGAGATCGGAGACTGAGTATTCCAACTGCCTCAAATCTTCTATCAATTCATTCGGATGTACGACTTGAGGATTGAAGCGGATCATATAAGAGACATTTGCCGGACAAACATCCAAAATGCCAGGCCAATTTTTTTCTCTGATTTTTTGGGTTATGGCCATTGCCCGAAAATTTACTTCCAAGCTCATTTGTTCTGCTAATTCGACAAAGACGAACTCATCTCCACCGTATTCATAACGTGTCAATGTTGTCTCACCTCACTTTAGTTTTCATGAAACCCCTTTCAATATTGAAAAGAGGTTACACTGGTTATCACAAAAAGCAACAATCATGCCAACCATTTTTTGTTCGGCCTTTTTCCTATTAACAAAGAAACAGCGATAAATCATGTCTTCATGACCATGGAAGTATTAGGAAAATAACAATCTATTATTTTTCATTTTTGAAAGGTTATTTTTCATTATTGAAAGAAAAGCGTATCTTTGTTCGCTACCACACTCTTTCATTCTCCCATCGGTATATGGATAGGAACGAGATTTATATTATTATTCGGAATTGGCATACTATTTGCACTGATGTATCGACGAAATTCGACAATAAACTTAAACAAGAGGGGGAGAAAATTGAAGCTCATTCATTTCCGTAACAAGCTTCTACTGCTACAAACACAGTCCTAACGGGAAGGGAGTTTTAAGAATGGCTGAAATGATCTATCAAGAAAACAGCAACGAAAAAAAAGAAGATTACGCACTCGAAAAAGTACCTGCAAATTACCGTCTGAAATGGTGGAGTATTACGAACGTTACACTCGGTGTCGCGACAGCGATGGTCTTTATGCAAATGGGCAGCATGATGGCTCTTTCTTTTGGAAGTGTAAACGCGTTATTAGCGGAGGTTTACGCTACTGTTGTTGCTGGGGTTTTGGGAATTATCATTGCTTACTATTCGGCAAAGTCGGGTTTAAACACCAACTTGCTGGCGCGTGGCGGCGGATTTGGTTATATAGGTGCCTCGCTCACTTCTTTTATTTATGCAATCAATTTTATTATGTACTGTGCAATCGAAGGAGCCATTATGGCAAGTGCCGTTCATGAATATTTACAGGTTGTCCCTCTCTGGTTATTGATGGTTTTCTTCGGATTGGCTGTTATCCCCTTTAACTGGTTTGGAATCAAGCAGCTTGAAAAATTGCAAAAATGGTCATTGCCGATTTTTATCATCCTGTTAAGTGCCGGTATTATCGCAGCAGCAAATATGGTGCCCGTGTACAAAGAAAGCATTTGGACATTTTTGCCGCAAGGAGTGGAAATCGGCGGCGTTGGGTTGTTAAGCTGCATTGGTATTATGAACGGCCTGGTTGGGATTATGGCATTGTTGGTGTCTGACTATGCTCGTTTTATTAAAAAAGAAGAATTTAAAATAGGTGTTTTTGCTGTCGGCTTTATACCTCAGCTCGTTTGTTTCTTTGTCATGGGGGTAATCGGGATTTGGTTTGGCGTAAGATTGAGGGAAGCAAATCCGGGAGTCTATTTTGTTCACGCAATTGGAATAGGCGGCGCTTTGTTTACGATTCTCACACAACTCCGGATCAATGTTACGAATTTGTACAGCGGTTCGCTTTCCCTATCCAATTTCTTTGAGCATATTTTCAAATTTACACCTGGCCGAACCTTCTGGGTTGCCTTTACCGCGATCGCTGCTATCGGGGCGATGTTAGCAGGGGCACTTGATCACATTGGACCCATGTTGACTTTCCAGGGCGTATTCTTATTCTCTTGGGCAGCAATTGTGGTTGCAGACGCTTTTGTTGTCAAAAGAACATTAAAAATCGGTCCGCTTTATTTTGAGCACCGCAGTGAAAATCTGTATCCGTGGAATCCAGTCGGAGTCATTTCCATTATTAGTTCGAGTGTTGTAGGGTCCTTTGCAGCATTTGGAGCTTTTGGGTCTTTCCTGCAAAATACAGCAGCTTTCCTGTCGGCCATTCTTGCCTTTATCCTTACGATTGTTTTAGCGACCATCACGAAGGGGAAATATTATGCAAGAAAAAAAGCGGACGACATCCCACAAGATGAGATGATTGCGTGAGATAAGAGTCCAATTTGCAAACATGAAGGAAGCAAACAGCAGACGCCTGTATTCAAGCAGGGGTCTGCTGTTTTTTGTTTCACGTAAACTCGCTTTTCATTATAAAAGAGGCAAAACCAAAACGGCTTTACCTCTTTCCTTGTTGGCGCATCCTGTCAAACAATTGGGACAAAATCAGAGGCTCGTTTACAAAGCGCCAGACACGACATTCCCACGGAACATGACGGCTTGACGCTTTGAGCGGCGCGCCACAGCCTCGGCAGCCGAAGCGGCATGGACGAATACAATGTCCGCTTCGTCTCCAACATTCGGCCACATGCGGTTGCCTTCTTTATCAAGCGGTGTCTTGCCGCCTGTGATAAAGCCCAAGGCTTGGGATAGGGAACGCTCATCCTGCATACGGAAGCGCTCTGCCAGACGGCCTGCTTTTTCCAAGCTGTCTCCTTGACCAAACGGTGACCAGTGGTCGGTAATACTGTCATCGCCGAGCGATACAGATACGCCCTTCTCACGCAAAAGCGGAATTGGGATCGTAGGCTTAATCACGGGAACCGTAGAGGTGATCGAAATGCCCAGAGCAGCCAGCATTTCTGCCACGTCTCCCGCTTCCTCAAGACTGATGTCCGCCAGCGAATTCGCATGGCTGATCGTGACTCGTCCGTGCCAGCCTGCTTCCTCTGTCATTTTCGCCAGACGCTTGAAAGTGAAAATACCGAGATGATCCGGGTCGTGCAAATGAACGTCGATTGGTGCGTTTGCTTCTACGGCCAGCTCAAAAATAGTCGCGAGCGATTTTTCGATGTTCTGATCCACCGTTGCCGGGTCGACTCCGCCTACGAACGTTGCGCCCATTTTCAATGCTTGGCGGATGTTTTCTACCTGATTGCTGCGCAAAAGGCCCTGCTGCGGGAATGCGACGACCTCACAATGCAGCTTCCCGCTGAACGTTTCCATCGCAGCCAGTGTCGCTTCCAGATTTTTCAGACCGATATAGGGGTCAATATTGCAATGAGAGCGAATCTGCGTGGAGCCCGCTGACAACAGCAGCGCCAGCATTTTCTCTGCGCGTTCTTGAGCAGTTGGCAACAGCTTTGGCATCAATTGACTTTCTTCTTCCAATCGTCCCAAAATATTTTTAACCGGAGTGACCGCCTTCCACGGACCGCCATAGTACGTTTTATCGATGTGGATATGCATGTCGCGAAAAGATGGCAGGGCCAACAAACCGCTGGCATCTTGTGCAGACAGTTCTGTTTGCGGGGCATCTACTCCAAAGACAATTTGCGCAATCCGGCCATCCTCTACCAATAGATGGGCAACCTCGGTTTCGGTTGCAACCACCTTGTCATTTTCTATGCGGTATCCGCTCTCCAAGCGGACATTGGTTAACCAATAGGCTGTAGACATCTATTCATGACATCCTTTCTATTCGAGGATATTCAAAAAATCCGGGAAACAACTTACCACTCACCCGCTACCCGCGTGCCCTGATAAAGAACGACCCGGCGCTTGGCACGTCTCGCTACGGCCTCTGCACTGCAAGAGGCTTCAACAACCATCAGGCTAGCCTCATCTCCAGCCAACGGCCAAATCCGGTTGCCGGAATCGTCGAGCGGAATCCGTCCTTCGGTAACAAAACCGAGAGCCACACCCAAACTCCGTTCATCGGCTAGTCGAAAACGCTCAGCCAGTCGTCCTGCCTTTTCGAGTAGATCCCCGCTGCCAAATGGCGTCCAGTTGTCTGTCAAGCTGTCGTTTCCCAGCATAACGGCCACACCTGCCCCATGCAGCAAAGGAATCGGAATGGTCGGCCGATTGATCGGGACCGTCGAGGCAATTGAAATTCCCAGGGACGCGAGACGTTGTGCCGTCTCTTTCGCTTCTTCCAGCGATACATCCCCCAGCCCCAGCGCGTGACTTACGGTAACGCGTCCTTGCCAGCCTGCTTCTTCTGTCAAAGCTGCCAGACGCTTGATCGTAAACACCCCGAGGTGGCCTGGGTCGTGCAGATGCAGATCAATGTCCGCATCTGCCTCCACCGCCAGCTCCAGCATCGTATTTAGTGAACGCTCTATATCTCCATCTACCCCGCCTGGATCGACGCCACCCACATGCGTTGCCCCATTTTGCAGCGCTTCCCGGACAAAATTCTTTGCATCGGTGCGCAGCATGCCGTAATGAGGAAACGCAACAATTTCGTGAGACAGTCTGTCTGCAAAGGTGGCAAACGCCCCGAGCATGCCTTCCAAAAATCCAAGACCTACCTCAGTATCCACGTGACAATGCGTACGGACATGGGTGACTCCTGTCTGCACCAGGAGAGAGAGGATATTCTCTGCTCCCGCTTGCGATTGCCCCAAATACATCGGTAAAAGCCCTCTGTCCTCCGCATGCCGCTCAAACAAATTCCGTACAGGTGTAGTCGCCTTCCATGGACCGCCGTAGTACGTTTTTTCCAAATGAATATGCTTTTCTGCCATCGACGGCAAAATCAAGAGGCCCCTTGCGTCCTGCTTCGGAATCCCATCCTCCAAAATTTCACTGGAGGGGAGGATACGGGTGATCTTTCCATTTTCAATCAGCAGATCGCACAGCTCTGTCCGTGTTTTTGTAATGACGTCTTGATCCCACACATACCCGCTTTCCAAACGAGCATTAATGATCCAATACGGGGAAGCCTTCATGGGCAATCACTACTCCTTTACTACGGTCACTTCTTCCACTTGACCTGCAGCCAGGGTGCCTTTAAAGAATACGGCGTGGCGATTCGCACGACGCGCGATCGCTTCTGCTGAGCACGTTGCCTCTACCAGGACGAGACTCGCATCATCGCCTGTTTTTGGCCACTGCTGTGTGCCCTGCGCATCCAGAGTCGTTTTGCCGCCTGTAATAAAGCGCAAAGACTGCGACAGGGACAATTCGTCCAGATAACGGTTGCGCTCAGCCAACCGCCACAGTCGTTCCAATACATCTCCATTGCCATAAGGCTGCCAGGTGTCAAAAATATTGTCGCAACCCACCGCTACTTCCACTCCGTTTTGGTGCAGCAGCTGCACAGGTGGAATCACGCGGCTGTAAGGAACGCTGGTGATGATCGTAATCCCTGCCTCACGCAGGATTGCCGCCATTTCCTCCGCTTCCGGTGTGGGGACGTCTCCAAGCGCAAACGCATGACTGATCGCTACGCGGCCTTGCCAGCCAGCGTCTACCGTCATCTGCGCCAAGCGCTTCATCGTGAATGTTCCCAGATGTCCGGGGTCGTGCAGATGCAGGTCTACTCCCGCATTTGCTTCCACAGCCAGCTCCATCATTTGGCTCAAGGATTCCTCGATATCCCCATCCACAGTGGCAGGGTCTACGCCCCCTACATGGGTAGCGCCCTGACGCAAGGCATCGCGCAGCAAGCCTTTTGCGTCTGTGCGCAGCAGTCCATGCTGCGGGAATGCCACGATCTCATGGGACAGTCGATCCGAATAGTCGGTGAGCGCCTCTTTTACCGTTTCCAGATTGGTGATCCCTACCTCTGGATAAATGTCTACGTGTGTGCGCACATGTGTCGATCCATATGATTGGAGGACTGCCAATAGATTCTTTGCGCGCTCCTCAGTTGTCGTCGGCAGGCCCGGTAATGTGCGCTTTTCAATTTCGCAGCGCTCAATGATGCCAGACACCGGGATGACTGCCCGCCACGGCTCTCCCAAAAGGGTCTTGTCCAGGTGCACATGCTTCTCTACAAACGACGGAAGCGCCAGGAGACCTTTGGCATCCTTTTGAGCAATACCGTCTGCAAGTGTCTCGGCCGCCGGAGCAATCCGTGCAAATTTTCCGTCTTTTATCAAGATGTGAAACAAGGATGCCTCAGTTCCACCCACGACACCGTTTTCGAAGCGATAGCCCGTCTCCAAACGAACATTGGTCAACCAATAGGTAGTGCCCATCCACCATCCATCCTCTCTTATTGTTTAAACATGCCTTCCCTACCCATTATCTAAGAACCACCGATGCTTGATTTGCACAATCTTTACGTCTATTTTCACTATTTTTACGACTTGTTCAAATTGCCTTTACTTCATACATTTTTCTGATAACTTGAGACATAAGCAAAGGAGGGGTTAACATCATGAAGGTTGAGTACGCTCCAACCAATCAAGCTCTTCCGCCAAAGGCAACGGCTGCGCGTCCGGGCAGATGGCGGACTTTTTACAGGAAACTTCGAAAAAACAAACTAGCCATGGTAGGCGGCTGTATCGTCGTGTTTTACATCGCAATCGCCCTATTGGCCCCGCTCATCTCACCACATGATCCGTACGAGATTGATTTGGTAAACAAATTGAAGCCGCCATCCGCTGAACACTGGATGGGTACAGATGACAAGGGTCGAGATGTAATGAGTCGTCTCTTATACGGGACACGCCTCTCGATGTCCGTCGGTTTTGTCTCTGTTTTTATTGGTGCTTTTTTCGGAATCATTCTTGGACTGCTTTCCGGCTACTACGGAAAATGGGTAGATACCATCATCTCCCGTGTTATTGATGTTCTGCTCGCATTCCCGGGTATCCTGCTTTCCCTGGCAATCGTCAGCGCACTCGGTCCGAGTCTGTTCAACGTAATGGTCGCCGTCGGTGTGTTTTCGATCCCTGTATTTGCCCGGATCGTACGCGGTTCTACCTTAACTGTGAAAAAACTAGAGTACATTGATGCGATTCGTTCACTTGGTGCAAATGACTTCACTATCATTTTCAAACACATTTTTCCAAACATTCTGTCTCCAATCATCGTTCAAGCAACCATGCGTTTGGCTACTGCTATTCTTTCAGCCGCTGGCCTGTCATTCCTTGGCCTCGGGGCACAGCCTCCACTGCCGGAATGGGGTGCAATGCTAAGCAACGGACGCGACTTTTTGTTTACGGCTCCATATCTGGCTATGTTCCCTGGTCTTGCCATCGCGACACTGGTTCTCGGCTTCAACATTTTCGGGGACGGCCTGCGGGACGCTCTCGACCCACGAATGAAACAATAGGAGGGAATGCTCAATGTTTGTCTACATTATCCGTCGCTTGCTGCAGATGATTCCCGTCCTGCTCGGTGTCATTCTGGTCGTCTTTTTGATCATGCAGATGGTGCCTGGTGATCCGGCCGTTCTGCTTGCAGGTGAAGGCGCTTCCGCGGAAACAATCGCAAAAATCCGCACACAACTCGGCCTCGATCAGCCGATTATGCTGCAATACGTTCATTACGTCGCCGATGTCGCGACTGGTGATTTGGGTACATCGCTTCGTTCCAATCTGCCGGTTTTTGACGAGATTATGGCTCGTTTGCCTGCTACAATCGAGCTGGCTCTGGCAAGTATTTTCGTTACGATCGTGCTTGGCATGGTTGCAGGTATCATCTCCGCTACCAAGCAATACTCCGCCGCTGATATTACGATCATGATCATCGCATTACTCGGTGTATCCCTGCCAAGCTTCTGGCTCGGTTTGAGCTTGATCTACTACTTCTCGGTAAAGCTTCACCTCTTCCCCGTTGCGGGTTGGGGCACATGGCAGCACGTCATTTTGCCAGCCATCACCCTCGGTACAGGGGGCGCTGCGATTGTTGCCCGGATGACTCGTTCCAGTATGCTGGACGTTGTACGCCAGGACTACATTCGTACCGCAAAAGCGAAAGGCTTGAAAGAAACTGTCATCATTTACAAGCATGCGCTGAAAAATGCGCTGATTCCAATCATTACCGTCGTGGGCTTGCAATTTGGTTTCCTGCTCGGCGGTACCGTTCTCGTAGAATCCGTTTTTGCCATCAATGGCCTTGGTCGATTGATCGTAGATGCGATCCGGATGCGCGATCTTCCGGTCGTACAGGGCGGCGTACTGATTGCTTCCGTTATTTTCGTCTTCGTCAACCTGCTTGTCGACGTATTGTACCGCTACTTCAATAAACGAATTGATCTGAGCTAAGGAGGGAGCACCATGCCAAGGCAACAAGATGTAATCCTAGACGTTCGCAATCTGCAAACGCATTTTTTCACGGAAGATGGCGTCAGTAAAGCTGTGGACGGCGTTGACTTCTCTCTGAGTAAAGGAGAGACGCTGGGTCTGGTAGGTGAATCGGGCTGCGGGAAAAGTATCACATCCCTCTCGATTTTGCGTTTGATTGCCAGCCCTCCGGGAAAAATTGTAGGAGGAGAAATCCTCTTTAAAGGACAAAACCTCGTAACCAAATCGGAAGCCGAGATGCGCGCCATTCGCGGCAATGAAATTTCGATGATTTTTCAAGAACCGATGACCTCGCTCAACCCGGTGTATACCGTTGGCGAGCAAATTGCTGAAGTATTTCGCTTGCATCAAAACATGGGACGTAAGGAATCATGGGAAAAAGCGGTAGAAATGCTGAGACTCGTAGGTATCCCCTCTCCTGAAAAACGAGCAACCCAAGAACCGCATGAGCTGTCTGGCGGGATGCGCCAACGCGTGATGATCGCCATGGCACTGGCTTGCCGTCCGGAAATATTGATTGCGGACGAGCCGACTACCGCGTTGGACGTTACGATTCAGGCCCAAATTTTGGATCTGATGAAAAAGCTGCAGGTCGAAATGGGCATGAGCACGATCATGATCACCCATGACCTGGGGGTTGTCGCAGAAACCTGTGACCGTGTCGCGGTCATGTACGCAGGAAAAGTCGTTGAATACACGACAGCGAAAAACTTGTTTGCAAATCCGAAGCATCCGTATACGGTGGGCCTGATGAACTCTCTCCCCCGTCTGGACGAAGATGTCGAAGAGCTGCAAGCGATCAAGGGCAATGTTCCTAGCCCATTCAACATGCCACAGGGCTGCCGATTTGCTCCGCGTTGTCCGCATGCGACGCAGCTGTGCCACAACAAACTGCCTGAGCTGTTGGAGCAGGAAGACGAGAGCAAAGTGCGCTGCTGGATGTATACTCCTGAGTGGGACGGCGCCGACAAGACTGTTACGGGAATGGGGGTATGACAAAATGACAACTCAGCAAGTGCAAAAGAAAAAGCCTCTGCTTGAGGTAAACAATCTCAAGCAGCACTTCCCGATCAAGGGCGGGATCTTTGGTCGTACCGTCAATCACGTGAAAGCCGTTGACGACATCAGCTTCACGATTTACGAAGGGGAAACACTCAGTATCGTAGGTGAATCCGGTTGTGGCAAGTCCACCACTGGCCGTGCCATTCTCCGTTTGGACGAACCAACGGGCGGGTCCGTTACATTTGAGGGCAAGGACCTCTTGGCCATGTCCAAATCGCAAATGCGTGACATACGCAAGGATCTGCAGGTTATTTTTCAGGACCCGTTTGCTTCCCTCAATCCTCGTCAATCCGTGTCCCAAATTCTCGGCGAGGCGCTGGCGATTCAAAACATCGTGCCAGCGAACAAGCGCCGTGAGCGAATCATCGAGCTTTTGGGCTACGTAGGATTGCGTCCAGACCAGATTGACCGCTTCCCTCACGAGTTCAGTGGCGGACAAAGGCAACGGATCGGGATTGCTCGTGCGCTGGCCATGCAGCCCAAGCTGATTATTTGTGACGAGGCCGTTTCCGCGCTGGATGTATCCATTCAGGCTCAGGTGTTGAATCTGCTAAAATCGTTGCAGCGTCAATTTAAGCTGACCTACCTATTCATTTCCCACGACCTGGGCGTTGTACGGCATATTTCCGATCGGGTCATGGTGATGTACCTGGGCAAGGTCGTCGAGATCGCAGACAAAAAATCGCTGTTTGACAACCCGCAGCATCCTTACACGCAAGCACTCTTGTCTGCCATACCTGTGCCGGACGCGACCAAGAAACAGGAGCGGATCATCCTGAAAGGAGACGTCCCATCTCCGATCAATCCGCCACAGGGCTGCCGTTTCCATACTCGCTGCCCACATGCTGTCGAGCGTTGCAAAACAGAAGTGCCGGCCTTGACGAGTTTGCATGATACACACCAGGTTGCGTGCCATCTCGTTCAATAGAGATTAAATTTTTCTAAAAAGAAAAGATCGATAACAGCAACATGATATGATGGAACTGCGATTATCACTACGGTTTTTCGTACAGAGGGATCTCATGATAAGCTTCGAAGGGTTCACGTTGCTCATTCTGTTGTTCATTTTGGCTCCTATCATAGGAGCTATTGCTTTATTGTTTTTGTTTATTTTTGAAAAGCGAATTGATCTTCTGGAAAACAGAAATGTAAAGATCGAGCTGGAAAAAGAGCTGCAAAAAGCTCTTTACAATCAATTGAACCAACAAATACAACCCCATTTTCTGTTCAACACCTTAAATGTCATTTTGAGTCTGGCGCGGCTGAATCGAACAAAGGAACTGGTGAGAGCGCTGGAAGTCCTTTCCCAGTTTCTCAAATTCAAGTACAAGTCAACCGAACCGCTGATTTCGTTGTCCAGGGAAATCCAGTATACACAGCAATATCTGGAGATTCAAAAGCTGCGTTTTGGCAACAGGCTTCGGATCAGGCTGGACTGTCCAGACGAGCTGCTCATGGCATCCATCCCCCCTTTCGTCCTGCAAACATTAGTGGAGAATGCCTTCAAGCATGGCCTGGAGCGGAAAATGGGAGAAGCGCTATTGGAGATCCGTATCAGCCAAAGGGATGAAGCTGTCCTATTAGAGGTCATCGATAACGGTTCATCTGGACTCACGGAATTCCAGAGTGATGTCGAATCAGAAACGGATCAGCATCATGAGAAGAGCGGTCACGGATTGGACAACATCCGCAGGCGGCTCCACCTTTGTTTTGGTGATCATGCCTCCCTGGAGCTGTCCCCTGTCACTGAGGGAGGAACCCATGTGACGGTGCAATGGCCCTTTATTTACGAACAAATCGACGTGAGGTGAGAAAATGAACGTGCTACTCGTGGATGACGAACCGTTGGAGCTGGATCAACTGGTGTATCTGATCCAGCCAATGTTTCCCTTGTGGAATCTCTACAAGGCCGCAGATGGCAGTCAAGCCATGGCAGTCAGCCAGAAGGTGCCTCTTCATCTCGCCTTTCTGGACATTAATTTACCAGGGAAATCGGGACTGGCGCTTGGCGAAGAGCTGCGAACGCAGCACCAAGACATTGAGCTGATCATTGTGACTGCTTATCAAGATTTTCACTACGCCAAACAGTCCATTCGTCTCGGTGTTGTGGACTACGTGACCAAGCCCGTCATCGAAAGCGAACTGGTCGAGATTTTGAAAAAATATCAAAAGAGCCCTGGTCTCTCGGCATACACACGCATTATTTCCGATGCGATGAACATCATCCACCAAAAATTTGCAGAAAAGCTAAACCTCGCTGACCTGGCTTCTGAGGTTCATATTAATCCCACCTATTTGAGTCGGCGGTTTCATGAAGAAGTGGGTGTCTCCTTTTCCGAGTACCTGATGCAGTACCGGATACAAATGTCCAAAAAATTCTTGATTGGTCATCCGGACTGGAGTATTTCTACGGTTGCAGAGCGAACCGGCTTTAACAGTCAGCATTATTTCAGCACCATTTTCCGGAAAGTGGTCGGGAAAACACCTAAAGAATATAGGGACAAGGGGAATGTGACTTGACCTACTTATCGTTTCGTGAATACGTGCTGGGTGCTGCCAAGATCGGGATTGGGCTCGGGGTCGTCTCCATTCTCGCTCGCTGGGTAACGGGCAACACCATCTTCGGCTCGCCCGAGGCTTTGGTCAAATACGGGATCTTTGGCGGCATTGGCTTTGCCTTGATGGGAGCCTTTGCCCTGAGTGCCTTTGGTCTTTTGGGGCGCCGTGTTCGACGTGAATTTTCCGAGGGAATGACAATTGGAGATTATATGCAGGGCAAGCTGCATCCTTTTGGCTACTGGCTAATGATCATCATCCTCTTGATTACGACCATCGAGGGTATGTTTGTCCAGGGCATGGCAGGGGGTGTGCTTCTTAACATCTTGTTTGGCTTGCCCATCCCACTGGGTCTACTTTGCTTTTTTCTGTTCTGTGTCCTGTTTGCCGGGATTGGAGGGATACGCTCCATCCATCGTTTTGCCCTCGTCCAAATTCTCATTACCTTTGCGGCGGCTATCTTGATTCCCGTCTACTTTTTTGTGGGCAAAGGAGTGGAGCATGTATACAACGGCTTGCGCCTGTATCATCCCTATCTGCTGGTGTTCAACAATTACGAAGGACTCTTTTTTATCATCACGGGGCTATTGATCGGCTTTGGACAAGTATTCGTCGATCAGGCTTCTTGGCAGAGACTTTACATGATGGAAGAAAAGAAAGTGGTACCTACTTTCCTTTTGTCCGGCCTGATCTTTGCCACGATCCCCTTGTCTTTTTCTTCGTTGATCATTATCGTGATTTTTTCCGGCGGATTCGATGACATTTACTCACTTCTTTTTGATTTGGTAAGAAAAATCGACACGATGTTTCTGCTTATTCTGTTTGTCCTGTGTTCATTCGGTGCCATTACCTCAGCCTTTGGCGCAGGGCTTCATTCCATGATCAGCCTCATGGTAAACAACGTCTATCAGCTTTTTCGGCCCCATGCGACAGAACGGCAAAAGATTCGCCTGAGCTACATCCTTGCGATTGCCATCGGGGCGCTGTCCTTTTGTCTCACCCTCTATTTCAAGCCTACCTTGCTCGACCTGCTGTTTTTCTTCGGCATTATTTACGCCTCGCTGTTTTTACCGGTCGTCGTCATCGTATTGACACAGGGAAAGGCACATAATTTCATTTTGATCAGCGCGGTGATCGGCTTGGCTACTGGCTACGGCAGCAGGGCATTTGTGGATAATATGAAAGCGATCTGGATCGCTTCCTCCAGCACAGCTCTGACCCTGCTTGCCTACTTGTGTGTCACCTGGCTATGGAAGCGCTATATCCGAACACCAGAGCGTCCAGAGTCGCGATAAATCCATACCCGCTTTTGATTGAACAGGAAGGAACGATTTTATGCTACGCTCTTATTTACTGCTCATCTTTTGCGTCACAGCCTGGGGCAGTAATTTTGTCTTTGGAAAAATGCTCGTTGCCGAGTTTTCTCCGCTCTTTTTGTCGGCGATGCGCTTATTGTTTATCTCGCTATTTTTACTGGTCTGGTCAAAAGGGCGCTTGAAAATCCCTGTGCTCTCTCGGAGGGATTGGCTACTCGTATCCGCCCTCGGAATTGTTGGTGTCTTTATTAACCAATGGTCATTTTACAAAGGGCTGGTGACGGCTGACCCGACTACCTCAGCACTCATTTTGGCACTGACACCGATAACGACCGCGATTTTGGCAGCATTGTTCTTGAAGGAATCGTTAACCGGACGAATGGCAATCGGGTCGATCATTGGTACTGCCGGTGTACTGTTCGTCATTTACACAGGAGCAGAGCTTCACTTTGACGCCGGCATTCTCTGGATCTTTTTGACAATGCTTACGTTTGCCGCATCCATTATTCTGGTACGAGTATTGGGACATCGGCTTCCTCCCCTTGTCACGACGCTCTTCTCTAATCTGATTGGATTTGGCTCGATGCTGCCTTTTGTGCTCGTCAGCCTGCCTGCCGTAACCATTAGTCCGTCGCTCTCTTCATGGCTGCTGCTGTTCGTCACTGCCGTCATCATGCACGGTATCGTCACTCTCATCTGGAATAGCCAGTTGCAAAAGGTCGGTGCTGCGAAGGCTGCGATGTTTTCCAATCTGGAACCTTTTATTGCCATGGTCTTTGGTTTCTTTTTACTGGCGAAGCCCGTTACCGCTGTGCAATTGTTTGGAGCTGTGCTGATTATCGGGGGCGTAACCTTGACGACAACCTCCAAGGAGCCTCAATCGCAAAAGCAGCGCGAGCTCTCGTCTTTTTCATCCTGACGAAATAGGAAGGAACGCCCTTCCTTTTCATACAAAAATAGTCGGAATTATGGTTGTGATTTACAATTCCTCTGCTTATACTAGACGGTGATGAATAGAAATCTCATGTCGAGGAGGAGCTACCTATGTCTACCGTAAAACTGTCCCAATGGGAAACAATGCTGCTTGAGGCGGCTCGTGCCCATGGATTGGCGGATGAGGAAATAATTCACAAGCTCAGAACAGGGAACATAGAGGCCTTTCAAGACGTGGAAGGCGGAAAATTCGATTTTACCCTTCTCTTTGAATTGTCAAAAAATGACCCGAAGACATTAGAGGCAGCGATCCGGGTAGGCTACCAGATCAAGTTCACCACCTTTAACGGAATCAAGTTTTTGTTGAACAAACGCTACGATATTCAAGCCGAGCGGGACTATCAAGTAACCGGGGATACTTTGGATCAGGTGCGGTTAAAAGCCGATGAGCTGGAATGGCTGCGCCAGGCGATCTCGAAAAACTGGCGTATCGTAGAGCTGGAAAAGCGCGCCGCTCCAGGAGAGACTGTGGTGCGTTTTGAACTTGCGACAGCTGCCTCGTAAGAAAAACGCGGGAAGTTGAAGTGACCCCGCGTCGTTTGGTAGGTGGTCTGTGAGGCTGTAGTGGAGGAGCGGAAAAGGGAGAAAACGCTCCAGATTCTTGGGTCCCTTGCTGAGGGGTCATCCCTGCACGGTTCCACGGAAAAAGCGAAACCGCGTCCAAAGTGGCCGATTCAGGAAGCTTCACAGAGGTGGACGCTTAAAAGAGTGTTTCACTTTTTCCGTTCCACCTCGGATGGGCCCCAAAGATCTTCGCTTTTTTCTCCCTTTTCCTAGGCCAACCTTGAGTCTTCCCCTTGCCTTCTTTTGGGAGCCTTCCACGGAGTTTTTTTATGGACAAACCAAAATTAAACTTCCTGCAACACTACAGCCGCTGCCAAACTAATCGGTGCCTATTATGAGTCATGTTTTCCCACCAAAATCTTATAAATTCCTTGATATACGCTCCGGAAAGTTTAAACAAAAGATACTTTCACACTGTAAAGTATTTAAACTTTCCTACAGGTTAAGGAAAACAGAGGAAGACTTTCTTTCTTCACGATAAAAGGGAAAAGAGCACTTTCCACTTAGGAGAAGTGCTCTTTTTTTTAACGCTGCGGGTCACCGTCTCCATCCAGCAACCGCCATTTTCCTGCGGACATAAGTGAGCTGCCCTTGCAACGGGATTCCGATCGGACAATTATCGTCGCATGCCATCAGGCCGATGCAGCCAAAAATACCATCCTCTGACCCGACAACATCGAAGTATTCCTGCTCATCCCGTTCGTCTCGCGGGTCGGCCATGAACCTCGCTACACGGTTGACACCTGCTGCCCCGATAAAGTTCGGCTTGATGTTGGCGGTGGCGCAACCGCCAATGCAGCAACCGCATTCAATGCACCTTTCCGCTTCATAGATGCTCAAGGCCGTTTCATTATCCATCCGCTCTTCCTGTGCTTGAGGGGAAAAGGTTTTTTCCGTATGTACCCAGGATTCTGTCCGCAGCGAAACATCCCGAAACCACGTGCCGGTATCCACCGACAAATCGCCGAGTAGTTTGAAGACGGGGAGGGGCATGAGGGTGATATCCGATGGTAAATCCTTGGTCAATGTCTTGCAGGCTAAAGTGGGCTTGCCATTAATCAACATCCCGCAAGAGCCGCAGATGCCTGCACGGCAGACAAAATCATATTTCAATGTAGAATCTTGTTCTTCGCGAATTTTCGAAAGCGCAATAAATAGTGTCATGCCCGTTTCTTCTTGCAGCACGTAGGACTCCATGGTCGGTTTCTCTTTCGGTATTTCCGGGTTGTAACGAAAGATATGAAATGTCAATTGCCGCTGACCCATCTTTTCTCCTCCATTCCGCTCAAAATCAGAAGATCATCGTTTGGCGCTTGCTTCGCCGTATCCCCGGTCACCAGGCGGCAATTCGGTAATTTTCACAGGTTCGTATTCCAATACTGGTCGATCGGCACCAGTCGGCCAGTAGGCCAATGTCCGCTTTAACCAGTTCTCATCATCTCTTTTTGGGTAGTCTTCGCGGAAGTGACTGCCTCGGCTTTCGGTTCGCGCCAATGCTCCACCTGCAATGCAATAAGCTAACTTGATCATCCCAGTTATTCTCAGAGCGGAAGCCAGCTCAGGATCGGCACCCTGACCTTTGCTGCGAAGGCCTACGTGAAGGGAGCGCTGATGCAGTTCATGAAGCTGATCAACTGCTTTTTGCAAGGGTTCCTCCGAACGGAAAATTCCCACGTTTTCACTGAGGATATTTTCCATCTGACGGCGCAGCTCATAGACGTTTTCTTTCCCGTTTCGGCAGTCGATCAGGGCCTGGATCCGGTCTTCCTGGAATCGCACATGCTCTTCAATCTGAGCAGATGATAGATGAAGGGAGGCTTCCTTGGTGTATCTGGCAATTTTATCGCCTACGATCATACCGGCAACGACTGTTTCGGCGAGCGAATTTCCGCCTAAACGGTTAAAGCCGTGCATATCCCAACAAGCGGCTTCGCCCAGGGCAAACAATCCTTCCAGCCCGTAAGCCATTCCGTCCATATTGGTGCGGATCCCGCCCATGCTGTAGTGTTGAGTCGGGCGAACGGGGATTAAATCATGGACCGGGTCAATCCCTGTAAAATTGCGAGAAATATTGGCAATCTCCCGCAAATTGGTATTAATGTGCTTTTCACCTAGATGTCTTATATCCAACCAGACATGGTGCCCGTACGGACTTTCAACACCGTATCCTTTGCGAATATGCTGCATGATGCGGCGTGAAACCACATCCCGGGAAGCGAGTTCCTTCTTATTGGGTTCATAATCAGGCATAAATCGGTGGAGATCCTTATCCAGCAGGTATCCGCCATCGCCGCGGGCGCCTTCCGTAATCAGAATCCAGGAGGGGACAATGCCTGTCGGATGGAATTGAACGGCCTCCATATTTCCGAGGGGAACGACTCCCGTTTCCAAAGCGACAAACATACCGTTCCCCTCATTAATGATCGCGTTGGTGGAGGCGCCGTAAAGCCTGCCATACCCGCCTGTCGCCATTACAATAGACTTTGCCGTATACACCCGGAGTTTTCCGGTACGTAAGCACCTGGCTACTACGCCGCTTGCGCACGTGCCGTCTTGAATCAAAGATAGAACTTCGGTTCGATCGTGAACCGTTATTCCCAGCTTGATGACAACACTATCCATGGTATAGAGGAGGGTATGTCCGGTACCGTCTGCTGTATAGCACGTGCGCCATTTGGCTGTCCCTCCGAAGTTTCGGGCCGTAATCAGTCCTTCTTTTTCCGGATCTTCATAGATTTCTTTTCCGTCATACATACGCGTGCCCGCAGCGATACGGTTCCACGGAACTCCCCAGTATGACATCTGCCGAACGGCAATCGGTGCTGTTTCCGCAAAGAGACGGGCAACATCTTGGTCGCAACCCCAATCGGAACCTTTGACCGTATCGGCAAAATGGACATCGGGATTGTCTCCTTTGCCCATGGCGCTGTTGCCGAGCGAAGCCTGCATACCACCCTGTGCAGCTGAGCTGTGGGAGCGCCTGGGGGGAACTAAACTTAAGATGATGACATGAAGACCTTGTGAACACGCTTCGATGGCAGCGCGTTCACCAGCCAGCCCGGCTCCGACAATCAATACGTCCGAAGTGAAACTGTCATATCGATTCATGCGGAACCCCCCAGCGAATAAAATACCCACAAGCTCACACAACCCAAAGCGATCGTACAGATGGTAACGACGGTTAACACTCGTTTCAGACTTTGACGCTGCACGAATCCCCATTTGGCAAGGGCACGATAAAGGCCAACACTGGCGTGATACTCAGCCAATACCAAAAAAACGAGATAAAACCATAGCATCCATGAATGAACCCGATCCGCACTCAGCTTTGCGTCAATCCCGACGTAAACGACAGTGAAAACATGAATGATGATCAAGATCAGCATGGCGCTTCCCGTAACCGCCTGGAACAGCCACGACCAGGTGTCATCGTGTTTGATCATTTTGGCATGCTTCCACACGATTTTTTGTTCCTGCCAGCGGCCGGGTATCCGGCGAAGCACCGCCCCGACGTGAGCGGTAACCGTTAATATGATGAAAACCACGGCAATATCCAACAGCCGAAACTGCTCCATGAAATGGGCGAGTGTGTTAAATGCCTCCACTCCCAAAAGAATGCTGGCGACAAAAAGCATATGTGTCCATAAAAAACCAACCAATAACAAGCCACTGACCGTCTGGACTAATTCAACCAAAAAGTCCGCTTTGCTTCTCAGGGTCAAGGCTCTCTGCAAATGCATATTCGTTCTCCCTCCTATCCAATCCCTGCTATTGCTCTTCTTTGCCGCCTTCGATTGATTTTGGATCAAGCACCTTTCCGCATTTCGTACAGACGAGGACAGGGACCCGTAAATCATACATGTCATCATAAATGTGGGGATGATCCGATCGAGTTACCATCACTGTCGAAGCGCCACAGCAGTGAGAAACATTCATCCGGGCTCCTTCCTTTCCATACGGGATTTGCTTTGGTGGATCCGTAAGAAAGACGTCCTGTTGATCTAAGATGGGTCAGCTGGATGATGGATGTTTTATGTTATAGAATATTCAGTACGATCCACAAACATGCAGTCTGTTCGAGGTAAAAGCGCATGAGATATTACCAGTGGCACGTATAACATTAAGAAAAACGCGAGAAAATCACCCGCGTCCTTTGGTAGGTGGTCTGTGAGGCTGTAGTGGAGGAGCGGAAAAGGGAGAAAACGCTCCAGATTCTTGGGTCCCTTGCTGAAGGGTCATCCCTGCACGGCTCCACGGAAAAAGCGAAACCGCGTCCAAAGTGGCCGATTCAGGAAGCTTCTCAGAAGTGGACGCTTAAAAGCGTGTTTCGTTTTTTCCGTTCCTCCTCGGATGGGCCCCAAAGATCTTCGCTTTTTTCTCCCTTTTCCTCGGCCAGCCATGAGTCTTCCCCCTTCCTTTTTCTGGGGGACCCCCAGGAAGTTTTTATATGGACAAACCAAAATTAAACCGAGGTCTATTCGCTGAGGAGCGACCGTGATTTAGCGAAAGGTTTTACCGAAGTTAAGCCAGATGCAGACGCTGAAGCACCTTGTTATGCGCTCCAGAAAGTTAAAGCAATGATGCTTTTACAATGTGAAGCACTTTTAAACTTTCCTACACGTTAAAAAGAGCACTTTCCGTAATGGAAAAGTGCTCTCATCGCTACCCTTTCACAGCCCCTTGCGTAAGCCCCTCGACCAAATATTTCTGACAAAAAGCAAACAACAGCATCGTGGGGATAACCGACAGCACTGTGGCTGCTGACATCGCTCCCCACTCGATATCGTACTTTTTGATAAAGGCGTTCATCGCTACCGGAATGGTTTTGACCGACTCCTCATCAATGAACAGGACGGCCATGATCAGCTCGTTCCAGCACTGGACAAAGGCAAAGATAAACGTGGCTGCAATCCCTGGAAGCATGATCGGCACAATGACCCGAAACAAGGCACTAATCCGCGAGCAGCCATCCATCATCGCCGCTTCCTCCAAAGCATTGGGAATTCGCTGAAAGAAACCAGACATGATAATCGTGCAAAAAGGGATCAGCATCACCGTGTAGATCAGCATGAGCGATGCCAGGCTGTTTAAAATATGCATCTTGGACATCATGACGTACAAAGGCGCCATCCCGATAAACATCGGAATCATCTGGGTAATCAAAAAACCAAACATCACCTGCCGTTTCCCCCGAAAGGAAAACCTGGCCAGTACGTAGCCACCGAGCATGGCGATCACCACAACCACCGCAGAAGCAAACAGTGAAACGAGAAAGCTGTTCCAAATGTATACCTGAAAGTGGGAAATCCGAAAAATTTCAATGTAGTTGAGAAAGGTAACCTGTTCAGGCCAATAGCGAATCGGCAGCGAAAAGATTTCCTTTTGACCTTTGAGCGATGTGATGACAATCCAGTACAGGGGAAAAATCGCAAAAGCCAAAAATCCTCCCAGCACAACAACTCTGCCTGTTTTCCACCATAGATGATCACGATCCATCAGAAGTCCCCTCCCTTCTCCACTTTGGTCGCTTTCACGTAAAAAATCGTAAACAACAGCAGAATCAAGACAATGATGACACCGATCGCCGAGGCTTGACCGTAATCCTGCCCAAAGATGACTTTATCAATCATATATGTTGCAAAAATGTGGGTAGAGCCTGCTGGGCCCCCGTTTGTCATCGAATAAATGATATCGGGAAAGTTGAGAATCCAGATGACCCGAAGCAAAATCGTCACCAGCATCGTAGGAAGAATGTACGGAAGGGTCACACTCCAAAACTGTTGAATCCGCCCAGCTCCGTCCATTGCCGCTGCTTCGTACAGCTCTTCGGGTATGGATTGCAGTGCAGCCAGGATCATGATGGCGAAGAAGGCGACCCCATACCAAATATTCGCGATGATAACTGCGGCAAGCGCCCATTTTCCGTCAGCCAAAAAAGGGATCGGGGCATCGATCAGACCTGTCTTTAGCAAGAGATCATTGATCACGCCGAATTGCGCATTAAACATCCAGCGCCAGATCAGCCCGATCAAGAAGCCGGACATGGCCCACGGGAAAAAAACAAAGGCCTGGTAAATTCCCCGTCCGCGAAAACTGCGGCGCATCATGAGGGCAAGCGCGAAACCAAACAGCAATTGAAAAAACAAGGAAATCACTACCCAGTAGAAGCTGTTTATCGCCACCCGCGGGAATTCAGGACTCGTCAATACGTTGATAAAGTTGTCCAATCCGATAAACTGGATATTCATCAGGTCAAACAGCGTGTAGTTTTGAAACGACATGATGACACCGCGCAAAAGCGGATAATACGTAAATACCGAAACAAACAATACCGCTGGCAACAGGCATAGAAGGATGAAGACACCTTCTTTTGATAGCCGGAACGGTTTTTTTCGTTCCGGTACGATCGTCTTCGGAGTCATGACGATGGGTTTTTGTGTTTGCACGTGAATCTTCCCCCTCGTCTATTTACGCTCGGCTTTTTCTTTCGTCCAGTATTGGTCCCACTTTTTCAACAAATCCTCTGCAGAGAGCTGATCCATTAAATAGCCTTGAATCTCTTTGTCCGCAGTGCTTTGCCAAGCCCCCCAGCCTTTGTAATCCACCGGCCTGGAAACGTCGAGGAACGTAGATGATTGCTGATTCATTTCGATAAACGGCTTGAAGTAGCCAGTCTTGTAAAACTCATCTTCTGCAGCGCTTTTCACTACAGGGATGACAGACGTCTTTTTGGCAAAATGGGTGGCTTGCTCTGGATCAGAGAGGAATTCGATCAGCTTCCACGCTTCTTCCTTGTGCTTCGAGTATGCCGTCATGCCCCAGCCAGGACCGCCTACTACCTGCTGCGCTACTCCTGATGGTCCAATGGGGATCGGCGCAGTTGCCCACGTGCCTTCTTGCATTTTTTCTTTAGCTCCGTCGATCACATCAGGGTCCTGAATTAGCATAGCTGTCGAGCCTGCTACGAAGCCCTGTACCATTTCCTGAAAGCCCCAGCTAACAGAATCCGGCGGTGATGCTTCCTTGTAAAGCTGTTTGTAATAGCGCATCGCTTCGAGCGACTCTGGCGTAGAGAAAATCGTGCGTCCATCCTTTAAGAAAAAGGCGGAAGCCGGATCCACTTGTGTGCCGTTGTATGCCCACATGGTGATCAGTGCGTAGTCCCATCCCGTAGGTCCACCCCGGAAACTGTAGCCAAAGCGGTTTTTGGCTGGATCAGACAGCTTTTTGGCTGCAGCGAGCAGTTCATCCCATGTCTTTGGAACCTCAATACCCGCTTCCTTGAACCAATCCGTCCGGTAATACAGGACGCGCTGATACAGGCCATTTGGAATGTAGTACGGGGTATTCTCTACCCAGGTGGCGCGTCGCTTGGCGACATCTGTAAGCTGATCGTAGTTTTTCCATTTATCCGTGTAGGGCTTCAAATTTTCGATAAATCCGTTCATCGAAAACTGCTTGGCATTGAATTCCCTCACTTCCAGTACGTCCAGTTCTTCTTTTGCCATCAGCATCTGGGTAATTTTCTGGTCAGCTCCCTCAAACGGGGGAGAAATCAAATCGACCTTGATTCCCGGATTTTTCTCCTCAAACTGAGCCAGCATCCCTTTTAACAGCTCGGTCCGCTGCGGGCTAGTAATGCTCTCTACCATCTTCAGCTTGACGGTCTGTCCGCTCTGCTCGTTGCCAGCTCCCGACGTCGGCGCTTGAGCCTGTGGAGTGGCGGCAGGCTGACTACATCCTACCAACAATGCTGTCACGACACTCAGATTGAGTGCCATAGAAATCCAGGAACGAATTCCCATACACGAACCCCCTTTATATATTTGTAGGACAGTTCGTATTATAATAAATATTCTGAATAATTGGTTTTGATATCTTTACCAATGTTTGCATTATCTTTACTACTTTTCGCTTCACTCTGGGCGGGCTTTAGTGGAGGAGAGGAAACAGCTTTTGCTCTTTTTCGTTCCGGTCTGTTTGATAGTTTCACTGGGGGTAGAAGACTTCTTTGTGCGGTGATGGCCGCGATGCAATCAAATGAAAACATCCCGCTCACTTTTTGGATCGTGAGACGGGATGTTAATTCGTTGTTTGGGCGAATGCTCTCTATTATTTCGCCCGAACTAGCATTCTCATTCCTAGCAATACCGCCCAAGCTTGGCGCTCTGCTTTGAAGAAGAAGCGGAGGGGGCTGCCGTTTTGCAGAAAGACGAGCGTGTCGCTGCCGCTTGCCCTCAGCTCGAATTCGGTTCCTGCCACATCAGCCACAGGGATGCCGTCTCTTTGGAATAGACGCAGATTTCCTCCTTCTGCCGATTGGTAGGTCCCGACCAGTCTATCCAGCTCTTCTTTGCTCGCCTCATAGCTCGGCTCTTCGCCATCCTTTTGATCCAGCGGCAATTCCAAGGCAGCATTGACAGCGGCCAGCCACACATTGCGAATCGGGACGTTATCCAGATTGCACAGGACTGCGACAACCAGCCCTTTCTCTGGAACAAACCCAAAGTTGGATGACACACCAGGCTGTCCTCCACCATGCTCGACCAGCGTAACCCCGGAATAGTCAGGCACCATTCTGAGCGCATAGCCATACCATGCGTTTCTCGTCAAACGATGGACAGGCTGCCACATAGAGCGTAAAAGCGATTCGCTGGCAATCTCTTTTTCCTGATATTGCCTTGCATTGACAAAGATTTGCCCGTACTGCATCAAGTCCAGCACATTGGAACGAATCCCTCCGCCGACCTCGTAATTTCCCAGTGCAGGCCAAGGCGCCGGCTCCACCTGCTTGTTCCCTTTTTGAACATAGGGAACAGATACATTGTGCAGGCGGGCTACTTCCTCCAGACTGAAGGTGCTGCGATGCATGTGCAAAGGCTCCAGCAACTGCTCTGTCACATATCTGCGGAAGAGGCGGCCGGTGACGCGCTCGATGATGGCCCCGAGCAAGAGGAACATGTCATTGCAGTAGCTGAAATACTCGCCTGGCTCACCCAGGGAATCAATGTCCAAGTCTCCTAGATACGCCAAATGATCATTTAATTTCGTCAATTCTTCGCGGCGCAAAAGCGGAGGAACCCCCGAGGTATGCGAGAGCAGATGGCGAATTTTGATCCTGTCCGCATTGATTTTCCCGCCAATTCGAAAGGACGGAACGTATCTGCTGACAGGATCATCCACGGACAGCTTTCCTTCTGCCACGAGCTGCATGATCGCAACAGCAGCAAAAGATTTGCTGACTGAGGCAATCCCGAACAGCGTCTCTGGCGTTACCGGTTCTTTCCTATCGTGATCACGAACCCCAAAGCCATTTTGGTAGATGACCTCACCTTGATGGGAGATGGCGATGGAAAGACCCGGAACGTTGTGCTCCTCCATGAATTGGTTTACGTAGTCTGTCAAAGCTGATATCTTCGACTGATTCACTGGACATCCCCCCATGCGTGTACGATGCGACCTTTTCTCCCTTTCGTTGTCACCGCTTGGGAGAGAGAATTGTAGATCGCTTCCTCGGTTGCTTCTGCTGCAGCGGCAAACAACAGGTTCATGGCTGGGTGATCTTCACGGACTTGCACACGTGATTCCACGAAGTCATCTGTCTGATGCAAGATGCGCTGCGCGGTCGAAAAAGCGATCACTATATCGCCGCTCCCGTTGCCGAAATGGCTGCCAGTGCGCCCAAGGCCAATACCTGTTCGTTTGGCTACACGCAAGAGCTGCCTGTCACTCAGCGGTGCATCTGTTCCCATTACGATAATGATAGAACCGTCCTCTTGATTGTCTATGGCCGGTACTTCCTTCATGCTTTCCACAAACAGCTTGTCCCCGAGAAACTCTTCCTTTTTGCCAAAATTGCTGAGCACAAGTACACCCAATGTAAACACTTGTTCACCTACAGTGATGACGCGTGAAGAAGAACCGATTCCTCCCTTGTAGCCAAACGCGACCATTCCCGTCCCTGCACCGACCGCTCCCTCTTCTACCGGAGCATTTGATGCTCGCTTGATCGCTTCACGTGCATCTTCCGGTCGCACGACACAGTGGCGAATTGAATTCAGATGCCCATCGTTGCATTCTCCTACCACGATGTTGACCGTCCCTGTGGTATCTCCGATTTCTTCATTCGTATCCAGCATGTATTCAAGCGTTCCCTGGGTGACAGCGGGTACAGAAAATGTATTCGTCAGCATGATCGGAGACTCTAGGACACCCAGCTCATTGACTTGGACGAGCCCGGTCGTCTTACCGAAACCGTTGATCACGTAGCTGGCAGCGGTCACTTTTTCCCGAAACAGACTGTCTTTGTGCGGCAAAATCGCTGTCACACCTGTGCAGGCGTACTCTTCCCCCGCCTCATCCAATTCACGCTGAATCGTCACATGCCCGACAAGCACCCCAGGTACGTCGGTGATATCGTTTTTTTCTCCTGTAGATAGCTGACCTACCGTCACACCATAAGCACGAATTTTTTGTTTTTGAACCATCTTCATCCTCGATCCCGATCCTTTCTATCAACAACGTCCATTTCGCCTGCTCACGGGTCCTACACTGGGCGATTGCGCAAGAAGTTTTCAAAGGCAAACCCGCGCACTTCTTCCTCTGAATAGCGCTTGAGCAGCTCATTGATCAGATTTTGACTCACGCCCGCATGCTCGAGTCCCATTACCTTTGTCGTGATCCCGTCAAAATCTGAGCCGAGTCCAATCTGGCGCACCCCGCCCAGCGAGCAAAAATGGTCAATGTGGCGGATCAGGTCATCAATCGTCGTAACACCCGTCTCTTTAACAAACATCGGGCAATAGACAACATGCACGTTTGCCCCTTTTGCAAACATGGCTTTGGCCTGTTCGTCATTCAGATTGCGCGGGTTGTCGCACACAGCTCTCGCATTGGAATGGCTCGCGATTGGGTATACAGCAACCTCCAATGTATCCCAAAAGCTTTGCTCGCTCAGATGAGAAACATCTGTCAGGATTTTGTGCTCGTTATGGAACTGAATGATCTCCTTGCCAAACGCCGTCAATCCTGCATTTCTCGGCTCCAAAACACCATCTGCCGCCAAATTCGCAGGATTCCACGTCAGCCCGACAGAAAGCACGCCCAATCGATAAAGAATGTTCAGCCTTTTCAGATCATTACCGATCGGCTCGACTCCTTCCAGAGTAAGTATGGCCCCGATTTCCCCCTCCTGCAAAAGGTCCAACTCACTCCAATTGCGAATCTGCTTCATCTCTGGATTTTTGCCCAGCACCTCTACATAGAAGTAATGGATTTGATCCAAGGCCGCCTGAAATTTTTGCTCGGACGGCATGTCCGGAGGCGTGAAAATAGCAAAGCACTGGACCTTTACCCCGCCTTGGAGCAAACGTTTTTTATTGACATCCAGCTCTCCTGCATCATGAAAGGCCAGATTCCCTTTATTCTCCCAGATTTTCAAAAGAGCGTCGCAGTGAAAATCAATGATATTCATGCTTGTCATTGCCATCGTTGTCCCCTATCTTTTTCTTTAAAGTACACTACCTATTCTCCTGATTTTACGGTAAGGTATTTTTGAGAGCGATTCCAATAAAATATTGCAATAGGCATCTTAAAAATTTTGCATAATGGAGCAATTTCTATGAATATGGAGCAAATTGAAGCGTTTATATTCGTTGCCCTGACTGGGAGCTTCAGTAAAACGGCTGATTTGCTGTACCTTTCCCAGCCAACCGTCAGCATGCGAATCAAGGCACTCGAAACATCGTTGGACTGTAAATTGTTCCAGCGCACGGGGCATACCATCTCCCTAACCAAAGAAGGAGACCTGTTCCTTCCATACGCCAAAAATATCATGCACCTGCTGCAGGAAGGGCAGCAGGCTATCCAGCGCTCCCACGGCGACGTAGAAGGCGAGTTGACCATCTCGGCAGTATTCGTCTCGGCCTTTTACATTCTGCCTGCATTGGTTGAGCAATTTCAGCAGCTTTACCCCAAGATCAAGCTGACGATTCTCACCGGACATTCCCACCAGGTGCTCGATATGGTGCTTAATCACGAGGTATCGTTCGGCATAGCCCGGGCTGTTACCCATCCGCAAATTAATCGCATTCAATTGATGTCCGATGATATGGTGCTGGCCATTTTCCCAGAGCATCCCTTCGCCTTCCGCCACCAGGTTTCGATTGAAGAGGTTGCCCGCGAGCCACTGATCCTGTTCAATCGCGGCTCGCTCGACTGGAAGCTGATCAACAATGCCTTCAGTCATTACCAGCTGCAAAACAACGTCGTCATGGAGGCAGACAATATCGAAGTGGTCAAACGGATGGTCAAGCAAAAGCTGGGCATCGCCTTTTTGCCCCGTTTTGCCATTACCCGGGATTTGCAAGAGGGTGAGCTGAAAGAAGTAGCGGTGCTCAATCTGCCCCAAATCAATCGCAATTTTGAACTGATCTACCTGAAGGATACGCCATTTCACGGGATCATGCGAACGTTTGTTGATTTTTTACTGAATCAGAAAGTATAACTTCATGAACTTGCTTCCTGATCATGCAAAGCAAGGTATTGGAAGGGCCACCGAAAAGCCCGTAGCCTAATGGTTACGAGCTTTTTTTCTTTTTACGTATTACTTTGAGAGGATGTCCGCTGAACAGAAGCGTTCGATTAATTCATTCATTTCATTTGGACTGTCGATGTTGGGAAAATGCGCGGAGTTATGAAGCATTACATGTTTGGCATGGGAAATTTGACTGGCAAGTCTCTCTGCTGTTCGAATAAAATCGGGATGGTCCAACTGACCGGAAACAATCAATGTCGGTACCCAAACTTCCTCCAAGCGTCCCCTAGGGTCGGGCTCAAGCCATGTCGGTTTATTCCCCTGCGCTGCTGACTGGCTAAAAATTTCGCGAAAGATCTCATTGAGCCATTCGCGCCTTTCTTGCACGCGCCCTTTTTGCTGCTCGGGACCATCTAAAAGCAGATGAAGATTGATATCCAGCGCTTCTTCTATATTTCCGTGATGGAATGCTTCCGTCATCTTTTTGAACCATTGCTGCCTGTCCTCAGATGGTGGCTCGAAGCCGCCTGGACAAACAAGAACGAGCCGCTCTACCATTTCAGGATAGGCTAGAGCGAATTCTACACCCACATAGCTGCCAAAGGATGCCCCCACAAATGATGCCTTTTCTATCTGCAGCGTTTGCAAGAGAGAATGGATGTCCTCATACAAGGTAAACGGAAAGCCGGGATCTTTCGTTTTTCCAAGACCTCTCAGGTCAAACCGAATGACCTGGAACTGTTTGGAAAGTGCGTCCATCTGCGGTTCCCACATCCGACTGTCCAATGGAGCTCCGTGCAAGAATACAATCGAGTTTCCTTTACCTGCGATCTCGTAATAAATGTCCGCTTCCTTAACCGTTACAAACCCTGTTTGTCCCAATCCCTTCACCCTCTTCACTGAAATCCGGACTCCTCATCCAGATTTTAACATATTGGATGTCAGAATTGTTTTGTCATCATTGTTACGAAAAAAAGGCGATATCCTCGCCTTTTCATGATGAATCTTCTTATTCGTGACCGAGCAGCGCTTCCAGCACCTTTTGTACTTTCACACCCGTCTCAAAAGTAACCAGTCTAGCTTCGCCGCCATCTATCGCAGTCGCCAGCTCATCTAATAGCAATGACAGGCGGTCGAACGGTGCGATCTCCACCGGTACAGGCGCATCCCCGTTTCCACCGACAAAAAGATTCGCCCAGTTCACGACGCTAAGCGTGCCCTCTGTACCATATATCCGATAATCCAAGTGCTCCTGATGACCAATACCAGCGAGCCCATTAATCGTAACAGGCGTCCCATCTGCCAATCGCAAATAAGCGGATACCCCTGTTTCGCAAGCGGCTGGATCTGCCGGATATTCGACCTCGGAGCGAACGACCTCTACATCGCCGAACAACGCATACGTCAAATGGGTAAAATGGGGCAGGACTTCGCGGATGAATCCACCCTGCTCTCGGCCAGACAGCCAAGGCGTTTGCTGCCATGGACGCGGCCACTGGTGGAAATGAGTCAAAATGTCGATTCGGCGGATCGTCCCCAACTCTTCCAAGCGAGAGCGCAGCTGCGGGAAGATCGCCTGATAGTAGAGCGGGAAATTCATCGCATGAATCACTCCCGCCTCTTTTGCAGCTGCCAGCATTTCTTCCGCTTCCGCGAGAGAATTCGCCAATGGCTTTTCGCACAGCAAATGCTTTTTGTGAGCCAGCACATCCAAAGCGATGGCGTGATGGAACTTCGGAGGAACGGCCAAATAAATGACGTCCAGCTCTTCCTTTTCCAATAACAGCTTGTAATCTGTATACCAAGGCACGTCTTCGGATAGTTTAGCTGCTTCTTGTGCCCTTTCTGCTGATACATCACTCACTGCTGCTACGCGAAATTTTTCGTGAGTACGCATCGCATTCATCATGCGCTCACCCATTACACCTGCACCGATGACACCTACATTCCATTTTTTCTGGTTCATCTCGTTTCCCTCGTTTCTTGATGAAAGTTCTCCCTACCCCATTTCTCCATTTACCTGAACTTTCCTTGTGAATAAACAATTGAATTGAAAAAAAGAGAGTTACAAGCGTCGTCCGTTCGATCCCGTACATCACTGGTAATTGTGACACTACGCGATAAATTGTAACGGGGGATACTCTGAATGGACAGGGATTCTCCTCATTCCCGAGCGTGTCCCATTGACACGCAACCATTTGGTTTCGTATACTCAAAAAGCGAAACGTTTTGGTTTCCTATTTTTTTGGTACTCGTTACAAACAAACTTTATGATACGGAGGAATTCCTTATGTCCAACCACTCCATTCCAGACATTGTCCAAACCCAAGTATTTCAGGCACCGCTGCAAAAAGTATGGGATGCAGTCGCAACAGCAGATGGCATCGCCGCCTGGTTCATGCCCAACGATTTTCAGCCTGTGGCAGGACAAGCCTTCACCATCCACTCCCCATATGGCGACTCGCCTTGCGAAGTGCAGGAGATTGATCCGCCTAACCGCCTTGTGTTCAAATGGGGGAAAGACTGGGTCATTACCTTTGCCTTAAAAGAGTTGGATGGACGGACAGAATTTACGCTGATCCACTCCGGCTGGTCGGAAGATACCGTTACCGAGTTCGGTGAAACGCATACAGTTGTACGCGATCGAATGAACCAAGGCTGGGATTCAAGTGTGCTGCCGAAGCTGAAGGCGTACGTGGAAGCGTAAATGGGCGCCTCACCTGCCAAGCACGACGTATTTCAGGCGATAGCCGATCCGACTCGCCGCAAGCTGCTTGAATTGCTCACCGATCGTGACATGGCTGTGACGGTAATCAGCTCGCATTTTCCCATCAGCCGTACTGCCGTCTCCAAGCATCTGCGCATTCTCAGCGATGCCGGTCTGGTCAAGGAGCAAAAGGTAGGGCGTGAGACACGGTATCGTCTGCAGCCCGAGCCGCTTCAAGAGCTGCAAAGCTGGTTATCCTACTACGAGCGCTTCTGGGACAATAAATTGAATGCCCTCAAGCGACTGGTAGAAAACAATCCGACCACAGACAACGAACCTGCCGGTCCACGTCTTGTTCACAACAATGAAGGGCAAACAATAGAAGTACCTGATAAAAAATAGCTTGTCCGCAACAAAAAGGATAGCGACACGAGATACATCTGATGTCGCTATCCTTTTCATTTACTGGGAATTTCGCTTCTCGATTGACTCTTGATTTCCTTGACGCCCTTCCTTAATCACATCTCGGAATTCCTGATTTCCGTTATGGACAGACTCTCTCCACAGCCGATTACCTGTATCCACGGCGTACTGCCAGATCTGCTGTTTCCGATCAATGATCATATTATCGGTTTGCATAATTTCTCGAGTGAGGACGCTGTTGTTTCTGTTGCAGCCGCTGTCTTTGCTTGCTTCTCGGCTTCCTGGCTGACAGGCGTAGCTTGCACCTCTGAACCCGGCTGGCTGCAGCTTGTCAAAAGCAGCGCTGCCAGCAGGATCAGGACTGTCCCTTTTTTCAAAGAACGTTCCCCCTTCAAAAACCACTACTCCCAAGTGTCCCAAATAATCCCAACTGCCACAACTGGACGTATTATCCAATCGCATACAGGTCTTTTTTTCTGGAATGGGACATTTTTCAAGCAAGCAGGGCCTTCGTCGGGCAAAAAAAAAAGCAACACAAAGAGTTTATCCCCCTTTGTGCTGCTCTTTGATTGAACTTAATTGGATGAAGCCGTAACCGGCTTCATGCTTCGACGCCCTTCCATGCGCGACAAATACAAGCTGAGTACCAAGATGATCGCACCGAACAAGTACGGTGCATTCAGATGGACTCCATACAAAGTTCCCGCAACTGCCGGGCCAAAAATATTCCCTAAGCTCATATAAGCATTGTTCATCCCTGCGACAAAACCTTGTTCATCTCCCGCTTGCTTGGATAGCAGCGTGTTGATCGCTGGACGCATGATCGACGTCAGGGTAAAGAAGAGAACAGTGAGCACAAGCATATACCAGAAATTACCTGATAGCAGCATCAGCACAATGGCAACTGCGGAAAAGAAAAATGTCCAGTTGATCAGTTTTTTCTCGCCAAAACGAGTAATGAGCTTACCGATCAGCACTGCTTGAACAATCGTTCCGGCGAGTGCCCCCACTGTAATAATGATGGAAATATCACGAGGTGTATATCCGAATTTGGCATCTACAAACAGTGGAAAGATCACTTCAAAATTGGCTAAGCCAAAGGTCATCGTGAAAATCAGCACGAGCATGATGAAATACGACGATTTAAAGGAAGAACCCAGTTGCAGAAAAATGTTTTCCTTCTTTGACTGATCGTTTCGTGCAGCCAACTGTTTTTCTTTGGAAAGAGACTCGGACAAAAAGAATATGGAGCCAATCGACGCCACAGCAGCAACCGCGGCTGAAATGTAAAATGGCATCCGCAGCCCCAGCTCCGCTAGGAAACCACCAATCCCAGGGCCAATAACAAAGCCAAGTGACATCGCCGCGCCTAGAAGTCCAAGCCCTTTTCCGCGCTTATCCTCGGTTGTGATATCTGCTACATAGGCAAGCATGGACGGAATCATCGCCGCTGCACCGATTCCCCCGATCAAACGGGAAAGATACAGTACCCATGTGTGTTCCGCCAAAGCAAAAACCAAATTGGAGATGGTAAACAATACAAGACCAGATACGATCATCATTTTACGACCGTATTTATCCGACCATTCCCCCGCAATGGGTGAAAAAAGAAACTGTGTTAATCCAAATGCCGCGACAAGGTAACCGGCTGTTTTTCCACCCGCTCCGAATTCCTTTAAGAACTCGGGCAGGATTGGAATAATGAGGCCGATTCCAAGCATCGCAATAAACATGTTAATCATTAGAAAGAGAATCGGTCGCCCACTATTCCCAGAAGCATTCATATTCATTTATCCATTCCTATCCGTTTATAGATTTGTTTTTTCTCTCTATTTATCCTTGGAGCTTCGCTTTCACACTTTCAATTACGGCACGCCAGATGGTTGGATCAGACGTGATGTTTTCTTTGAAGGAACGGTACAGGTCTTTCTGTTTCTCTTCAAAATCAGGGGAATCCGTTGCTGGCAAGGTAGAACGCAAAGAAGTGATCATCTCCTGTACTTCTAGGGCACGTGGTCCCCACACCGCTGTTTCGTGACCTTCCTGATCGAGGAAAATGAAAATCGGAATCGCTCTGGATGTTCCATTGGTCAAATACTGATCCATCAGTTCCAGGTTCTCGTCACGAATGAGATAACGCCACTCGATGTTACTCTCTTCTGCTATCCGCTGCAAAACAGGAACATTCAAGGCAGCGTCTCCGCACCAATCAGCAGTAAGGACGATACCTTTCCCATTTTTCTTGGCAACCTCTTGCCAGACGGCCCGGTCTTCATCGGTAAATTCGAGCTGTTCATAAACGCGTGTCATTTCATCCCGATTTACCTTCATACTCTCCAAGTACTGACCGAATGTCATCCCTTTTTCATACCAAACACTGTGATCGACCGTAGCCATCTTACATTCCCCTGCCTTTATTGTAAATGTGTTATTGCTCCCAAATTGCGGAACTGCCTAACCGATTTCGAATGCTTGATTTTCTCGCTATAAAGCCCCCGCTTGATCGCGATGCCTGCCTTTTCGCTGTTTTCGCAGTGAGCTCTCTAAACCACTCTTTATCTTTGGTTACCAGCGCCAGATCGATCAAATCACTCATATGCTCTTCATCCTCGAAGGTCGACACCGGAAGGACATCAATCCATTGTTTTACCGTTACGATGCTTTTGCCTACTGCGATGTCGTTGTCACTGTCCACCACATATACTTTCACGGTACCTCGTAATGAATCAGTGCTTTCAACAAAGCCGTGTATTAACTCTCCATTTTTGGTTTTGCCAGTGACCCAATCCCCAATTTCCACAAGCTCTCCGTGATTCATACTGTCGCACCACCTTAATTGTTGTTATAAAAGTTACAGTTTGGCTAAGGAACATCGTCCCTACTTTTCTTTCCTTACTTGGCATGATCCTTGCTTAATTTTTTCCAATACCGATTCAATCGTAATCCGATCCAGGTAATTCGTAAAATAGACTTCTGCTTCACAAAAAATTTGATCCATTACATTATGCATATTAGCAGAAACCAGACATGATTCTTCCGGATCTCCTGAGCACCAATGCGGCTTCAATGTTCCATTGGAGACGGAGCGATAAATCTGGGCCAAAGTGACCTTTGTTGGATCACAGCCCAAAATATAGCCGCCACCGATTCCCTCTTTTGTCTTCACGAAGCCCTGGTTACGCAAAATACTCATGATTTTGCGAATTCTGGCTGGATTGGTACGTACATTTTTTGCGATAAGCTCACTGCTAGCCATATGGTCCGGTATGTGAGCCAATAAGACTAGACTGTGGACAGCTATAGTAAATTCACTATTCACTTCACAGACAGCCTCCTCAAGAGCGATACTGTAATCATATTGCGTACAGTTAAGAAAGTCAATAACACAAGTTTCGCGATTATACATTCTTATACACTGGAAAAAGGAGCCTTGGCAGGGCTCCTTTTTCGTTTTGCTCCGCATCAACTGCACGCTCAATCAGATGTCTCTTCCGGTTTTATCACATACACGCAGCGGTTGTCACCTTTTAAAATATGCTCGCCTCTTGAGATCTGGGCACCGTCGCCAAGGACTTCCTGGAACATTTCCAATTCCTTGTTGCAAATGCCGGTGCACGCTTTTGCCGCCTCGCAAACCGGGCAATGCTTTTCCACCAAATAGAATGAGCCATCGGGGTTTTCAATAATATCGGCCATATACCCCTCAGACGTACGTGACTCTGCGAATGCCTGTAATTTTTCCTTCAATGGAAGGCTCGTCGGAATTTTGCTCTGATAATCCTTGACTAATTTTCTGTTGCGGATCTCCAGCAGTTTATCCAGACCTTCTTCTCCAAACGCTTCTTTCATGGATTCGATCAAACTGACTGTAAGATCGGCGTACCCGTCCGGAAAAAGCCGATTCGCCTCGGAGGTAAGCGTCCACATCTTCGCAGGTCGCCCCATCGCTCTTGACTCTTCTGAGAAGGTGACCAGCTTTTGCTCTTGCAGATCGTACAAATGCTGCCGCACTGCCATTGCGGTAACACCTAGCTCGGTTGCCAAGTGATTGGCATCCATCGGTCCGTTTTGTTTGAGCAATTTCACAATGGCTCTTCTTGTTCTTTCGGCCCCTTCTTTTGCCTGGGAATTCTTTTTTTTCATTCCATTCACCTTCAAATTTGGTCCTAAAAACATTATAAAGAAAAATGTTGACAAAGTCAAAACCATTGGTATATTTTGTTTGTAAAGATCTTTCTTTATAAAGAAATTTCTTTAAAAACCATCCGGGTTTTGCATTTACTTTTGAATACATGAAGGAAGGTGAACAGGTTGTCTTCTGAACAAAGCATTTTTGCACCACGCTATCTAGCATTATCGATCGGCATCATATTGGCTGCGATGACTATCGGGTTTGAAGGATTGGCCGTCACGACGGTCGCCCCCGCCATCGCCGGCGATTTGCAAGGCATTCATCTCTTCGGTTGGATATTCAGCGCTTATCTGCTCGCACAAATAGTCGGTACATTGGTGATAGGTCGCCAAATTGATAGAAAAGGACCAGCTATGCTATTTAGCATCGCCATTGTATTATTTGCTGTCGGTCTGGTCGTGGCCGCTGTCGCAACCAACATGTACGTTCTGATCGGCTCACGCGCTCTGCAAGGATTTGGTGCAGGCGCGATGTACACTTGCATCTACACAGCCATCTCCTTGAGCTATCCGGATGAGCTGCGCGCCAAAATTTTGGGCGCTCTCGGCACAGCCTACGTTTTGCCTTCGATGCTCGGTCCTTATGTAGCCGGTCTGATTGCCCAGTACTGGTCTTGGCGGTTCGTTTTCTGGGGCGTTCTTCCATTTCTACTGCTGGCCGTGCTCCTCAGCCTGCCCGTCTTCCGCAAATTGAAAATGCCGAGCAGCCAGGCAAAGAGCGAAACAAGCGTCGTCGGGCTGTCTGTCCTGCTGGCAATCGGTACCGGTCTATTCCTCAGCGGTCTTGGCATGCTTCCAAAGGCAACAGGAATCATCCTGCTTGTGGCCGGCCTGGTGCTCATGATCCAGCCACTCCGCAAACTGCTGCCGACAGGAACATTTACTTTCCGCTCAGGATTGGCGTCGCTCATCGCCTCGCGTGGATTGTTTTTCGCCGCCTATGTCTGCACGCAAAACTTTCTTGTGCTCGCCTTGACTGATACGAAAGGACTTGCGGCAGACCGAGCTGGACTGGTCGTGGCAAGTGCCGCCTTGAGCTGGTGCATCGTAGCCATTTTGCAGGCACGCTGGGATGCGGCAGATCAAGGGCGCGGCCGGAATAAACGGATCATGATCGGTATCCTGCTGATGATTCTCGGGATCGGCGTCATGGCCTCAGTACCTACGCTCAATATCGCGATGGCCGTGCTTGGAGAAATCATTGCTGGTATCGGAATTGGCTTGGCCCATACGACGAGTGGTACCGTCGCTTTCTCCTTGGCAAAAGAGGGGGAATCCGGACAGGTTTCCGGTAGCCTGCAATTTGCTGATTCATTTACGCCTGGCGTAGCCGTCGGAATCGGCGGTGCAATTATCGCGATGAGCCAAACCGCAGGAATGTCCATGCAATACGGAATTACAATTGCGATGGCATTTAACCTTGCCTTGGTATTGCTCAGTGTGGTTGCGAGTGCGCGAACCAAACAGGCCCAGTCAACGAGCCAATCGTCGCTTTGATTCGCTACTCGTACGGCCCAAGCAGATGATCTGCAAAGAGAAAGGACACTTCTTGAGAGAAAAGAAGTGTCCTTTGCGTTTACAAGATCGCTTCACAACTTTTCACAAGCAGGATTTCATCGCGAATCGGAATGCCGTTATCCACTACCAACGGGATTTCCGGCTTGATTTTTCGTGCCTGCTCCACTGCATTCACATACAGCTGGCTGAACTGATACCCTTTTTCTTTGGTAAAAGCCCCCAGTGCATGCGTGGTGTCGTTCGTCGTCACAAGTCTTAGAAGCGTGCAGCCTTTTTGTTTCGCTGTTTCCTCCACTTGCTGCATGAGCGCCGAGCCAATCCCCTTGTTTGGTACCAGGCTGTCCAACGAAATGATTCACTCAGCGTCTTTGCGACGAAGTCCTCGCTGTCGTTGCAGATGACGGGATGCTTTGCCTATGCCCATTATAAGGACCATACTCAGCATGAGCACATATGATGACAGCAAACTGCATACGCAGAAAGGAAGATTCTGCAAATGTCGACAGCAAGCGAGAAGGGCATCCTGATCGGGAAAGAGCCCCGAAACAGTGCTTTGTCCATTATCCCCAACGCTGGTCAAGTCGATTCCACAGTTCGCTATTACGCTACTAGTTCAACAGTTGGAATTTTCTTTACTCCGCACGAGGCACGCTTGCACCTGGTCTCCCCTCGTTCAAACCTCACCTTGTCTCTCCAGTTTTTGTATGCCAGTGAGAATGTTCAACTATCCGGACAGCAAGAACTGGCCGGTAAAGTTCATTACCTCAAAGGCTGCGATTCTTCCAAATGGATTACGAATTTAAAGACGTTCAGCGAGATTGCCTATCGGGAATTGTGGCCAGGAATTGATCTGATGTTCTCCAGCTCCCACGGACGATTGAAATACACCTTTATTGTCCAGCCGGGAGCAGGCGTCACGGATATCCGCCTGGCTTATCGCGGAGCGGAACGCTTATCTCTTGATGAAGCTGGAAACCTGGTCATTCACACCTCAGTCGGAAATCTTATGGACGAGCGGCCGGTTTGCATTCAAAATACCAACAACGGACAAACTTTCGTCAAAAGCCGATTTTATCTGTCAACAGATGCGTTTGGCGATTTTTTTGGCGTTGAACTGGAAGACAATTATGACCCCATGTATCCTTTAATCATTGATCCCGGCCTTTTGTATTCCACTTATCTGGGAGGAACCATAGAAGGATCACAAGCAGCAGGAATCGCGGTCAATTCGCAAGGGAATGCTTTTGTGACCGGGTCCACGCTTTCCCCTAATTTCCCGACCACTATCGGCTCTTTTCAACCTACCGATCCCAGTCCTGAATCTTTTGATGCTTATGTCTCGAAGCTGAGTCCGGATGGTTCGCACTTAATTTACTCCACTTATTTAGGCGGAAGTTCCGGCACGACCTCCGCGAATGCGATTGCTCTGGATACTATGGGCAACGCATTTATTACAGGGTTCACCGATTCCCCCAACTTTCCTGTATTCCCGAACCCGGGAGCGTTCCAGACATCGCTCGCTGGAGATTTTGACGCTTTCGTGACCAAGTTTAATGCGGACGGCACAGGATTGCTCTACTCTACGTATCTTGGCGGGTCTGGGGCAGGAAGTCAGGGCGCAGGCATTCGCATCGACACCTTCGGGACAGCATATGTAACGGGGTTCACTCAATCAACTAATTTCCCTACGACTACGGGTGCTTTTCAGGAGACCTATCCAAGCCCTTTATTTCCGGGGACCTTACAGGCATTTATAAGCAAGTTGAATCCTGCTGGCACAGGTACAACCGACCTCATCTATTCTACTTACCTAGGGGGAGACGATGGAGGTAATTCATTAGGGTTTGGCATCGACGCTGATTCCTTAGGAAACGCTCTGGTTACCGGTCAAACGGATTCTCAGGACTTCCCCACCAGTGCCGGAGCTTTTCAACCAGCCGATCCTTCCGTGGTAACCAATTTTACGGATTCTTTTGTTGTGAAATTGAATCCCGCTGGCACTGGGACATCCGATTTGATTTATTCGACATACCTCGGGGGTACAGACGGCAATACGGTGGGCGCGGGAATTAACGTGGATTCGGCAGGCACGATGTATGTTACGGGATCAACAGGCGCAGATGACTTCCCTACTACCAGCAATTCGTTTCAACCCGCTGATCCAAGCGGCGTAGGTGTAAATGATGCCTTTTTTACCAAACTCAATCCGAATAATTCAGGAGCGGCGGATCTCGTCTACTCTACGCACCTCGGCGGTGTCAGCGTTGAAGCAACAGGGACGGTTGGAAAAGGCATTGCGATAGACGCGATCGGCAATGTATACCTTACTGGGTTCACTTTTTCGCCCCTCTTTCCCACAACGCCTGATGCCATCCAGCCCGCCGATCCTAGCGGTCCTGCGATAGAAGATGCTTTTTATACGAAGCTGCGACCTGTGAGCATGGGTTTAGCTGATTTGGTCTTTTCGACGTACCTGGGTGCCAATACCGGCTCTACGACAGGCAACGGAATAGCCCTTGATCCATTGCTTGACGTGTACATCACAGGAGATACATTCGCCTCCAACTTCCCTACGACCCCGGGTGCTTTTCAGATGAGCGATCCCAGCCCGGATTTCATCAATGCGTTCGTGCTCAAAATCGGTCAAGTTTGTCCGCCAGATATTACGGTAGACGCTGAGGCCGGGCAGACCGGCGCATTTGTCTTTTTTGCCTCCCCTGCCGGCACGATATGCTCCCCCCCCCTCGGGCTCCTTTTTCCCTTTGGGAACGACCACCGTGACCTGCAATGCAGCCGATTCCACTTCCTGTTCATTTTTGGTTACGGTCATTACGATTACACCTACTCCCACTCCGACACCGCTGCCCGGAAATCTCCAGCCACAAGTCATCCGCGTAAAAAAGATATACGATTGGGTGGTCGTAACGAACAGTGTAAGACTGTATATTGATTTGAACGGTGATACTGAATAATGTAAACGAGTGATGAGGAAGCCGATTGTCCCCTATGTGGGTCAGTCGGCTCCATTGCTTTGCTGGTGACTGAAAAAGCTCATGTTGCCCGCAAAAGCGAACATGAGGACGCAAACTTTACTTTTGCAAAATCTCCATGATCTCTGCTTTTTTCTGCGCAAACGCATCGCCCTCTAGCACGGGGAGAAAATCATGTCTCGGAATCTCCGCTAGCAGGTCGTGCCACGATTTGCAGCCTTGGTAAGCAGCCTCGATTGGGATTATGACAGGCTGCTGCAGGCGATACATGCGCACAAATAAAATATGGAGAGGCTGCTTTTTCTTCCAGTGCAGGCGGACATCCGCGAAGTTGTCTGTCCAAATATGGTACGGGGAAAGTGCACGCAGCTTTGCTTCATCCATTAGCCTGGCTTCGTCAGTCACTTCGGCAAAATACTCGATTGCTACTGTTTTCTGATCACTCGTCCAGCCTTCCAAGGTCGCATCGAGCAGATGATGATAGGCTGGCTTGACCATGTCCCGCTTCTGGTGCTCATAGGTCGGATACAAGTAAAATTGATTATTTTCCAAACGGAATTCTCGGGTTTCTTCGTATAATCCACCCTTGCGAATGGTGATGATTTGCTCCCCTTGTCCCAGGGCTTTGACAGCGACCGCCCATTCTTTCAAGCTCAAAGGCGACAGCGGTTGTACGATCGTCTGCATGCAGCCACGGCTCCTTTCTTATGTCAGAATCGTTTGCTGACTTTAGTCTAGCAAAAAATCAACTCTGTTGGGAAGTGGCCCGCAGCAGTTCATCCACATGCTGGATTGCTTTGGTCAGTCTTTCCTGATAAGTGCCCGCGATCGTTACGTACGCGATATTTCGATCATCTATCATCTGCTTCAGCTTTTCGTGATTGGCCCAGCGCACACGCTCTTCCCCATGTACCCGCAGCCCATCCTCCACCCAAGCCACATCTGGCTCCATGAAAAGCCACAAGTCGTACTCTTGCTCATTCGCCATTTGATCAAGGACCGCGAACGATTGATCCGCATACAGCTCTGAGTAAAACTGAGTGACAATCGCTTCCGTATCAATGAACAAGAGTTTGTTTGCCTGCCTCAGCGCCTCAAATTCCTTCATTTTATGACCGTATGCAATGTAAGGAAAATATTCCTTGGTCATAATCGTTTCGCAGCCGCCAATCTCTTCGCACATGGTGCGCCCGTACTCTTCCACAAACACTGTGTTGTAGATCTTCGCGAGATAGCGCGTCAATGTTGATTTCCCGCAGCTCTCCGTCCCCACAATCACTACCTTTTTCACAAAATCGGGCCGGACGCAAGCTGGTATGTGCTCCCAGTGCCGAAACACGCCCTCGGTTCTGATTTGGGTCGCAGAGATGGGCACATGACTGCGCGCGGCATCAATGATGACATGCTCAGCATCCGGATACAAGCGGCGAAAAATCGGTTCGTATGCTGCTTCCGAGCTGAACACCAAATCAATTTTTTTGGCGATCTGGCGTTTGATATCCGCCGCTCCATCCCCCCAGTCATACGCTTCGTCACTATCCGCCTGATCCTCTACTGCCAGCACATGCACATTTTCCATGTCTTTTACGAGGGTAGATAGCCATCTCAGCCTGACTTCGTAAGGAAGCTCCCTGATCCCTGCCTCTTGGCACAGCTTTCGGTCCCTCTGCGGGCTATGGGAGAGGACGACATACAGCTCATCACAGCGGCAGGCTGCCTGCGTAATCGCGTAGACGTGTCCTTGATGCAGCGGCAAAAACTTTCCGCCAATGAAGCCTACTGTACCCATACCTCTTCCTCCTTTCGCAGGCGATACTGCTTGATCCAATTTCTCAAGCCGTATACCGCATTCACCAAGTATGCACACCACATGACGAGAATCGAGACATCATTGCCGTCCCCAAGGAACGCAACCAGCCACATGTAGATCGTAAACAAATCAATGATGACCCAAACGACCCACTGCTCAACCAACCGCTTGACCATAAAAATCATCGCAAGTATAGAGAGAATGGCAGTGAGCGAATCTACGAAGGGCAGGGCACCACCCATTTGCTTCAGCACCAGACCGTAGACAATCGTTGCGGCGATGCAAAGTGAGCTCCACCCGATACGAGCACGGTTGCTCAAAACAGTTACTTTGACATCGTTTTGCCTTACATCCGACACCCGGTTTTTGCGCCACATCATGAGCCCAATAAATTGCATCGGTAAAAAATAGAGAAGATTCAGCATGACTTCGCCATAATATTTTTGACCGTAAGCAATAAAAGCGTACAGCACCACATTGACGATGCCCGGGTAGTAATTGAACGTTTTGCCTTTGGCGACGAGCACGACGCAGAGCATGCCGGTCAGCGAAGCACACAATCCGATAACCGTATCATCGAGGGCAAAAAACAGATAGACCGAAATCAGGGTGAAAGAGAGCAGCCACAGACGCTCAAACCAGCTCCAGTCCGAGAATAGGTCAAATCGCTTGGCACTCATGCGAATCTCTCCTTAAATGCCCGCAGGTTTTCCTGACGAGCAGAGTTGTCATAAATCGCAAAGACAATGCGTTTAAAGTACTGAGCGTACTTTTCTTCCATTAATACTGCCGCAAAGTAATCAGCCACTTCATCGGCGTGATTACGAAAAACCCCGCATCCGTAAGCTCCCAAAATAATCGTTCGGTGCCCATGGATGGCTGCCATTCGCAGTATTTTGCGGATCCGCTCTTTCATGACCTGGCCGATCATCCAAGCATTCTGTGGCTCCCTCTCCCGAACAACACCTGCATTCACCGCTGGAGCTGTAATAAAAGAAAGCAAATAGGGAGTAGCAAGCAGTTGCTCAGCCTGATCGCCTCGCTGCTTCCAGACTTGATTCGGCAGATACCTCGATCACCGCACCTGCCTCGTTGACCACATTCGCCAATGCTTGTGGGTTCAAATCGTCTGGTCGATACAAGCGCGAATGGCTGATCGCGTAGGACAGCTCCTCAGACAGGCTGATTTTTTGTCCGTCGTTGTTTACATAGTGGCCTTGCTCTACTATTTGCAGCGTTTCTTGGGCTATTTTCACGCGCCTATTGCGGTTATGTCCTTGCTTCATGTTTGGTTCCTCCCTAATAGCGGGCTACGTCTGATCCATCCACTCCGGATTAAACCGGAAGTATTTCGACGGCCGGTGCCCTGCATGTTTTCGATATTGATTGGTTTCTAAAACTTTATCGGCTACCTTCCTGCGAAATGCGGCGGCCAACAACTCCTTGCCCAAAATTACCTCGTACACCTGCTGCAGCTCTGATAGCGTGAACAGCTCTGGCATGAGTGCAAAGGCGATGTCAGTGTATTCGATCTTGTTTCGCAGCCGCTCCAGCCCATACTGAATAATTTTGGCATGATCAAAGGCAAGCTGGCTCGCCTCCACGATTTCCCTCGTCTCCCGGACTATTCGGCCTGCGACTGTTTTGGTCACCTTGATCGTCGCAGACAGCTCCTCGCCTTCGCTTCTGAGCCTCAGCTCCACCCATTTTTCTTTGATAGATCCGTCGGCAGTCGCCGTTTTGGTCTCGCGCACCCATCTATCCTCGATCCGGAACCACTCCGCATCTGCTGCGTCATCTCCAGCCTTTACTTCCATGGCTTCACTATCTACCAGAGCCATGTAGGAGGTGCTGATTACCCGGGTGCGAGGGTCTCTCCCAACATCCCCCCATGTATAGAGCTGCTCCAAATAAATGTTGTCGATATTGGTTTCCGTACGCAGTTCACGCTTGGCTGCTTCTTCCAGACTCTCCTCTGTTGAAACGAAGCCTCCTGGTAATGCCCACTGGCCCAAAAAGGGATGCTCTCCCCGTTTGACAAGCAAAATTTTCAATGATTTCGGGGAGAGCTTTCTATAGTTTTGCTCCTCTTCGTCCGCAACGGTAAAAACGAGCATGTCGACAGTCACCGATGGTCGCTCAAACTGGCTTGCATCGTAATCGCGAAGAAATTGTTGTTCTGTTTGCCCTTGTTTGTTTACAGGGGATGATTTTTTCATCGCAAACTACTCCTCGTTATCTAGAATCGTTAATTCTATTTTGTTATTATCAAAATGTTAATATTAAGTTGTTGGTATCATAGTAATGCTTCCAGCAAATGGTGTCAACCCTAAAGTGCGGGTATGCGTCTGTCGGGCTGTAGTGGAGGAGAGAAAAACGGAGAAAACGCTCCAGCTTTCTTGTTGGATCATACAAAAAACACTCCAATCCTTAAAGATTGAAGTGTCTTTTTATGTAGCTTTACAGGGAGTCCTCTTAATTATTTCTTGGTATTCGCGATGGGCGACCGAGTAAGATCGCGGAGCAAACCCTTTAATGCAGTCACACATGTTTTGATTTTCCCCACTCCCTGGACCAAATCGAAGCTGATTAGGATGAGCACCCATTGCCAATACATGTAAAAACAATATACTACATTGATGTCATTGTCATACTTAGGAGAAGATGTTCATTATGAAAAAAGATGAAAAAGACAAACGGAAATCGTGTGAAATCGGTCCGGTAAAAGCGAAGGTCCGTCGCAAACAATCAGCTTCCATTCGTGAGGAAGCAGCGGAGTTCCAAGAGGATCGTCCTCTCCCGCCCCATCCGTGCAACGGAGATGAAGAACTGTATTCAAATAAAATCGGCAACTATTCCAAGGGTTTACCTCACAATGGCCTCGGCGAAGTTGACCTAAAAGCCTATGAGTCCTTCATGAAGGCGTTAAAGACTGGTGATCCGGCAGATTTTGAATCTATCCCTTTAGGCGGTGTTGTAAAGCTTACGAATCCCCAGGGAGCGTATGCATTCGATCTGGCGGGACCCGATTCCCATCATTTGGGCATGATTGCACCCCCTGCCTTCAGCAGTGCCTGGGCGGCCAGTGAGATGGCGGAACTTTACTGGCAGGCGCTGACCCGCGATGTGCCTTTTGCAGAATTCAGTACGAACCCGCTGACGATTGCTGCTTCATCTGATTTATCGAACTTTTCCGATTTTCGTGGTCCAAAAGTCGGCGGAGCGGTAACCACGGGGACCTTGTTCCGGGGGAATACACTCGGAGACCTGGTGGGGCCCTATATCTCCCAATTTCTGTGGAAGAACATCCCTAACGGGGCCACAACGGTCATCCAGCGATATCGAACCACCGTGGCCGGCGATAACCACATGACTTCGTATCAGGAATGGCTGGATATCCAGAACGGAATGGCTCCAGCTGCGCAGAATGTATTCGACCCAACGCCTCGTTATATCCGCAGTGGTCGAGATTTAAGTGAATGGGTTCATCGTGACTTCACGTTCCAAGGTTTTCTAGCTGCTTGTCTGATTCTTCTTGGATTAGGACAGAGTGCACTGGATTCAGCCAACCCTTATCTTAATTCGGTGACTCAGGTCGGTTTTGTCACCTTTGGCGGACCACACATATTAGATTTTGTGGTTCGGTCAGCACGGTCCGCACTAGAGGCTTCCTGGTTCCAGAAATGGCTGATTCATCGCCGTCTTAGGCCGGAAGAGTTCGGGGGGCGAGTCCACAACCATTTGACAGGCGCTGCCAGTTACCCGATCAACTCGGAGCTACTCCAGTCGCAGGCAGTTTCCAAGGTCTTCAGTACGTTTGGCAGTTACCTTCTGCCCATGGCCTATCCGGAAGGCTGTCCTACTCATACTTCCTATCCTGCTGGACACGCCTGCATTGCCGGCGCTGGAGTTACGATGCTGAAGGCGTTTAGCAACGAATCGTTCGTGATCCCGAATCCGGTCCAAGCCAGTGCTGATGGCCTCTCATTGCTTCCTTACTCGGGAACACCCCTGACAATCGGCAACGAATTGAACAAACTCGCCGCCAATATAGCTCTTGGCCGAGACACGGCCGGTGTACACTGGCGCTCAGACGGAATAGAGGGGCTAAAGCTGGGTGAATCGGTTGCCATTGGGATCCTGAAGGATTACAGGGAGACCTACAATGAAAAGTTTTGCGGCTTCTCGCTGACAAAATTTGATGGGAAATCCATCACTATCTGATCTGAATTCGTTTAATGACCTTGGCTGGGTTACCACCAACAACCACGTTATCAGGAACATCCTTTGTAACAATCGCTCCGGAAGCAATAACCGCGTTATTGCCTATTTTTACGCCGGGATTGATCACCGCGTGCCCGCCGATCCATACGTTGTGGCCAATTGTGACCGGCTTACCGAATTCCGCTCCGGAGATTCTATCCTGAGCCTCTATGGGATGAGTCGCGGTATAGATATGAACGCCGGGAGCCAGGAAGCAGTTGTCACCTATTCGAATTTCACAAACGTCGAGGAGCACGCAATCGAAGTTTGCAAAGAAGTTCTCACCGACATGGATGTTATAGCCATAATCGCATCGGAACGTAGGCTCGACATATAAATTATTTCCCGTTGAGCCAAACAATTCCCGAAGTAGCTCTTTTCTTTGATCATCCTCGGTTTCAAGCGACTGGTTGAAAAGCCGTGTCAACCGGCGTGCGTTCAAACGATCCTTCACCAACTCTGGATCAGCCGACTGGTAAAGCTCACCGTTTAACATCTTTTCTTTCTCGGTTTTGGTTTTCACAGGGATATTCCTTCCGTAAAAGAGTTCTTTTTAAATTGTAATACCAGCATACGTACCACTACAACAATTGTCCCCTGCCGTATTCGGCAGGGGTTCTTTTTTACCCAGATCGATAGGGCTCTTTCAATTGAACACTCCCTATTTACGTCCCGTAGATGCTGCCGTTCTAGGATGTGACGACGCCATTGTTCACATCGAGGCTGTATGACAGCCCTCCCGAACCGCTCCACGTATTGAGATTGAAGCTGCTTCCTTCCGTCAGCTTATAAATGGATATGTTCGCATACGTTAACGGCGTGCCGCTTTGACAGACGGATGGAGCCTGATTACTTCGGGCAAACAAGTGAAACATTTCATTATTTCGACTCTTTTACCTGGACCTCAATCGGAATGATATCCATTCGGACGTGAAGCGCCGAGGAAGCATACTCGGAGGCATCGTAGTATCCGATCGTATCGGCGGTTTTGCTGAAGACGACGGATACGCCTTTTCCCTTCTTATTCGAGTCGAGACTGAACGCCAGGCCGCGCGATTGCTTTTCTGTATTATCGATCAAATCATCCAGCAGGGCCGTTTTCGCAGCGTCCGAACCAAAAATGTTGGTGTTCAGCGCATTCCCTTCGTAATACTCTTTCCCTTTCGGAATCAGCGTTTTGGATTTGTCCATGGTAAACTGTTTGGTGGCAAAATTGTATTTGTCCCCTTTTTCGATATAGGAAACATCGACGTTTTCATAGGCGCCTTTCTTGGTAAGGCTTGCTTTTGATACATCGATCAGGAACATGCCGCTTGCGCCGATCACCTGGATCTCGCTGCCTTTCACGACCATCGCGGAGTTTTCATCAATGCCATAGCCGTAGTTCATCTTTTCATGGACCAGCGCCACGACGAGACGGCCGATCCGGCCGCGCTTGCTGAAATGCTGGTCGACGATGCCGCCCTCAAAGAAGCCGAGACCTTTCGTCACCCACAATCCAGGTTTGTCCCCATCGTAGGTCACTCCCTTTTCGAATGTTTCCAACGAGGTGGTGTTCTGGATCATCGGATTGGACATAATCGCCGCTCCAGCAGACGAGCCGCTTATCATGCCGCCCTCCTTGAACACGTCCCACACCGCATCGAGCGCCTTCGTATGGGAACCGTCCGGATTATAAAACGCTTTGGTGATTCGCGACTGGTCACCGCCAACGAAAAAGAGCCCGGTGCATTCGGAAATGTCGTCGACTACGCCAGCATTGTTCACCTTTTCGGCATAGTTCTTTTCGGTAATGTCGATGATGCGGACATTACCCTCCGGAATGCCGTACGCTTCAAAATCTTTTTTCATCTCGTTCGACGAGGTCATGGATCCGCTGGCCGTGGGAAAAATCCCGATAATGGCCTTTTCCTTTCCCCCTGAAAGCTCAATCATTTTGTTGTAGATGTCCGCATTGCTCTTTTCTAGGTTCCCGCCGATTATGACAAGCGTTCCTTTTGCTGCTGCCGTGCTTTCTTCCGCGTACGCTCCCTGCGCTACACCTGCCACCATTAAAATGGAAGCCAGAAAAACGGAGAGCAGCCTCGAGACGTTACATTTCACAAGCGACATCATGATATCCCCCTTAGTGAATGGTGTTTGCTGCTTTCAACCGGAAGACGGGCTCTACGCTGCCGACCGCCTCTCTTTTCCGATTTTCGATCACAGGCGTGTGAAAAGCTTTCAGCGCCGCCTCCTCCTGCAAGGTAAGCTCCCCCAGCTGTTTCAGGACCTCGACAGCAGCCGGGGGGGCGGCCCTCCAATTACCGTCTTCTACCTTGATTGCGATTCCGATCCCCCTCTGTGGAAGCCCCAAGCAATACACACCTTCCGCGCCGCCCTTGGCGATGATTTTTCCGTTTCCGACCCTCATCAGCTCCGTGCAGAAATCATTCATCCCGCTGATCATTTCGGGATGCTGCACCATGGCGTGGGTGAGTCGCTTGATCGCTTGCCTAAGCGAGAGGGGCTCAACGTTGTCGGGATTGGCCAATTTGGCGAAGACGAGCGCCAATTTGTGAAGTGGAATGGCAAAATTGGGAACGCCGCAGCCGTCGATGCCCGTCATCATCTGATCCTCTGGAAACTCCGCCAGCTCCGACAGGCTTTCCGCCACTTTGCGCTGAACGGGGTGCTCCAAATGGTGATAGGTAGCGATATCGCTTTCCAGGTGCATCGCCAGCGCCAACATGCCGGCATGTTTGCCCGAGCAATTGTTATGTACTTCGCTGGGCTCCACCTGCTTTCGCACCATCTCCAGATAACGCGCCTGGCTGTATGGTGGGTGGGCGCCGCACTGTAGGTTTTCCTCTTGCAGCCCGATGCGAAACAGCATGGATTTGACGACCTGCGTGTGCTGCTCTTCTCCATTATGAGAACCACAGCAAATAGCGATTTCCTTATCCGTCATCAGAAAGCGCTCCGCGGCACCCGACTGCAGAACGGGAATAGCCTGAACTGGTTTCAGTGCAGATCGGGTAAAGGTCATCCGCGTGATGTCTCCGAGACTATACAGGAGATTGCCATACCCGTCCATGACGGCGATGCTCCCGGCGTGTGTGCTTTCGATTTGAGTGCCGCGTTTGACTACTACCATTGTTTCTTCCATATTTGTCTCCTCTCTTACGTAAAGAGATGACAGGCGACCAAATGATCGTCTTCCACCTTGCTGACATGAGGTCTTTCATGCTTGCAGATGTCCTTCGCGCTCGGACACCTGGTCACGAATGCGCAGCCCATCGGGGGATTGGCTGGCGACGGCACTTCGCCGCGCAGCAAGATCCTCTCTCGTTTCTGCCTGGGGTCTGCAGCGGGTATAGCCGACAGGAGGGACTTCGTGTACGGGTGGAGCGGATTCTTGTAAATGCTGTCCGCTGTGCCCAGCTCCGCCATTCGGCCCAAATACATCACGCCGACCCGGCTGCACAGATGCTTCACCACCGCTAAATCATGCGAAATAAACAGATACGTGAGCTGAAATTCTTCCTGCAAATCCTGGAGCAGATTGAGGATCTGTGATTGGATGGAGACATCAAGCGCGGAGACCGGTTCGTCAGCCACAATGAACTGCGGCTTCAAGATCAAAGCCCGTGCGATGCAAATCCGCTGCCGCTGTCCCCCCGAAAACTCGTGCGCGTACCGTTTCAGATACGCAGGGTTAAGTCCGCATACCTCCATCATCCGCATGATGGTCCGCTTTCGCCAAGCCGCATCCCCAACCTGATGGGCCGTGAGCGGCTCCTCCAAAATCTGCTCGATGGTCAGGCGTGGGTTTAGGGATGCGTACGGGTCCTGAAACACCATCTGCAGGTCCTTCCGCCTCGTGAGCATCTGCCTCGGGGACAGGGCGGCCAGATCTTCCCCCGCAAAAAGCACCTGCCCGCTGCTTGGCTTGATCAGATTCATGACAGTCCGGCCGGTCGTGGACTTGCCGCAGCCTGACTCGCCAACCAAACCGAAGGTCTCTCCTCGGGCGATCGTAAAGGAAATGTCATCCACGGCTTTGACATACCCTTGTGTCCGTTGGAAAAAGCCCTTTTTGATCGGGTAATGCACCTGCAGCCGTTGTACCTCCAATAGCGTATCCCTCATGATCGTCCCCCTTGCTCCGCATACAGCCAGCAGCGGCACAAATGCCCGCTGGCAAGCGGAACCAAATCCGGGTCCTCTTCCTCGCATCGCTTTAAAGCAACGCTGCACCTGTCACGGAAACGGCAGCCTATCCTGATCGAGCCGGCGGCCGGCACCTGTCCGCCGATTGAAAACAGGCGGTGCTTTTTCTCATGCAGGCTGGGGATCGACTCCAGCAGCCCGCAGGTATAGGGATGCTTCGGATTGTGGAACAGCGTATCCACATCTGCCTCCTCCACAATTTCTCCTGCATACATGACGATCACCCGGTCGCACATTTCGGCGACGACTCCCAGGTCGTGCGTGATGAACAGGATGGAGGTGTCCGTTTTTTCCTTCAACTCCCGCATGAGATCCAAAATTTGCGCCTGGATCGTCACATCGAGCGCCGTCGTCGGTTCATCCGCGATCAACAGCTGCGGCTCGCAGGCCAGCCCGATCGCAATCATCACCCGCTGGCGCATGCCGCCGGACAGCTCATGTGGATAGCTGGCATAAATCTCCTCCGCACGTGGAATTCCGACCAGCTTCAGCATCTCGATCGATTTCGCTTTCGCCGCCTTTTTGGACAAATCCGTATGGAGCAGAATCACCTCATCCAGCTGACGCCCAATCGTGAATACGGGGGTCAGCGACGTCATCGGCTCCTGAAAAATCATCGAAATCTCATTGCCCCGGATCGCGTTCATCTCTTTTTCCTTCAGAGTGAGGAGATCGGTGCCCTTGTAGCGGATTTTTCCCGACGCGATACGCCCCGGAGGCGTCGGCACCAGCCTCATGATGGACAGGGAGGTAACGCTTTTGCCGCAGCCGGACTCCCCGACCAGCCCCAACGTCTCCCCCTTTTTCACATGAAAGGAAATGCTGTTCACGACCGTATATTCTTTCTCATCGCCCAGAAAATTGACCGTCAAGTCGGTTACTTCCAGCATGATGTCTTGCATGAGCGTTCACCTCCTACTCCTTTAATTTCGGGTCAAGCGCATCACGCAGCCCATCGCCCATCAGGTTGAAGCAAAGCACGGTGATCACAATGGAGATGCCAGGAAAAAAGGTAGGGTGGAACAAATTGCGGCTGTTATCCTTCGCCGCACTCAGCATAGCCCCCCATTCGGGAGCGGTAATGTCTCCGCCCAGCCCGAGGAAGCTCAGTGAGGCCCCGATGAGAATGGCGGTTCCGATCCGCATCGTCAAATAAACCATCACCACCGACATCGTACCTGGAAAGATATGCCGCATGACAATGACCGAGTCGCGGACCCCGATGGACCGCGCCGCCTCCACATAGGTCATCTCCTTCAGTGCCAGCGTACTGCCCCGCACGATCCGGATGAAGATCGGAATCGTAAAGACGGACACAGCGAAGATGATATTCGTGATGCCGGGTCCAAGCAGGGCGATCACCGCGATGGCCAGCAAGATGCCGGGGAAGGCCAACAGCACATCTGTACATCGAGTAATCAATCCATCGATCCACCGTCCCCAGTAACCGGCGATCAGCCCGAGCACCGTCCCGATGACTGCGCCGATGGAGACCGAAACGAATCCGATCAGCAGCGTTTCTCGTGTTCCCCAAAGGACCCGGGAGAATATGTCGCGATTTTGGTGATCGGTGCCAAACCAGTGCAGGGAGGACGGAGGCTGGTGTTTATACGCATTCATCAGGTTCATAACCAGGCTGTCTGGCGCAAGCCGCACCGGAATGGACTTTCTAATCGGTTGGTTCACCGCCACCGGAATCAGGGTCGAAATCCCGTCAACCGATACCTTGATCACCCCTTCCCCATCTCCGATTGCGGTGATCGTGCCATCCTGGCTCACATCCACTACAGCGGGCGTTAGTGATTGGAATGAAAGGGACCTGCTTTCGACGGGGGCTTCTGCCGAATTGGCAAAGCCATCGCTCGTTGCCGGCGCAGCAGCCTCCACCGCCTCATACTGTTTTGCAAAGGCCAGGATATCCGTCATCTCTGCCAACTTCGTGCCGTCCGTCAATATGGCACCAACGTCGCCTTTCACGCTCGCTCCATTTTGCAGAGGCTGCTTTGGCACGGTAGCCACCAACTGTGACAGATAGGGACGTCCGTTATCCTGACCGGAGACGACCACTTTCAAGCGGGTGGCGATCTCTCCGTTGGATACGAGGATAGAGGTCGTTCCTTCCCCGTTCGCATACACGAACGCCCCGCTTGCCGTTTTCCGAGCCGCGGCGATCTGCCCATCCTCGCTCACCAGGGTGATCCCGCTTCCATCGCTGTCAGCGGCTTTGCTTCCATCGCTCATCCAAACTGTGACCGACACCTGCTCATTCGTCAGCCGGCTCGCATCCATTCCTTTTTCCTTGTATTGATCCGTAACGGGCCGATGCGGGTCATAGGGGACGAGCACCGGGGCGAACACGCCGGCGAAAACGATGCCCACGACGACGAACAGGGACCAGAGCGCAACGCGCTGCTTGCGAAACTTTTTCAGAAACGTCCGAAAAGGCGAGGGAGATTGGTTTTCCATTGTCTGCATATCGCTCTCCTTCTCCTTGTTATTCGTAGCGAATTTGCGGATTTAAAAGTCCGTAGCTAACATCGACCAGCAGGTTCACCACCAAAAACTGCACGGAAAAGAGCAGGATCAGCGCCTGGATCACGGGATAATCGCGCGTCAGAATGGAGTCGATCAAGTAGGAGCCCAGCCCAGGCCAAGCAAAAACCTGCTCCACGACGACGGCACCACCGAGCAAGAAGCCAAACTGCAGGCCGGTCATGGTCACAACCGGAATCAAGGCGCTGCGCAGCACATGTGTCAACACGATGACCCATTGATTTTGCCCCTTCGCCCTCGCCGTGCGGACATAATCCTCCCGCAGCACCTCCAGAATGCTGGAGCGCGTAAACCGGGCGATGATGGCTGCTACGCCTAGTCCCAGCGTCAGTGAAGGCAAAATCAGATGGGAGATGGTTCCGCTCCCGCTCGTCGGAAACCAGCCGAGCTGCACCGCGAAAATTTGCATGAGCATCAGGCCAAACCAGAATTCCGGGATGCTCAGGGCCGTGATAGCGGACACCATGCCGACCCGATCTAGCAGCGAGTTCCGCTTGACGGCAGAAAGGATTCCAACCACAAGCCCAATCACCACCGCCCAGACCATGCTGGCGAGCGTCAGGAAAAGCGTATAGGAAAAGCGGCGCAGGATCTCATCGGACACATTCGATTTCGTGCGATAGGAAATGCCGAAATCTCCCTGAGTGACGATCTTGCCGATATAGCGCACATATTGCAGGTAGAGCGGGTCGTTGAAGCCTTCCTTTTCCTTGAGCTTCTGGTACGTATCCGCATCGATTTCATTTCCATACAGCACGCGGATCGGGTCCCCCGGCGTCAGGTGGACGAATAAAAACGAAATGATGGAAACAACGATCAACATTGGCACCATGCCAGCCGTCCGCCTCATAATGAATGAAAACAAAAAGTTCACCTCTTTAGGGAACCGTTGCTGGCAATCGATCTAGAAGGCAATCTGCGAAAACATGCCCGCAACGTGTTTGGTCTTATTGCTTTTCAGCGGTGTTCACGATCACGGTATCGCTCGGCAGCACCATCACGCCGGAAACAGCGCTTGTTTTCGCAACGATGAGGTCGGGCACATGCAGGAATACCCAAGGCGCGTCATCATAAATGATTTTTTGCACCTCTGCGTACTTTTTCATCGCGTCGTCCTTGCCCGCGGTCATGATCGCTTCGTCAAGCAGCTTATCTACCTGCGCATTGCTGTAGAAGCCGGAGTTATTGTTGTCAGGCGCAAAGCTTTTCGTATGGAAATTCGGGCGAATGCCGTAATCAACTTCCCCCGTTCCCGGAGACCAGCGGCCGATCCACAGGTCCGTTCCTTTTTCGTGGTCGAGCATGTCGAACAGGGTGCCGCTCTCGTACGCCTGGACTTTCGCCTTGATTCCGACCTTGCCCAGCTGCATCGCTACATTTTCGGCAATCGCGATGAACTCGCTGGAATTACGGGTCCACAGCGTTGCCTCAAAGCCGTCCTTCAGCCCCGCTTCCGCAAGCATTTTCTTGGCCTGATCCGGGTTATACTCATATACTTTTTGCTGCGAATAGCCGTAGGTGTTGGGTGCGATCGCGGAATCCGCCACTGTGCCGTAGCCGTCCAGCACGCCGCCGATCAACTCATCCTTGTTCACTGCGTAGTTCATGGCCTGCCTGACTTTCTTGTCTTGATATTTTTTCAGCTTCAGGTTCATTCCGACGTAATAGACGTTTAGCGAGGGCGTCTTGTAGACGTTAAATTTCTTGTCCGCGGCAATCTCCTTGGCTTTTAGGGTCGGCAGTTTGGTGATAATGTCCGTTTCCCCGGCTTTCAGCATATTGATGCGCGTGCCGGCTTCCACGACCGGTTTATACACGATGCTATCAGCCCTGGCTGCCTGATCCTTGTTCCAGTAGTTAGCAAACGGGGTAACTTTCACGTGCTGATTCTCTTTCCATTCCACAAACTGATAGGGACCTGTGCCCACCGGATTGCGGTCAAGGTTAAAGGTAGGGTCAGCCTTCTTCTTTTTCAGAACCTCCAGCGATTTCATCGAGGCTGCGGGATGAGCCAGGTAGGAGATCATCGTCGAATTGGGGGCATTGGCGACGATTGTCACGTGTGTCGGATCTTTGACCACGACTTCCTTGATAAACGAGAAATAGCTTCTTCTTGCCATGCCATTTTTTTCATCTCGGACGAAATCGAGGTTGGCCTTCACCACCTCGGCGTTAAACGGCGAGCCATCATGGAAGGTGACACCCTCGCGCAAGGTGAACGTGATTTCCGTTGCATTCTCGTTCAGCTGGTAATCGGTCACCAGAACGGGCACGGGCTGCATTTTGTCTGTAAAGGTCAGGAGTCCTTCAAACATTGCTCTTTGTACCGTGATGGAGTTTCCATCCGTCACGTTTTGCGGGTCGAGCGAGACAGGCTCTGCCTCGACTGCTAACGTGATCGTTTTTTCCTCTGCCTTTTTCTCTGTCTGCGTAGTCTCTGTCGCTGAGCTGGTTGCCGGCGCCGCGGTGTTACCCGCGCTTGCTGTATCCGTACTGGGCTTTGCCTGTTCTGCAGGCGCAGAGCAAGCGGCGAGCATTCCGGCAACGAGCATAAAGCTCAGTCCGGTAAGGAAGCTTCTCTTCTTTTTCAAAAAACATCCCCCTCCTTCATGTGTAGTGTATAAACAAGTTGATTCAACCTGTCAGGAATCCTATTAAGCAAAGACTGTGCCAACTTGAAAATAGTGGAGGATGGAGCTGGTTATATTTTAAATTTTCTATATTTTGTGTACAAATCACCTTTTTCCCTCCTATAATGGTTAAAAATAACGTCGGTAAATATAAACATTTACAACCATTAACCGCCATTAATGTGGAAGAATTGGAGGGCTGACTATGTACGCCAAAGAGCTCATTTTATTGACCGGAACGACGGAAACGCGAAAAATGCTTGTCCGGCAGCTTCAAGACGTGATTGGCGATTTCGTCCGCATCTATGCCTACTCCTATGAAGAAGGCATTCCGACAATATTTCACAACCAGCTCATCATTCTCTCTACCTCTGCCATCGAGGAAGAGACGGCTCCTTTTATCGGAAGCGGCTGCACGGTCGTAGTCGCCAAGCGGACGGTCAATTTTGAGCACATTGACAAGCTGCTGTTTCTACCGGAACAGACAAACGCATTGTATGTGAACGATGCTCCGGAAACCGTCTATGAATCAATCGAAACCTTGCTGCAGCTCGGAATCAACCATATCAACTATATCCCTTTCTACCCGGGCAAAAAAAACATCCCGGAGGTAGAGTTTGCCATCACGCCGGGAGAAGTAAGCCTGGTCCCCTCCTTTATCAAGGAGATCGTGAATATTGGCCCGCGTTTGATTGATATTACGACCGTCATGACCATCCTTCAGCATATTGGTTTACTTGCGAAAAAGGGAGACATCGTTTCCGAAAAATACATACGAAAAATCATCGATCTCAGCAAAAACCTGTCCAAAAAGAGCAAAGAATCGGATCGGTTGAACAAGCATCTCAAGCAAGTATTGGACGGGGTTAACGACGGGATTTTGGCAGTCAACAGCAAGGGCGTCATTACCGTGTTCAACGAAAACCTGCAGCACATGCTGGGCATGTTTCATGCGAAAGCGCTCGGCAGACACCTGCAAGAGGTGTTTCAAAACTCCGAACTGGTTTCATTTGTATTGAACAACTCGCCGGAGGAATCCGGCTGGTTTTCCGTCCTGCATACCGATGTGATCGTCCACCGCTTTTATTTGGAGAGTGAGGGTGCTATCGTCGCCACGTTTAAAAATGCGCACGAAACGATTGAAATGGAAAAAACGTTTCGGCGCGAGCTGGTGAAAAAGGGCTACATCGCCAAATACACGTTTTCCGATATTCGCGGGGACAGCCCCGCCATCGAGAAATGCACGCAGATCGCTGGAAAAATCGCCAAAACCAATTTGACCGTGCTGATCGAAGGAGAGAGCGGGACGGGAAAAGAGCTGTATGCGAGCGCCATTCATAACGAATCGCTGCGTCGGGACGGCCCGTTTCTCGCAGTCAATTTCAGCGCACTTTCTGATGAATTGGTGGAAAGCGAATTGTTCGGCTATGAGGAAGGAGCGTTCACTGGAGCTAAAAAAGGTGGGAAAATCGGACTGTTTGAGCAGGCGAACGGTGGCACGATCTTCCTGGACGAAATTGGTGACATCTCATTAAAGCTGCAAGCCAGACTGCTGCGAGTCTTACAAGAAAAAGAAATCATGCGGGTCGGAGGAAACAAGATCATCCCGATCGATGTGCGTGTCATCGCGGCCACTAACCGGAATCTGCTGTACATGATCGAACATGGAACGTTTCGGGAGGACCTCTACCACCGGCTTAAAATCCTGTATATCCATTTGCCAGAGCTCCGCAACCGGAAAGCAGATATCCCTCATCTCGTGAAGCACTTCCTCTCGCAAAGCGGCAGGAACCACATCCAGCTCCTCCCCGAGGTGATGGCACGATTGATGCAATACCACTGGTACGGGAATGTGCGGGAGCTGAAAAATACGATCGATTACATGCTCGCCGTTTGCGACGGGACGATCATCACCATGAATGATATCCCCGATGAAAGCTTTTTCCAACAGAAGCACCAGAAGGAGCCACTGTTAGCTGCGAGCCTAGTACCGGCAAAAACAGCCGCCCCCCTCCCACAGGTAGAAGAGCTGCCTGTGGATCTAGAGGAATTCCTGTTTATTTTGAAATTGATTCATTCGTTTAACCAGAAGGGGGAATCGATTGGCAGGAAAAAAATCGCGGAGAAGACGCACGAATGGCACAGGGATTTATCGGAGCAGCAAATACGCAGCCGGCTGAAAGCCCTTGAGCAGCGGGGATATGTCGTTACGACAAGAGGCAGGGTGGGAATTAAGCTGACCCGGCCGGGAGTGGACTATTTAAACGTTTCATTGCATGATAAGTACCGGTAAGGAAAAGGAGGTTTTCCCTCATGCGTGAGGTAATGTTTGAGCAGACAAGCGTCACTAGCTTTTCCGTACATGAATTCGGTAACGGGAATGGACCGCGCGTTGCCGTAACAGCTGCTGTCCACGGCGATGAGCAGACGGCTGTTCACGCTGCTATGCTGCTTATGAAGGAGCTTAATCAGCAGACGATCAACGGCCTCGTGAAAGTCATCCCGATTTGCAATCCCGCCTCCTTCCGAAACAGAACGCGCGTCTCCCCTTTTGATGGGATCGATATGAACCGCATTTTCCCCGGCAGGGCCGAGGGCAGCCCCACCATGCAATTGGCCCATGCGCTCTGGCTAGAGACGCGCGATGCACAATATGTGATCGATCTGCATTGCATCGGTGCTGGAGGCACCACGTATACACTCGCCCTCTACAAGGAATATCCGGAAATTCGGGAGCTTGCGGAGGCGCTGTCACTCCCGATTGTCATTCAATCAAGCGGGGTCAGAGGGCAGTTGTTCGTTGAATCGTGCCGAGCCGGCCAAAAAGCGCTGATTATCGAATTGCCCGCGGGTCAACCCGGCGGAACCATCGATATCCCTGCTGCTGTGGAGTGCTGCCGGGCGATCATCCGCTGCCTGCATCACCTTGGCCTGGTGGATGCCGCTTCCCCCGGTTCCTCCGTTGCCTTTTACAACGAGATCACCACGCTGACTGCCCCGCACCCCGGGCTATTTATCCCTGAAGCCACCGCTGGTGAGACGTGCATGGAAGGAGAGCTTTTGGGTACGTTTGAAGGAAATCCGGTAATCGCTCCCCTCTCCGGTGTCATCACAACCGTAAGTCCTCCCCGTTACTGTTTTGCCGGGGAGAGTTTGGCTGGGATAGCACCCGTAGAAAAAAGCCAATAACGCCCTCCCTTCGCGCTAATTTCGACCCGAAGCAGCAACTTAAAAGATCCAGTTCATTTGGTCGTATCCCTGTCAAGTAAACATGTAAAAAAGGATGCGTTAAGCAGCGGCCGTTTCTCGGTACTCAACCGGGGATCGGCCCCCGTTAGCTCAATCTTTTATTTTCGTTAAATTAACCTCAATAATTCCAACTCTCGATAAACTTCCTCAGTAGCACAGTCGGGGTTTAGCATTTGAATCATCTCCACAGTAACAGGGACACCCTCATAAACTTTTTCAACAATTTCTACCGGCAGTGCTAATTCGAAATAATCTTTCGCGAATTGTACGAAATCTTCTGGTGTCTGGCTTTCCGGTCCTGGTAATTGTTCTAACGCATTCATAACCTTACACCCCGCCTTTTACTCCATCCTTTATTTGAGGTAACCCTCACGTTTCTACAATTTCTGACATTTGAATAAACCTACTTTACGTATTCTTACTATTGCTCAACTATCCTGCTCGCACGTTAGCATAGCGAAGGCTGCCGCTTAAAAAAACGTCAGCAGCCTTCTGTGTTATGTTTAAGCTCCCGTTCTCCGTTAGCTTTAGTGACGCATCGTCAGTCTTTGACTTAATTGTCTCAGTCTACATCTTTATTTTGTTTGGCTTTAATCGTCCCGATTGTTTCGCCATTAGAGCTAATAATTCTTGGTTTCTCAAACGTGGGCTATTCGTGTACCTCTTTGTTCAGCCACTGATCGCAAAGAGTCCTGGAGTTCCACCTGTATGCCAGAACAATACCTTTTCGCCAGGTCTTACTTTTCCTTTGCGGATATAATCAATACAGCCCGCCATCGCTTTTGCTGTATAGACGTGATCCAACAAAATGGCTTCCTTGCTCGCGAGCAAATGAAGGGCTTCCATTCCGCCGTCCGTAGGATATCCATAACCTTCTCCGATGTATTCGTCATGTATGTACACGGGGAGATCATCAAGATGAAGCTTTCGGCCATCGCCTTTTAAGGAGACTGCTTCGTGTAAGCAAGATTCAATTTTGGCTTTGATACCAGCAGTTCGCAGCCAGGGCGATACCCCTACAATCCGGGTGGCGTCTTTGTGCAGGTAGCATCCATAGATCAATCCAGCGATCGTTCCTCCGGAGCCTGCTGACGCAAAAAGCCAGTCGAACTGCACTTTCTTTTCTGTCGCTTGCTCTTTCAGCTCAAAGTAGGCGTCTACAAAGCCTAATGAACCCAAACCGTTTGACCCCCCTACCCCGATAACATAAGGTCGCAATCCTTCCGCCTTCACTTTTTCCACGTGCTGGTTCAATGCCTTCTCCATCTCTTCATGCGTACTCGCTCCTGAAAAAACAACATCTACTCCCATGTAATGGTTCAAAAGATGATTTCCTTTTTTGCTCTCCGGTTTGTGGCCGCCTAATACAAGAATAGGTTTCAAACCTAGCTGTATAGCCATAGCTGCCGTCGCTCGAGCGTGATTTGAATTGGGGCCACCTGTCGTTATGACCGTGTCTGCTCCTTTTTGAATCGCGTCTGACAGCAGGTATTGCAGCTTTCGCTTTTTGTTTCCTACTGTTAAAATATCGCCGTTTGCGTCATCACGTTTGATCCAAATCTCTCTATCCAGCATGGCGCTAAGCCTTGGCAGAGTGTGCAAAGGACTCTTCATTTGCGCCTCTTGCATCATGCTCATAGGTAAAACCTCCCTGTTCTCTTCCTTCCCGCCATTTCCACTAGCTTTCGTCATAAGGATTGAATCCTCTTCGTAATCGATTCATCAGCCACTTAGAAAGTAGCATCCCAAGCAGGAATATGCTTGGGATGTTTTAGGAGTAATACGAGTGAATGATTATTTATTTCTGTAATTTTCCGCTTACCTCTACTATCTGATTGAGAAACTGTTCAACCTCTTCCTGGCTTTTTCCGAGTTTACTTACGAAGCGACTCAGTTCCTTCCCTTCTTGAAAAGCAATAAAGCTGGGGATTCCAAACACATCTAGCTTCTCTAACAGTTCCGCAAAATGGTCTCGATTTACTGCGATCATATCGATCTCTTCTTTATACGCTTCTTCCACAGCTGGCATGAATGGATCGATTCGCTGACAATCCGGGCACCAATCAACATAAAACTTAGCAACGATTGGTTTTGTTGATAAAATCGCCTCATCAAACTCTTGTTGTGTTTTGATCTCTTTCATAATGACAATCCTCCCTATCGCAAATGATTATTTACCACTTACCTCTACGATTTGATTGAGAAACTGCTCAACCTCTTCCTGGTTTTTTCCGAGTTTGCTTACAAAGCGAATCAGTTCCTTCCCTTCTTGAAAAGCAATAAAGCTGGGGATTCCAAACACATCTAGCTTCTCTACTAAGTCTGCAAAATGGTCTCGATTTACTGCGATCATATCAATCTTTTCTCTGTACGCTTCTTCCACAGCTGGCATGAATGGATCGATGCGCTGACAATCCGGGCACCAATCGGCATAAAATTTAACAACGACTGGTTTTGTTGATAAAATCGCCTCATCAAACTCTTGCTCTGTTTTGATCTCTCTCATCCATTATCCCCTCCACAATTCCTAATATTGTAAATATTCCGTATAACACGATTGCTAAACCACCCCCCTTCACCAAAATGCCCTGTATGCTCACCCCTGTGAATCAAGATATCTTTCGCAATCCAGAGCAGCCATGCAGCCGCTTCCTGCAGCAGTAATGGCTTGGCGGTATTTGTGATCTTGAACATCCCCGCAGGCGAATACACCAGGAATATTGGTTTCGGTTGTACCCGGATTCACGAGGATATATCCCATATCGTCCGTTTTGACTTGATTGTCTAAAAAAGCTGTGCTCGGTCTATGTCCGATTGCTATGAAAATACCATCCGATTCCAAAATTTCGTCTTCTCCTGTATCGCTGTTTTTTACTTTCAAGCCAGTAACGCATTTATCTCCTGCAATCACTTCTTCAGGAATGTAATTTAAACTCCAGGTAATTTTCGGATTATTTCGGGCGCGATCCTGCATAATTTTGGAGGCGCGAAGCTCGTTTCTGCGGTGAACAACACGAACCTCTGAAGCAAACTTGGTTAAAAAATTTGCTTCTTCCATAGCTGAATCTCCGCCACCGACAACGATAATTTTCTTTCCTCGAAAGAAAAATCCATCACATGTTGCACAGGTGCTTACTCCACGCCCGATATTTTCCTTCTCCCCCGGAATATTCAATAGTTTCGCAGAAGCCCCTGTTGCAATGATTAAAGATTGGGTTTTCAATTCTCCTAATCCTTCAACCGCTAAAGTAAAGGGGGAATTGGAAAGATCGATATTTTTAACCCATCCCCTTTCAAACTTTGCTCCAAAATGCTTTGCTTGCTCACGCATGTTCTGCATCAGATCTCGTCCCATAATCCCATCGGGAAAACCGGGGAAATTCTCAACATCTGTAGTCAATGTCAATTGTCCCCCAGGTTCAGGTCCTTCAATGACTAAAGGATTCATGTTAGCACGTGCTAGATAGATGGCTGCGGTTAACCCTGCAGGACCTGTCCCTAGAACAATGGTTTTATACATCATTACCCTCCTCTTTTATCGTTACATGATTCTACGAACATAGTTTGTTTAAAAATTGCAATGTACGTTCATGCTGTGTGTGTTCAAAAATTTGTTCCGGTGTTCCTTCTTCGACAATTACACCCTTATCAATAAATACAACCTTATCCGCTGCCTCACGAGCGAAGTTCATTTCATGCGTTACAACAACCATGGTCATTCCTTCTTTAGCCAGTTCTTTCATAACCTTCAGAACCTCACCCACCAGCTCAGGATCTAATGCGGAAGTAGGTTCGTCAAACAGCAGAACTTCAGGCTCCATTGCCATCGCCCTGGCGATTCCTACGCGTTGTTGTTGTCCACCTGATAGCTGAGAGGGGTAGTGGTTTGCCCGTTCTTTTAAACCGACCTTCTCCAGCAAGTGGAGCGCTTTTACCCGTGAAGACTCTTTCTCTTGCTTGCGAACGATGACCAAGCCCTCCATTACATTTTCAAGGGCAGTCATATGAGGGAACAAATTATAGCTCTGGAAAACCATGCCTGTTTGCTGGCGGAACTTGATGACGGTATCTTTTGTAATGTGTTTTTTATCCCCAAAATCCAACGTAAATTTTCCGAGGTTGATCGACCCTTTTGTAGGTAGCTCCAGTAAATTCAAACAACGAAGCAGCGTTGTTTTTCCTGACCCCGACGGCCCAATGATGCAAACCGTTTTCCCTTCCTCTATTTTTAGATCGATACCTTTTAAAATCTCTGTTTGTCCAAACTGCTTATGCAGGTTTTTCATCTCAATCACGTACATTCCTCCTATATTAGCTCGTCACATAACGATCGAATCGTCTTTCCATACGTCCCTGTGCTTCTGAAAGGACTGTACTAAACATCAAATAAATAACGGCTGCGACACAGTACAATACTAATGGTTCATATGTGGTAGCTGTAATTTGCTGTGCGACTCGAAACATTTCGGTAACCGTAATGGTAGCAGCCAAGGATGTATCTTTTACTAAGCTGATAAAACTATTTGACAAGGGTGGGACAGAGACCCGTGTTGCTTGAGGAAGAATAATTCTTTTTAACGCTTGGGCGTAGCTCATCCCGATTGAGTAACCTGCCTCCCATTGGCCTTTCGGAATGGAAAGGATTGCTGCCCGGATAACCTCTGAGTTATAGGCACCAACACTAATCGTAAAGCCGATAATAGCCGACGTAAGTGGGTCAATCGTTACCCCAACACTGGGAAGACCGTAAAAGATAATAAACAATTGAACTAGGAGTGGTGTTCCCCGAATCACCCATACATAAAATCTTGCAACAGCGTCAAGTGGTTTAATTCCTGAGATCCGAGCCAGTGCGGTAAGCAAAGCAAGAATGAGTCCCAGAAAAAAAGAGATGAGTGTCAATGGTACAGTAAAAACGATCCCTGCTTTTAACATAGGGAGAAAAGAATTTACAACGATGTCAACGATTCGTTGAAGTCTGTCATCTGTAAACATGTAAACACTCCCTCCGTTATTTGGATACGTCAGTCCCAAAGTATTTTTGTGATATTTCCAAATATTTACCATCTTTCTTCATGTCGGAGATTGCTTTACTTACGGCCTCTACCAATTCTTTATTGCCTTTTCTAAACATCATTCCCATTATTGCAGGTTCATCAAGCTCTGCTACGACTTTAACAGGCGAATCAGGCTTTTGCTTTATGAAATCGAGAACAGCCAATCCATCATTTACAATCACTTCAGCACGTTTTGAAGTTAATAGGTCAATGGCTTGATTAAACCCTTCGACTCCCACGATCTCAGCACCTTTGGATGCGGCTATGTCCTTATAGTTACTAGTAAGTGTCTGGGCTGCTTTTTTCCCTTTTATATCCGCAAATGTTTTTATAGTGTCATTGTCTTTATTAACAAGTAAAACGGGTTTTGACAAGATATAAGGATCTGAAAAATCGTATTTTTCCTGACGGTCAGGACGAATTCCTACATTATTTGCAATCATATCGAATCGCTTCGAATCAAGTCCGGCAAACATGCCATCCCATTGGGTCTCAATAAATTCTGGCTTGACACCAAGTCTGCTCGCTACTTCCTCTGCGATTTCAACATCAAAGCCAGTCAGCTTTCCAGATGCATCATGGAAGGAAAACGGTGGATAGATTCCTTCAGTACCGATTTTAATTTTTCCATCTGCTTTAATTTGCTCAAGTAGATTCTTGCTCCCGGTTGCCGTTTGTGCCCCCCCACATGCCGTTAACACAAGGGAAACGAGTAAGGAGATAGCAACTAAAATGGAACGCTTTTTCACAAAAATGCACCTCTCTCTTGGGAATTTGGTTTTCACTAATAAAAATATTCTGATATTTATAAACAAAATTTTACAAGTCCATTAAACCAACTGATATTTTTCCAGCTTTCTATATAACGTAGAGAGACTAATCTGCAACATTTGTGAAATCTTTTCTTTATCATTTTTATAGGGTTCGGCAAAATAAAAGGTTTGTAAAATATTCTTTTCATACTCTGAAATCATTTGTTCTAAACTTAATCCCCTTTTCAAACAAACAAAATTCTCCTGTTTCGCAAGGTAATCCGGTAAATCATTGAAATCTATCGTATCTGATTCAGCTATATTGACCATATATTCTACCGCGTTTTCCAGCTGTCTAATGTTTCCTGGCCAATCATATTGAATCAACCACTGCTCTAATACGGGATCGATACAGAGCTCATTTATTTTCAAAATTCTACAATGTTTTCTAATAAAATAGGTAAGAAGTAACACAATGTCATCACGGCGTTCCTTTAGAGGTTTGGTAATGAGCGGTATGACATTGAGACGGTAATACAGATCTTCTCGGAATGTGCCTTTTTCCACCATTTCCTCTAAATTTCTATGTGTAGCTGCTATTACTCTTACATCGATAGGAATGATTTTTTTCCCACCAATACGTTCAATGGTTCTCTCCTGTAAAACTCTTAATAATTTTGGTTGCAGTGAAATTGGCATATCACCAATTTCATCTAGAAATAACGTCCCTTTGTGGGCATATTCAAATTTACCAATATTCCCTTCCCGTCTTGATCCAGTGAAAGCCCCTCCCTCATAACCAAACAATTCGCTTTCCAAAAGATTTTCAGGAATCGCGGCGCAATTGATGGCAACAAAAGGATTTTTTCTTCGATTACTTTCATAATGAATCGCTTGTGCCAACAACTCTTTGCCAGTTCCACTTTCACCCCTGATAAGAACAGTTGAGGGACTGTTGGTAACACGTCTTGCCTTTTTTATTACATCTTGAAGTCCACAATTGTGGCCTACAATGCTATCAAAGGAAACATTTTTTAAGGCCGCGGCATCCTCATACGCATCGCACCCTGATTCTTGACTGTTATCTATCAATAAAAGTTTATTCTCAAGCAGAAAACTCATATGATGCAAAAAATTTAATAGCGTCTCGGTGTTTCTCATCATTCTTTCTTTCTGTTCAGAGGAAAAACCCATGATACCTATGACCCCAGCAGGTCTATTCCGTTTGAATATGGGAAAACCAATGATGGTGGAAACCTTACACTGTGTAAGAAATTTACAGTTCATACATTGCGATTCATTTTTTATAACATCATGAGTCATGGCGGGTTTCCCCGTTTTCATGATCATCCGGAGTAGGGACCCCTCTGGTGATGGTTCGCCAATCGTAAATCGGTATGCACCTGTTCCACTAATTCGGATTCCGGTGTCATCAAGTATGGTTACATCAAAACCAAGCACTTCATTAATCGTTTCCGAGAATGTTTGGACAAATTCCTGAATGTAGGTAAAGTCTGACATATTGCCCTCCCATTTTACATTTTAGGTTTGCTCCATTCTTTTTTCACGCTATGCCTTACATAAAAAGTTAACGGCTTCTTCTATTTGACGTAAGCTCCCTGCTAATATGGAGCGTGGACACGCGATATTCATTCGCATAAATCCGATGCCGTCCTCTCCAAAAATATATCCTTCATTCATCGCAACTCTCGCTTTATGAAGCATAAATGTATCAAGTTCTTCCATAGGAAGCCCTAATTCTCGGCAATCCAACCACACTAAATACGTGCTTTCTGGCTGAATCACTTTTATTTGCGGAATGTTCTCTTGGAAGTAACGAACAAGAAAATCCAGGTTCCCTTGTAAATAATCGATTACTTGCTCTAACCAATCTTCACCGTATTGATAGGCAATCTCTGTTGCTACAATCCCGAACGTATTCGGGGAACCGATATTCAGACTGTTTATTGACTGGTTCAAAATATCTCTCCATTTTTCGTTCGGAATAATGATAGAGGAAGTTTGTAGACCCGCTAAATTAAATGTTTTGGATGGTGCTATGCAAGTAAAAGAATGCTCGGCAAACTCATCTGAAATAGAAGCAAACGGTGTATGTTCATGTCCTTTGTAAACAAGGTCGCAATGAATCTCGTCTGAAACTACGAGAATATTGTTTTTAATGCAAATTTGTCCCAACATCGTCAACTCTTCTTGGCTCCAAACTCTCCCTACCGGATTATGTGGATTGCAGAGCACCAAGATTTTAACAGTGGAGTCAATCTTCGCTACCAAATCCACAAAATCCATTGTGTATCGTCCCTTTTCAAATGTAAGCGGGTTATTGACAACTTGACGCCCTAGTGACTTGATGATCCGAGAGAACGGGTGGTAGACAGGTGTTTGAACAATGACTTTATCCCCTTGGTGTGTAAAAGAATTGATGATCAAGGATATGGCCGGGAGTATGCCAGGACTGTGAACGATCCATTTTCGCTCTATTGACCAATGATGTCTTCTTTTCATCCAATCCATAATCGCCTCAAAGTACGAATCAGGTCGAAGTGTATAGCCATAAACACCGTGCTCAACTCTTTGATGCAGAGCATTTATGACAGGAGGAGGTGCCTTAAAATCCATATCCGCAACCCACATTGGAATCGCATCGCTTACACCAAAGCGATTAGGAAGAGCATCCCACTTTTCGCAAGCTGAATTTACGCGGTTGATGACTTCGTCGAAATCATACTTCACGTTCATAACCTCCATGGTTCATATTGTGTACCTGATTATTTACAACAGCAATTCTTATGCCAATCTTACAACCGCATAAAATCAACGTTTTTAGGGCTGACTTTTTGATCACTTTTTCAATGTTGCGAACCTTCATCAGAAAAACCAGCAATATTCGACTCTTTGGCTTTTGCAGGATTGAAAAAAACTTTCCAGGTTTGATTCCACCCGTTAACCTAACGCATTTTCCAGATCGCTCCATATATCTTCTACATCTTCAATTCCAACTGAAAAACGGACGAGTCCATCATCGATACCTGCTTTTTCTCTTTCTTCTTTGGGTATAATTGCATGTGTCATCGATGCCGGGTGTTGAATCAGCGTGCCTACGTCCCCTAGAGAAACGGCTAAGGTACATAATTTCACTGAATTCATAAGTGTAACACCCGCTTTGTATCCGTCCTTCAAGACAAATGAAATCATTGCTCCCGGGCCTTTCATTTGTTTCTCCATGATCGTTTTATCTTCGAAACTTTCTAGACCGGGAAAATAAACCCGCTCAATTGCCTTATGGTTTTCCAGGCGCTCAGCCAGCAATTGTGCATTTTCTTGCGAGCGATCCATCCGAATGTGTAATGTACGTATCCCTTGATTGAGAAGCCATGCATCCATAGGAGCCAAATTTGCTCCCATTGTCTTCTGCACTTCTTTTCTCATCGGATCAATTATGTTCTTACTCGAAATCACTAGTCCACCAATCAGATAACCATGACCGGACAAATATTTTGTTGCGCTGTGTACGACAATATCAATTCCGCAAAGGATCGGATTTTGCAAATACGGGGACAAAAATGTATTGTCAACAACGGTCAGTACGCCCTTTTGCTTGGCAATCGCTGCCACACTCTTCATATCCACCAAGGATAGGGTCGGATTGGATGGAGTTTCAAAGTAGATCACTTTCGTTCGATCTGTAATGTATGGTTCAAGCTCTTCCCCTGACTTAAATGGCACAAATGTTACATCGATCCCAAACTTCTTTACTGTTTTGGCGAGAAAAGCGTGTGTCGCTCCATACAGCGCTGTGTGTGCAACGACATGATCTCCTGCCTGCAAAATTCCCAAAAGGCAACCCGTTATGGCAGCCATCCCAGAAGAGAACGCCAGACAGCCTTCACCAAATTCCAATCCTGCTACCTTCTCTTCCAGCTCTCGTACATTTGGATTTCCCAGGCGTGAATACATAAATCCGGGGTCCTCTCCAGCGAAGCGTTTTGCTCCTATATCTGCATTATCAAAAACAAACGTTGAAGTCATATAAACAGGGGAGATATGGGAGCCATGCCCAGGATCCTTATTCACTTTCACTAGATTTGATATGTATTTCATCTACTGTTACGCCTCCTCATTTTCGAAATCTGATTTATGTTCTTCTTTCTTCCTCCTTCCAGTTGTATGCAGATATTACATTGCAAATGTTGTGCCAGTTCTGAAATCCTTATAAAATCTACAGTTTTCTGCTATCCTTTTTTCATTTTTGCTAAAAATACTCTACAAAATATAGAAATGCTCGATGGTAGCGCTTTGGCAATATTGATATTATTTTCGCAATATTGAAAGGAATTGTGATCAAGAGTTACCCCTATCCAACCGAAAGTACACTTATTACTCTTTCCTAGTCTGCTGCTGTTGATGGTTTGTACTGCATTTAATATTGGGATATCGCGTATTGATTTATGTATCTTTTAAGCACGTATAGGGATACGGAAAAATAAACAAACACAACAGATTAGCAGCTATCCGTTGTGTTTGTTTAACTATCGATACCCATTTGTTTTAACAACTTACCTTCTTATGACTTTTGAATCCAATGGATTTGTTTTACTTTACCCTGAAAACATCAATTTTTAACTGACATAATAAATTCTCATTAGTTTCACGACCAAGTTGTTGGACGTTTATCCAAGCTTCCAATTTTTGTAATAATCCGTTATAGAATTCATCAGGAATAACCCAAAATTCTGCAAACAACTTTTCTCTCAGTTCAGTTAAACAAAGGTCATAGGTAACTTGTTTTTCCCATGTTAACTTGTTAAATCCAACTTCAATTAAACTACACCCATTTGATAAGAAATGTTTTTGAATATCCTCTCTGTTCTGGACACCCACATACCGATTGTTAAAGCCTGCTTCATTAGCCAGTTCTTCCATTTTTCGACGGACTGTGTTTCGAAATGCTCCCTGATCCCTTATATGGATGATGTAGCCTCCAGGTTTTGTCACCCTAATTAATTCGTCAATAGATCTTTGCCAGTTACCAACGTGTTGAAAGAGCTTTGACACGACAACCGCATCGAATGAATCATTAGTAAAAGATAAAGATTGTACATCTCCAACACCGTATGATGCGTTACTACTCGGATGAATCTTAGATTGAGCAATTTTAATCATAGCCTCAGAAATATCTACACCACAAACAGAAAAACCACTCTCTACCAAAGGGATTGAAAGTTGGCCCGTACCACAACCTGCGTCTAGTATCTGGGACTTCTCTGGGAGTATCCCTACTTCTTGTAACGTTTCATAGGCATCTTTCAGTATCTGTACTGGAGTATTTCTCGTCTCGTCATAGCGATGAGCAATAGGAGTAAAATCAGCACTTGGTTTCAATTTACTCATTACTACCACCTCCTTACTAATTGTTAAAAATATACAACAGTTCCTGTTACAAGGGAACGACAAAAAATATATTGTACAAAGAGGTCATAAATGCCCCGAGTATTTCAAGAGGTTACCGCAATTGTCTTCTGTAAGGTTCATTCGATATGTTGGAAAAATAGTGCCGTTTATAGATGGCGCCCCAAAGAGGATCCAGTTTTACACAAACAGTATTCAGAGGTACCTAACCGGACTTCACGTTTTAGACAGAGATGCACAAAAAGAAGCCTTTTGCCAGATAATACCTGGCAAAGGGCTTCTTCTATACGCAGCTACTTACGCTGCGCTTGCTTCTGTTTTCACTTCACGAACGTATTTGTCTGCTTTCTTTCTATCAAACTGCCCTTCCCAGCGGGAGATAACAACGGCAGCGAGTGCATTTCCGACTACGTTTACAACGGTGCGAGCCATATCCAGCAAACGGTCGACACCAGCGATAAAGGCGAGTCCCTCGAGCGGAATTCCCACAGAGCCCAAGGTAGCCAGCAGTACGACGAACGATACACCCGGTACACCGGCAATTCCTTTCGAGGTAACCATGAGTACCAGCATGAGCGTAATCTGTGCGCTAATTGGCATATGAATTCCGTACATTTGGGCAATGAACAGTGCTGCAATTGCTTGGTAGAGCGTGGAGCCATCCAGGTTGAACGAATACCCGGTCGGAATTACAAACGAGGCAATCGCCTTCGGACAGCCCATCCGCTCCATTTTTTCCATGATCTTCGGCAGTACAGTCTCCGAGCTGGAGGTGGAGTACGCCAAGAGCAATTCATCCTTGAGCACACGCAAAATCATGGTGATCTTGATTCCGCTGATCCGGGCAATGACGCCCAGGACCACGAGGATAAAGAAGATCATCGCCAAGTGGACCAGAATGACCAGCTTAGCCAACGGTACCAGCGAAGACAGACCGAATTTGGAAACGGTAACACCAATCAAGGCAAAAACCCCGAACGGAGCAAAACGCATGATTGCATTTACCACCCAGAACATCGCGTCTGCTACACCCTGGAAGAAGGCGAGAACGGGCTTTCCTTTTTCACCTGCCGCAGCTACCCCGAGGCCAAACAAAACAGAGAAAAAGATGATGGCCAGCATATCTCCACGGACAATGGCATCAAAAATATTTTTAGGAACAATATTCACGAAGGTATCAATCATGCTGTGACTTTGTGTCGATTCAGCCGCTTCTACATACGTATGAATATCCGTTTTTGCCAGATGGGACATGTCCACGCCCACACCCGGTTGAAACAGGTTTGCTGCTAAAAGACCAACCGCAATGGCGATCGTGGTAACGATTTCAAAATAGAGAATCGTCTTTCCGCCGATCTTGCCTAACTTCTTGACGTCCCCTACTCCTGCTACCCCAACGATTAGAGTGGCAATGACAATCGGTACGACAATCATTTTAATCAACCGAAGAAAAATATCACCAATTGGCTGCAAATAGGTTGCCACGGCCGGGTTGCCAAAGAAAATGGCCCCTACCAGGATACCCAGAATGAGACCGATGACAATCTGAATCGCTAATCCAAACCGCTTCATTCTGACACCTCGCTATAAGAATTAGATTGTCGTTTTGCAACGCTATATTCTTCACTGATTTAACTATCAGCGATTATATAGATTAAAATCATATCACGTAATTTTTGAGAGCTCGCTTTTTTCTATTCTTTTCTCTACTCTTATTTTTTTGACTTTTTGCGAAAAGCCCAGTCTGATGCGGACCGATTGTTTTGCCTCTGGAAAAAATGCTAAAATAAGTGAGCAGTTATCTAACCCGACCGCAAAGAGAATGGAGCCTTTTGATGACGATTCGGAAAATTCTATTGTTGATTATTGTACTTGCCATCGCTCTATATTTATTGCCCTATTCGATCCCGTTTTTACTCGCCCTTTTAACGGCGATTCTGCTGGAGCCATTAGTCCTGTTTCTCATTCGCACCATCAAAGTGAACCGGCTCGGCTCGGTTATCATTTGTTTCCTCCTGTTCCTTGTCAGCTTTGGCCTCGGACTATACTGGATCGGCACCCAGATCGTCATCCAGGGAATTGATCTGGCACAGCGGCTTCCTGCTTTTTCTCAGCATCTATTTGAGCTGGTGGAATCGTATTTGCTGAGCTGGGAAACGTACTACGCCTCCTTGCCAGTGGAAGCGGTCGTCCAAATCCAATCCGTATTCGCCGGATTAAAAACGTGGGCAATCAATTCGGCATCCAGTCTGGCCAAAGGCATTTTAGGTGCGGCTGCCATTATTCCAGGCTTTCTAATCACAACTATCATCTATCTAGTAGCGCTGTTTTTGATCAGTCTTGACCTGCCGAGACTACGTGCCGGTTTCATGCGGATGTTTACGACCTCTGCACGTGAAAAGGTGGATGTTGTTCTCTCTCAACTGAACCGCGCCACTGTCGGTTTTTTACGTGCCCAAATCATCCTGAGCTTTATGACCTTTGGACTTTCGTTTGTAGGTCTCCTTATTTTGCAAGTCAAATATGCCGCAGTCATCGCTTTACTCGTCGTTCTCGTCGATATTCTCCCTATCCTGGGTACTGGCTCCTTTTTGGTCCCGTGGGCGATTTACAACTTCCTGACAGGCAAATCACATCTGGCTATCGGCTTGATTATTCTTTTCCTCGTGATTACCGTTGTTCGCCGAATCATCGAGCCTAAAATCCTAGCCTCCAATTTGGGAATCAGCGCTCTAGCCGCCTTGGTCAGCCTATTCCTCGGCTTTCAGATCATGGGATTCTTTGGCCTGATTCTGGGTCCTGCGCTCGTAATCATTTATGAAGCTCTGCGAAAAGCTGGTTTCCTGAAATTCAAAATCGACTTTTAACAAACCTGATTAATGTTCCAAAGAAAAATGCCGCTCGGCAGCACCCGAGCGGCATTTTGCATGTTACTGCTGTTATTTACGTGACGCTTTTGTACGGCGGAGGACTTCTCCACTCGTCACATCGGTGAACTGCCCATTCGAAACGACGATTTGTCCATTCACGAGCACATGAGAAATACCAATGGGGAGCGTCAGCGGATTTTCGTACGTTGCCTGATCAACCACGGTGGCCGGATCAAAGACAACAATATCCGCCCGGTATCCTTCACGTAGAAACCCTCTATCCTGAAGGCGCAATAGCTGGGCTGGTGCGCCTGTCATTTTCCGAACAGCTTCCCAAAACGGAAAAGCTTGTTTCTCACGTGAGTAATGTCCCAGCACTCGCGCGAATGATCCGTAAAGCCGTGGATGCGGCTTCCCACCGAACACCCCATCTGAACCGACCATTTGCAGCGGATGCTTCATGACCCGCTCGACATCCTCCTCATTGCCCCAATGAATAATGATCATGACCTCGCCTTCTTCTTCGATGAGAAGATCAAATGCGGCATACGCCGGCTCGGTCCCTTTTCGCTCAGCCACTTCCAAGAGGCTCATTCCTTCCAGCCTCCGATTGCCATCAGAGGAGACAGATGCAATGACGAGATTGGCCCAACCATTGTTTCTGACGGGATTGTCGTACTCCCCGCTGTGCAAAATCTCTTCCTTTGCCTGCTCTCGAAGTCTAGCGTCTCGTAGCCGTTCAAGCATCTTCCGGACGCCACCGTCATGCATCCACGGCGGGAGAATCGCATGTAGAAAGGTAGATGCTGCAGCATACGGGTATTGATCAAACGTAATCTCAATTCCCTCAGCACGTCCCTGCTCCATTTTCTCCAAGGCGATATCCAGCTTTTCCCGGTTTCTTTCGCCGCACACTTTAAAATGCGACACATGCAGGCGAACGCCCGATTTGCGAGCAGCGTCGATCACTTCATCCAATGCTTCTACCGAGTAATTGCTTTCATTGCGGATATGCACGACGAAGCAGCCGCCGTATTTGGCCGCACCCTTGCAGATGCCGACCAATTCTTCCTTATTTGCATAGACGCAGGGTGGATATTGGATCCCTGATGACACACCGAATGCCCCTTGCTGCATCCCCATTTCTACCAGTTCCTGCATCGCGGCAATTTCTTTTTGCGTAGCCTCTCTTCCCGTAAATCCCATCACCATGGAGCGAATATTTCCATGCGGCACGAGGTAGGCGATATTTCCGGCTTTTTTGGTCTTTTCCAGGAAGCTCAAGTATTCATCGATACTGCTCCAGGGCCATTCTCCGATGTCGCCGTTTACTCTGCTCAGTTGTTTCATCCAAAGCGCTTTCGTCCCCGCCGTGACTGGGGCAACAGAGACCCCATCCTGCCCTGCCAGCTCTGTCGTAATTCCTTGCAACACCCTGATCCGGTGAATATCCGGCCTTGTACACCATAAATCGGAGTGAACATGGGCATCAATGAATCCGGGCGCCACAACGAGACCCGCTGCATCCACCTCCACGTCTCCGCTCGCAGCTGCCAGATTGGATACGCTCGAAATCAGGCTATTTTTCAAGCCAACATCGAGCCGCGTCCATGGATTTCCTGTCCCGTCGCAAACCATGCCGTTACGGATGATGAGATCATACGTTTTTTCCGCCATTTCTTCTTCACTCATTTCCAAACAGTCTTATTGGACAGACACATTCCAGAATGGGGAATCCATGAAGTAGTGATAGCCTTTGACGTAATTCCGATGAGCGGCCAGTCCATGCAAATCTCCCAGCTTTACACTCGGGAGGTCTTCCCAGTACAACGTTTGGATCTTATCAAAAATCGCTTTTTGCTCTTCAAACGAAATCGTATGGCGAAGCTCGTCTAACAAAGCATCCATCTCGGGATTGTTGTACCAGCCGGGCCATTTGTTGCGAGAGTCCAAGTACAAGGTTTGAGCCGGGTTCGTGTAAGTAGGGAATCCGGTGAAAAATATGTTCCACTTGGTTTCATCAGAACGTTTGCTAACCATCGTAGGCCAGTCGTATATTTCAAAATTGACCTTTACCCCGATTTTCTCCAGCTGGTCTTTGACCATGAGCGAGCTTTTGTAAATGTAGTCGTAATCCTTTGTGGTGATGATGGTGACAGGCTCACCGTTGTAGCCGGCATCAGAGAACAGCTTTTTCGCCAATTCCGGGTTCTTCTGATTGTATTTTTCCTTCCCGGCATCCGAATGCCACGGCTGCTCTGCAAACATCAGACTATGATCCAGACGGAAGAAATCCGGGTTTCCGCTAATCCCCATCATGATGACTTCCTGATCCAGCGCAGCGTTCACCGCTTGTCGTGCCGTCACATTGGAGAACAAGCCTTGCTTCTTGTTGAAAATCAGACCGACATACTTTTGCGGCTTGACTACGACTGTTACCAGATTCGGATCGGCTTTCAACTGCTCGTAGTTGTCAAAAGGCAGCTCATCCGCAAAATCGTATTCTCCCGACTGAAGTCCGGCAACCCGTGTAGCCGCGTCTGGAACCGTATGGAAGTAAATGCGGTCCACCTTCGCTTCCTTTTTCCCGCCGAGTCCATTGGCAGGCTCGGACAGGGCCTTATAATCGGCAAACTGCTCCAGAAGAATGTACTGATCTTGCTTCCATTCCACAAATTTGAACGGTCCTGTGCCAATGTATTCTTTTACGCCCTCTTCCGTAGCCGAGTCGATGACTTCCTTGGGCATGATCACCGCTCCCTGTTGGGGAAAGGCCAGAGAAGTGAGCAAGGTGCCTGACGGTTTATCCAGCTTGATGATCACCTTGTCATTGTCTTTTGCCGTGATTGTCGCATTTGCCAGCGCCGTTTTTCCGTTGGGTGAGAGCTCCTTCCAACGATTAAGCGATGCGATCACATCCTCTACACCGAGAGCTTTGCCGTTGTGAAAGGTAATGCCTTCCCTGAGTGTAAAGGTGATTTCTTTCCCGTCTTCACTCACTTGATAAGACTTTGCCAGCATCGGCGTCGGCTTGTAGTCTTTATCAAGCGTGACGAGCGGCTCAAAAATATGCCAGCCTACCTGGAGCGCGACAGTCGTCGACGTTTTCACCAAATCAATCGAAGGCGGAGATACGGACAAGGCCACACGCAGTTCATTCTTTTCTTTGGGAGCTGCCTCAGCTTGTTCGCTTGTTTGACTAGAACTGTTAGCAGAGGGTGTGGAAGAAGAGCACCCCATTAGCGACAGCCCTACACTTAGAATCACTGACAAAAGAATACCGCCCGGCTTTCTGACCATGGAAAATCCCCCTTTTTCTCTTTGAATATTCAGGTTATTTTCAGGCTAATCTCTTCTCTTCGAATCACATTTCCCGCGGTCTTGCCAGTAAAAATCGAGTCGTTTACAGCCACTTCTCCATTCACAAGCACATAGTGGATACCAATCGGCTCTAAGAGCGGATCTTCGTATGTCGCTTGATCTGCTACCGTATTCGGATCAAAGATCACCAGATCCGCCCAGTACCCTTCTGCGATGTACCCTCTGTCCTTCAGTCGTAGCAGTTGGGCAGGCGCTCCCGTCATATGACGAATCGCCTCAGACATCGTGAGAATCCCTTGCTCGCGGACAAAGCGTCCAAGTATTCGAGGGAAGGTCCCGTACAGCCGCGGATGCGGTTTTCCGCCGAATATCCCGTCGGACCCGACGATTTGCAGTGGATGCCCCAGCGCATTGGTGATATCCGCTTCATCTCCCCAAGAAATGACCATCGTCACTCCGGCATTTTCTTCGAGCAGCAGATCAAATACAGCATCAGCAGGAGTGGTTCCTCGCATAGCCGCAATCTCCAGTAGATTTTTGCCCTCTGCCACGCGGTTTATCTCGGAGGTAACGGAAGCGATGACGATATTGCCCCACCCGCAGCTCTCCACCCAGTTTTCGAAATCATGGTTGTGCTCGAAGTCCGCTTTGATCTGCTTGCGGATTTCCTCGTCCTGTAATTTGGCTAGCAGCTCTTCCGTCCCCCCATTGTGCATCCACGGAGGCAGCAACGCGTGTAAAACAGTCGAACCGGCGGTGTATGGATATTGGTCAAAAGTGATCTCTATCCCCTCTGCCCGAGCCTGTTCCATTTTGTCCAGCGCCTTTTGAAAGTTTTCGCGATTGCTTCGTCCACTCACCTTGAAATGAGAGATATGGAGACGTACGCCTGAACTGCGAGCTACATCCAACATCTCGTCAAGCGCTTCGAGGATGTGGTTGCTTTCATTGCGCATATGGACGACGAAGCATCCGTCGTATTTGGCTGCACCTTTGCATATTTCAATCAATTCTTCTTTGCAAGAAAACAAATTCGGCGGATAAACGAGTCCTGATGATAGCCCTACTGCACCCTGACGCATTCCTTCTTCTACGAGCTCACGCATCTTTTGCATTTCATCTCTCGTGGCCCTGCGCCCTTCAAACCCCATCACGAGCGTCCGAACAGCCCCGTGCGGAACCAGATAGGCGACGTTCCCTGCTAAGGTGGACTTGCTTAGAAAATCGAGATATTCGTCAATCGAATTCCACGGCCAGTCTCCGATGTCTCCATTCAATCCGCGGAGCTGCTTTTGCCATAACGGCTTCGTTTGTTCCGTGACGGGCGCAACAGATATGCCATCTTGCCCAAGCAGTTCTGTCGTCACTCCTTGGAGCACTTTTATTTTGTGAATGTCCGGCTTGGTGCACAGTAAATCCGAGTGAACATGGGTGTCGATAAATCCGGGAGATACAGCCAATCCTTTTGCGTCTATCTCGACATCCGCTACTTGGTCGCAGAGCTCGCCCATTTTTACGATCTTGCCGTCCTTGATTCCAATGTCCAAACGAGTCCACGGATTACCTGTCCCGTCGTACACCTGCCCATTTCGAATGATGATATCCAGCATTGCCATTCTCCTCTCTGCTTTTGCAAATCCATTATTTAAACGAGATGACAAGCGACACGATGATGATTGGCGAATTCCCGTAAAGTCGGAACCACTGTTTTGCAGGTGTCGATCGCTTGCGGACATCTCGGGTGAAACACACAGCCACTCGGTAGATTGATGGGGGAAGGCACTTCGCCGGAAAGGACGATCCTTTCCCTTTTTTTCTTCGGATTCGGATCAGGTACGGCTGACAGCAATGCTTGGGTATAAGGGTGCAATGGCTGGGAGAAAAGGGCATCGGTAGGAGCTTCTTCTACTAAATGTCCCAAGTACATCACGCCGACCCGATCAGAAATATGTCGGACAACACTGAGGTCATGTGCGATAAACAAGTAGGTGAGCTGGAAGTCTTCCTGCAGCTGCTTCAATAGATTGAGGATTTGCGACTGGATAGATACATCAAGCGCAGACACTGGTTCATCACAAACGATAAAGGCTGGATGTACTGCCAATGCCCTCGCCAAAACGATCCGTTGCCGTTGTCCGCCCGAAAACTCATGCGGATATCGGTCGTAATGCTCTGGCGCAAGCCCCACTTTTCGCAAAAGCTCAAGGACTGCTTCTTTGTGCTGCTTCGGATCTCCGATGTTGTAGATACTCATCGGCTCCTGAATGGCTCTTCCAATTTTTTTGCGGGGATTGAGGGCTGAATACGGATCTTGAAAAATAATCTGCATCTCTTTTCGGATGTTTCTCAGCTCTTCTTCGGAAAAGCGGGTCACTTCTTTTCCTCGGTAATGTACACTGCCTGACGTCGGGTCCAAGAGGCGCAGGATCATGCGGCCTGTTGTGCTTTTTCCGCATCCTGATTCTCCCACCAGTCCATACGTTTCTCCCTGATAGATTGTCAAGGAAAGGTCGCTGACCGCTTTTACGTATGTTTTTTCTTGAAAGTAGCCTTTTTTCATCGGAAAATGCTTGACCAGATTGGATACTTGCAAGAGTGGAGTTTCCTTGAGCTCATTGGTTTCCAATCGCACCGCTGCCCCCTCCTCCCATACCGATTCTTTCATGGTGCCAGCACCTGGCTTTATGGCTGTCTCCCACCTCAAACAAGTCTGGTGGATGGTGCCTGCACTTTTCATCGGCAAAAGGGCATCTTGGGGCAAAACGACAGCCAGCAGGAATCTGGTGCAGAGACGGGACGATGCCTTCAATCACATGCAGCTTTTCACCGCGCACGCCATCAATGGTCGGAATGGATTTCATCAGCCCGATGGTATAAGGATGCTTCGGATTCTCAAACAAAGTCTCGACAGTCGCTTCCTCCACGATTTGCCCCAAGTACATCACAAGAACGCGATCGCACACTTCCGCAACGACGCCCAAATCGTGGGTGATGAGCATGATTCCCATCTGTAATTGCTCCTGAAGACCGATCATCAAATCAAGAATCTGCGCCTGAATCGTAACGTCCAAGGCTGTCGTCGGTTCATCTGCGATTAACAGCTTCGGATGGCAGCACAGCCCCATCGCAATCATTACACGCTGCCGCATCCCGCCAGATAGCTGATGAGGATAGTCGTTTAATCTCTTTTCTGGCGAGGGAATTCCGACCAGAGAGAGCATTTCAATCGTTTTTTCATGTGCCTCTTTCTTCGACAATTTTTGATGCAGGATGAGTGACTCACTGATCTGATTGCCTACCGTGTATACAGGATTGAGAGAGCTCATCGGGTCCTGGAAGATCATTGAGATTTGGTTTCCGCGAATCTCTTGCATCTCTTCCATCGACGATTTGAGCAGCTCATTTTGCTCAAAAAAGATTTCGCCTTCCAGCTTTGTCCCGCTATGCTTGCCAAACAATCTCAGGATGGATAAGGAAGTAACACTTTTCCCGCATCCCGATTCTCCTACCAAACCGACTGTTTCCCCAGCGTTCACATGAAAGGAAACCCCGTCGACAGCAGTTACCTCGCCGAGCTCTGTGGCAAAGCGAGTTTTTAAGTTCTTGACTTCCAACAACGGCACATAAACCATCTCCTTCCTGCCTTGCAGCGCTTATTTTTTCGCTTTATTCGTATGCGGGTCTAATAAATCACGAAGGCCATCCCCCAATAGGTTGAGTCCAAGAACGGTCATCATGATGGACAGACCCGGAAATACGGTCATCCACCACGCCTGCTTCATGATGGTCCTGCCGTCATTTAAAATGTTTCCCCAGCTTGGCTCAGGCGGCGGTGTTCCCGCTCCCAAAAAGCTGAGTGACGCCTCGGTAATGACGGCATACGCGAAGATGAACGTCGCTTGGACAATCAATGGCGATAAACAGTTGGGAGCGATGTGCAGCCAAATGATTCTCCACGACTTTCCTCCGAGAGCGCGAATCGCTTCAATGTAGGTCTGTTCTCTCACGGTGATCGCTACCGACCTGATCGCACGGGCGATGGTGGGTATATAAACGACGCTTAGCGCAATAATGACATTGCTCATTTTGGGACCTAGAGCTGCGAGTATCGCAATGGCCAACAGAATGGCCGGAAATGCCATCAAACCGTCATTGATCCGCATGAGAAAGTTGTCCAATCTGCGGTAATAGGCTGAGTACAATCCGAACATCAGTCCCACGATGGAAGTAATCAGGACGACCGAGAATCCGACTCCCATGGATATCCGGCTTCCGTATACGACCCGGGTAAATACATCTCGTCCGAATTCGTCTGTGCCGAACCAATGACTTGCGCTCGGCGGCTTTAGCCGATCCTGCACGTTCATTTCAATCGGATCGTAGGAGGTGAGCAAAGGAGCCAGGACACAAAGCAAGGTGATAAATAGCACCAGGATGCTTCCGGATACCGCCAAACGATTGGCAAAGAAGCGGTTCAAAGCAATTCTCGTGTGATTCTTCGGTGGTGCGGCAGGCTGCGCTGCTGCCATCGTTACAGAAGATGTTTCCATTCATCCAGCCCCCTTTAGCTTTTGTCGTATCGCACACGCGGATCGATGTACGCGTACAAGAGATCAACAATCAGATTGATGAAAACATATGCTGCTGCAATCATCAGGACGGTTCCCTGAATGACCTCGTAATCTCGTCTCAATACGGAGTTGACAATTAATTTGCCGATCCCAGGGATGTTAAACACCGTTTCGGTGACGACAGCTCCACCGATGAGTGTCGCAAAAGACAGCCCAATCACCGTCAGAATCGGGATAAACGCATTGCGCAGTGCGTGTTTATACGTCACGATCCACATCTTCAGGCCTTTCGCTTCGGCTGTACGGATATAGTTCTCATTTAGCACTTCCAGCATCGAAGATCGGGTCATCCGAGCGATCAGCGCTCCTTGCATGATGCCCAGCGAAATGGCCGGCATGATCAAGTATTTCAAATGGTTGAAAATCCCGCTGGATAGTGGTTGATAGCCTGCAGCAGGGAGCCAGTTAAACTGGACGGCGAAAAGTAAGATCAGATTCAGCCCGATCCAGAAGCTAGGGAGAGAGATGCCAAGCATCGCAAAGGTCATGAAGGATTGGTCCATCCAAGACCCTCGTCGATTTGCCGCCATTACCCCAAGCGGGATCGCAAACAAAATCGCAATGATTTCCGCAATGATCGTCAAGGAAAGGGTCGGCCCCAGATGCTCCCAGATCGCTTCCGTCACAGGCATGTCCATGAAGATGGACCATCCCAGATCCCCTTGCAGAATGCCGAATATCCATTGGAAAAATCGCGTGTAGATCGGAAGCGTCAGGCCAAGCTGCTCTCGTAATTTCGCCAGCTCCTCTTCGGTCGCTTGGGACCCGAGCATGACCGCAGCAGGATCGCCTGGCGTCAGGTGAATGATAATAAAATCCACAACTGCTACAACTAAAAGTACCGGCAATAAAGACACGATTCGCTTTAGCAGGTAGCCTCCCATATGTTCTTGCCCCCTCCTTGTATGGAATGAAAGCCATTGAATCTTACGTAAAAATCAGCTATTCAAATCTGCAGTCTCAATTCATACATTTGACGGGGCCTTCCTTTGCAGATCGGCTGCTCTTCTCCAATCACGACAGCCAGATGACTCTGCTCTAATTTGCTGAGAATTCGCCGTGCACTGCGCAACGAAACGCCAAATCGACTCGCTAGATCTGCGGCAGTGATTTGAGAGCTCCCGTAATTTTGGCAAAAGGAGATGAGCTTGTTGATCGTTCCGATGCTAAGGCCCGATTTTCGAGCGGCATCCAATCGCTCCGGGTCGTTGCTGCGCAGAGAGTAAGCCAGATGAAATTCCTTTCCCAATGGGCCGACTACATTTCCGTCGTGCATGGCGATAAAGCAGCTTCCACCGTCGCCAGATTTCGCTTTTGACAGTGCCTCAGATGCTTTGCTCTGCGCCTCGTTCGCGGTGCGTCCCAGGCCGATTCCGATACTGGCAGATATATTTAACCGGTTTACGATTTTTTCTAATAAAGGGAAGCGAGTAAACATGCTCGTCGTCCGTTCGATTACGCCGCGTGTGGTAACGAAAATGACCTCGTTTCGGTCCGGCCAATTCATCAGAGCCTGGATTTCTTCCCCGTAATCTATCAAAATTTCTTGGATCGCAATTTTCTTGCGCTGAAGCTCGTACTCGGAGGCGCTCCACTTTTTCACGATATTTTCGATGTTGATGATGCCAATAGCTATTTGCGTATCGCTAAGCTGCAAATTTTTTCCTTCGATTTGTGCGCGTTGCAATCCGTCCTGAATCGTTGATTTCGTGGGAGTCACCCGGTAACAGGGGATACCGAGACGGGTCAGCTCCCAATAGACAAATGCTACGCAAGTGAAAATCGCGTCTACCTTTTTGCTTGTCCATAAGTCGTAATGAAATCGCAGAATATCTTCTGCACGCTGGTTGAGCTGGTATTCCATCGTATACATGTGATCAACAGAGATAGATAGCTCATCCAATCTCTGCTCCACTTCTTGCAAATTCAGAACGTCGATACTGAAGCGCAGCCGTCTTTCTGTGAAAAGTGAGCCACTTTCTCGGAGTAACTGAAAGAACACACGGTACAGGCTCGTTCCATTGTACGGCAGGTAGACCATCGGCTTTGGATCACCGACATGTTCACGAGCGATTTGGTAAGGAATCGGGCCAGCAAATAAAAAAACGTCTACCTCATCCTTGCATTGAAGTACGAGTTGCTTGGCCTCTTGAACATCTTTGTAACCGAGGGGATGCAAAGCCAAGGCCGGAAATGTTGCTGCCATACGCAAAACCTCATCAAGCAAATCATAAGGACCTATAACTGCAACTCTGATTTCCATAGTTCCCTACCACTTTCTCTCAGATTTTTACTTACCGCCAAACACTTTGCGTAATATTCAAAAAATTCTCTCCATCATCATACATTCGGTCATTCTTATATGCAATTTCCGTTAGTGGTCCGTATTTCCTGCGCTAAAATAAGAAAAACGCAGGAAGAGCTCCCGCGTCCTTTTACTAAATGGGTCAACGTATTGGATCAAGCATTTTCAATCAAGGCAAGCGATTTATGCCGAATATCTCCAAGCTGGGCTCCCACTCCTTTCGCCTCCACTTGCAGCTCTCTCAGCAGCCTTTCTACCTTTGACCTTTTTTCCTTTGCTTGCTGTAACGACGTCGAGATGCGATTTTGAACAATCCAGTCAGTGATGATGTTATCAAAGAAAATGTCCGCAAAGGTCAGCATTTCGCCGATGTCAATGCGAATGTGGCTTTCGCGCTGAACATCGTGCAGTTCCCGCTCAAATCTCCGCAGGCTTTTCTGCGCCCCGCGAATGGCGTCGCGTGCTTCGTTGATCCGGCTGTGCTTAATTGCAGTCGTAACCGCCCCTCCGCCGAGCATATCCCACGCCCCCCACGAGCCGGCTGATTCCAGCTTGTCGATGGCTTTATGCAGTTGGAGAATCGTCGCGCTGCCAGCTTCAACCGCTTCATTCAACTCTTTATGGCTTGCTTCTAGCTGTGTTTGCTGATCGGTATACTCCCTCAATTGTTTCACTAAATCAGGGCGCTTTTCTCTAATCAGCCTCTCCTTCTGGAGCAGCAGCTCGGTGTACTCGCTCTGTGCATTCGCCAGACTGTTCAGCTGCTTTTCAATGGCCGCAATCTCTTCTTCCAAATCCTTTACGGTCTCGGCTGCTTCTTCGTATTTAAGCTTGGCTTGCAGCAGCTCTTCTTTTTCTTTCAACAGTTGTTCATCCTTTTTTCCGATCAAGCTGTAAAAAAATGTCGCAAAGGACATACCCATTAAATTATCAACATCTTGTTGCTCATGCTGAAGCTGTTCATGCAGTCTTTCGAGCTTGAAAGCTTCCTTCTCGTGCTGCTCTTTCAGCTTTTGAATGTTGTGCTCGCCATGCAGCTTTTGGCGCAGCTGCGCTTTTCGTGCAGCCAACTGTTCGTTTATCGCTTGAAACATCGATACTACTCCCCCTTTTGTCCCTGTTTCTTTATACGTAAGGAGGCTATATTCTGTTTCAAATATTTGGAAGTCACATCCTAAAAAGAAGCCCTTGCCATACCTGATTCAACATCAAGGTAATAGGCAAAAGCTTTTGACATAGTTATTTTTTTGTTACCCGAGATGGTTCCCCTTCTCCTTTTGAACACGTGCCAATAAATCAACGAGATGGACAGCCTCCATCTTTCCTTCCAGTCCCGCTCGGTGGATGCCCGCTTTCATTTGCAGCAGACAACCGGGATTGGACGTCACGAGAATATCCGCTTGTGTCGCTTCCACATGTTCCATTTTTTCATCCAGCAGACTGCCGGACATTTCAGGCTGCACCAGATTGTAGATACCCGCCGAGCCGCAGCAGCGATCTCCTTCACGCAGCGGCACATAGGTCGCTCCGGGGATGGCTTGCAAGAGGCCGAGTGGCTCCTTGGTCACCTTCATTCCATTGCGCAGATGGCAGGAGGACTGATAGGTGATCCGCTTGGGCAAGGCTTCCCATGTTTGCGGTTTGACCAGCTCACTCAATACCTCGCTGATATCCTTCACGCGCGAAGAAAACCATTTTGCCTGCTCATGCCATTTCGGGTCGTCTTCCAGCAGATGATCGTACTCCTGCAGCAAGGCTCCACATCCACCCGCATTGGAGACAATGACGTCTACTTCCGCATTTTTGAAGGCGGTGATGTTTTTCTTCGCCAGATTGCGGGCTTCCCCACGCTCGCCGCTATGCGCATGCAGCGCTCCGCAGCATACCTGATCAGGGGCAATCACTACTTCACACCCCGCCTGCGAGAGCAGTCGCACCGTGTTAAGGTTAGTTTCGTTGAACAATACGTCCATGATACAGCCGTGAAACATGCCTACGCGCTGCACCCTGTCCCCAACCGCTGGAATCACGGTTGCTCCCAGAATTTCACGGCTCCCTTTGCCTGAAGCTTCTGGCATGATCGCTTCCATTTCGCGCAATTGCTTTGGTAAGATTCGCAAGAGCCCCAGCTTGCGAACGGCACCTTGCACCCCGGAGCGCTGATAGAAACGCAGCAGGCTCCCCAGCTGATTCAGCCGTTTTTGCTCGGGTAACAAATGAGTAAAAGCGACTTTGCGCATTGTTTTGACCCACCACGGATGCTCCTGCACCTCTTCGATTGCTTCTCTCGTCTGCTCGATCAGTTGTCCGTACGGCACTCCTGCCGGGCAAACCGGTTCGCAGGCACGACAGCCCAGACAAAGATTCATCTGATCGACGAAGTCTTTATCCGGCTCCATGACTCCATCTGCAACGGCCTTCATCAGGGCAATTCGCCCGCGTGGTGATGCCGCCTCATAGCCCGTTTCCCGAAAGGTAGGACAGGCCGGCTGACAAAAGCCGCAGCGCATACAGTTGGACAGTTCATCGTAATCTAGCTTATCTATGAGCGCTTCTTTAAGCACGAGTAACCACCACTCTGTTCCGGGATTGCTTGGCAAACATCTTGTCAGGATTCAAGAGGTTGTTCGGATCAAATGCATGCTTGATCCCTTTCATGATCTCCATACCAGCGGCTCCGACCTTCCACTCCAAATAAGGCGCCTTGACGATCCCTACTCCATGCTCTCCCGTAATCGTTCCACCAAGATCAATAGCCGCTGCAAAAATCTCCTCGAAGGCATGTTCTACTCTTTCAATCTCTTCCTCGTCGCGCGCATCAGTCATACAGGTGGGATGCAAATTGCCGTCACCCGCATGACCAAAGGTACAAATATGCAGTCCGTAACGGTTTGTAATCTCTTGAATAGCCGCAACCATTGGTGCGATCTGCGCACGCGGAACGGTCGCATCCTCCAGAATCGTTGTCGGACGCATCCGGGACAAGGCTGCCAAGGCACTACGTCTCGCTGTCATGACATCATCGGCTTCCTCCGGCGTCGTCGCTACCTTGATCTGGACTGCCGCATTCTTTTCGCAAATGGCTGCGATTCGCTCCATGTCCTTGTCTACTGTCTGCGGTTCTCCGTCCTGTCCGATCAATAGTATCGCTGCTACATCCGTAGGCAAACCGATTTGCTTGAAATCTTCTACGACACGAATCGTTCCCTGATCCAAAAACTCCAACGTTCCCGGGATAATCCGATTGGCGATAATATCAGAGACGGATCGCGCCGCCTGGTCCATATCGGCAAACATCGCCAGCATGACGCGCTGCGAATGCGGTTTTGGAATCAGCTTCAGGATCGCCTCCGTAATAATCGCCAGGGTCCCTTCGCTGCCGACGAGCAGCTTGGTCAGGTCGTATCCCGCCACATCCTTCATTAGCTTGCCTCCCGTGCGGATGACCTCTCCGTTCGGCAATACCGCCGTAAGCCCCAGTACATAATCTTTGGTCGTCCCGTACTTCAATCCGCGCAAGCCGCCGGAGTTGAGCGCAATATTTCCGCCAATTGTAGAAATAACCATGCTTCCAGGGTCCGGGGGATAAAACAACCCACGGGCTTCTACCGCTTGGTGAATGTCAACGGTGCGTACGCCCGGCTGTACGGTAATCGTCAGATTTTGCTCATCTATCTCCACAATCTGATTCATGCGATTCAAAGCAAGCACAATTCCGCCACTTGTCGGAATCGTTCCTCCGCACAAATTCGAGCCTGCTCCACGCGTCACAATCGGGATTTGATGACGGGCGGCAATCCGCATCACCTGTTGTACCTCTTCGGTGCTTTTAGGCATGACGACAGCGTCCGGCAATGCTTGCTGCATCGGTGTCGCATCATATGAATAGGCAACCAATGCCTCCTGCCGATCCAGACAGTTTTTCTCTCCGACGATTGCTCGCAGCTCGGAGCGGATCAATTCGGCTAACATGGGAAACCCTCCTCCCTTTTGAAAATGAAGCATTTACGAAGAAAAGCATTTAACCGAATTGCTGGATTGCTTCCCTGATTCTTCCATTGGTTAGATTCAACAGACGCAGTGCCTCTTCCCTGCTCGCTCCGGTCACTTTCATCAAGATAGCCGTTTTGGCATCTCCCTCGGCCAGCTCGGCCAGCTGCTCGGCTTCGGCATAGCCGACACCTGTTACTTCCATCACGATTCGTTTGACCCGCTCTTTTAGCTTGAGGTTGGTCGCTTGCACATTCACCATCAAGTTTCCGTACACCTTGCCCAGTCGGATCATCGCCCCGGTCGTGAGCATATTGAGTACCAGTTTTTGCGCGGATCCTGCCTTGAGTCTGGTCGATCCCGTCAATACTTCAGGTCCTACAACTACATTGATCGCTACGTCCACGCCTTTGTTGATAAACGACGGCTGGTTGCACGATACTGCGATCGTCTTTGCTCCGATGCTCTGCGCTTGGGCCAAAACACCGAGTACATAAGGGGTGCGTCCGCTGGCAGCGATACCGACGACGACATCTTTTTCGGTCACCGTGTACTTACGGACATCCTCCTGACCAAGCTCAAAAGAATCCTCCGCGCCTTCGACGGCACGAATCATCGCGGATGGTCCACCTGCAATGACACCTTGAACGAGCTCTGGATCGGTACCAAAGGTCGGCGGACATTCTGAAGCGTCCAAAATGCCCAGACGCCCGCTTGTTCCCGCTCCGAAATAAAAAAGTCTTCCGTCATTCTCCATGGCATGAGTAATGACTTCTACCGCCTCTGCCACTTGATCTAATACACGCTCCACGGCATAAGGTACTTTTTTATCTTCATCGTTCATCATTTGCACGATGCCTCGGGCGCTTAAGCGATCCAGATCCCGAGAGCTTTCGTTTTTTCCTTCGGTCGTTAATTGTTGCAAGTTCTCCAGCTTCATGCTCTGTCGAACCTCCTCTTTATTTACTAGCAGCCTGCATCTCACGCGTGATCCAGATGGCAAGAGACAAAATGCCCATTCGTTACCTCTTTAGTGGGAGGAGCGACCGTTTTGCAAATGTCCATACAGTAGCGGCAGCGGGGATGGAATGTGCAGCCAGATGGCGGATTTGCTGGACTTGGCAGATCTCCCTCCAAGATGATCCGCTGAGTCGTCAGGTGCGGATTCGGAACAGGTACGGCAGAAAGCAGAGCCTGCGTATAAGGATGTGTCGGATTCTCGTACAATGATTGTTTGTCTGCCACCTCAACCACTTTGCCCAAATACATGACCGCCACCCTGTCGGAAATATGGCGGACGACACTCAGGTCATGGGAGATGAACAGGTAGGTCAGCTTAAATTCCTTTTGCAAATCCTGCATCAGGTTCAAAATTTGCGCCTGAATGGATACGTCCAGCGCAGACACGGGCTCATCGGCAATAATCAGCTTCGGCCGCAGGATGAGTGCCCGCGCAATCCCGATCCGCTGCCGCTGTCCTCCGGAAAACTCATGCGGGAAACGGTCCAGCTGCTGCTTGGACAACCCGACGATACCAATCATCTCCTCGACCTGGCGGCGCCTGTCGGCTGCGGTACCGATCCCGTGGATGATCAGCGGATCCTCCAGCAGCTGCCCCACCGTTTTGCGTGGATTCAGCGATGCAAATGGGTCCTGGAATACTAGCTGCATATTGCGTCTTGCACGGCGCAGCTCGGTTTCATTGAGCCCTCTGATATCTTTACCCTCAAACAAAATCTCGCCTTCGGTCGGCTCGATCAAGCGCAGGATACAGCGTCCGGTAGTGGATTTTCCACAGCCAGACTCGCCAACAATACTCACCGTTTCTCCGGGATAGACCGTCAAATTGACGCCATCGACAGCGCGAACTACTTTTTCCTGGCTAAAAAAGCCTTGTTTGTTCTTGAAATGTTTCGTCAGCGATCTGACTTCGAGCAGTGGTTGCGTCATTGTCCTTCCCCCTCGCGATACAGCCAGCAACGGCACTTTTGCGCGTCAGACACAGGCATGAGTTCAGGATTTTTCTCTCGGCAAATGTCCATTACCTGTGAACAGCGCGGAGCAAAGCGGCATCCCGCAGGCATATCACTGAGCAGCGGTACGGCACCCGGAATCGCCTCCAACCGCTCTTGATTGAGATTGACACTCGGCATAGACTTCAACAATCCTCTTGTATACGGGTGCTTCGGATTATCGAACAGTTGCCCCACGTCCGCCTCCTCCACGATTTGCCCCGCGTACATAACGATTACGCGGTGACACATTTCAGCGACGACACCAAGGTCATGGGTGATGAGCAGGATCGAAGTGCCTTGTTCGGTGCGGACTTTTTTCATCAGTTCCAGAATCTGCGCCTGGATCGTTACGTCCAATGCTGTCGTCGGTTCGTCCGCAATCAACAGCTTGGGCGAACAAGACATCGCCATCGCAATCATCACACGCTGACGCATTCCCCCGGACAACTGGTGCGGGTAGTCAGAAATGATCTCATCCGCGCGCGGAATCCCTACTTGTTTCAACAGCTCGATCGTCCGCTTTTTGGCCTCTTCCTTGGATAGTCCCTGGTGACGGCGCAGCGGCTCGCTGATCTGTTTGCCGATCGTATGGAGCGGATTAAGCGAGGTCATCGGCTCCTGAAAAATCATAGCAATCTGGTTCCCGCGAATGGCTTGCATTTGTTTATCTGAAAGTGAGAGCAACTCCTTATCCTGAAAACGGATGCTGCCTGTCATCTCTACATTTCGTCCCAAAAGCTGCATGATGGACATGCTGGTGACACTTTTGCCGCACCCAGACTCACCGACCACCCCGACGGTTTCGCCAGGTTCTACAGTCAGACTGACTCCCTCGATCACGGTCAGCTTTTTGCCGGCTTGTTTAAAAGAAGTTCGCAAATCATTGATCGTAAGCATTGCTGCCATGGGTACTCCCCCTTTTCGTTAGGATGTGCCGACTGGACCTACGCCAGAAAAAAGCTGGTTATGATGGGACATCCTCCACGAACCGATGAGCGGACTCACTTCTGGATGCACCCGATTCGTAAGCGTAATGACTGTCACTTCCCGCGCCGGGTCCGACCAGATCGAGGTGCCTGTAAAGCCTGTGTGTCCAAAGGCGCGCCCAGACACTACATCCCCACCGCTGCAGCCCGCAGCCACTTGTGCAAGTGACCCGCCCGACGAGGAAATGATCCAGCCCAGCCCTCTGCGGTGAACAGACGGATCAGTAAGCGACCGCGTAGAATGAGCGCGAAGGACAGCATCGATTCGTACGGGGGCATCATCTGATGTCCAAATCTGCATATAGCGCTGTACATCAGCCAGTGTAGAAAATAAGCCAGCGTGCCCACTGACGCCACCGAGACCATAATAAGCGTTGCAGTCATGTACTGTTCCGCAGATGACGTCTTTACGCCAAGTGTAGGTGCCCAGTTTTTGCTGCCATTCCTTTGCGTACTGCGGGCGTCCTGCTGACAGCTCCGCCAAATAGTGAACAGCCATGTTTCCCTCAAACGAATTGCCTTTCTCCGTAGGAGCAATATTCAGTTCGCGCAAATGGGCCTGCGCAAGAGGCAAATAGCTGGAATGAATCATCCCGCTCGGCTCAAAAATCAGTCGCTTCGCCAGTACATCAAGCTCTTCGTCCCAAATCCGCTCCAAAAGAAAGCCGAGCAGCATAAATCCTAAATCGCTATAGATGACTTCTCGCCCAGGTGAATCTACCATCGGTTCATGGGCGATCTGGCGCAGGTACTTGCTTTTGCTGTTTGCCAGCAAAAAGAAAGGGCGCCATGCTGGTAGTCCAGAGGTATGGGTCAAGAGGTGAATCACTTTGATTTTCGCTTTGCTCTCTTTGTCTTCTCCTTCTGCCAATTCAGGCAGATACGTGGTAATCGCATCGGTCAAGGAGAGTTTGCCCTCCTGCACGCTGATGAGAACCAGCGGCAGCGTAACCATCACCTTGGTCAAAGAAGCCATATCGTACAAGGTATAAATATCTACAGGCGTTGCCTCGGGACCCAGACCTGTCATTCCTTTGCAGACGGTCAGGGCAGGCTCGCCGTTTCGCAGCATACTGACTGCGCCACCCGGAAATATCCCCTGATCCATGCCAGCTTCCAAGCTACGCTCTATTTTTTCCCTGATCTGCTCCGTATTCAACGCTTCTCCTCCCCACTGTTGGCTTGGCTACGTAAACGTGAGCCTTTTTGGGCTACGCAAGCGTGAGCCTTTTTGGGCTACGTAAACGTGAGCCTTTTTGGGCTACGTAAACGTGAGCCTTATTTACTCCGATGGCGCGGGTCTAGAATATCGCGAATGGCATCACCGAACATGTTGCATGCCAGAATCGTCACCGTCATCGCGATACAAGGCCAAATAATCATGCCTGGAGCCAGCTCCATATAGCGGCGTGCTTCGGAAATCATTCCTCCCCAAGACGGGTCTGGCGGCTGGATTCCCAGTCCAAGAAAGCTAAGTGCTGACTCGGTTAAAATCGCACCCGAGATCGCGAGTGAGGATTGCACCAGCAGTGGCGCGGTTACATTCGGAAAAATTTCCAGGAATAAAATACGTTGCGTGCTAGCCCCGATGGCCCTTGCACTTTCCACGTACTCCAAATTTTTGATGGAGAGTACGGCTCCCCTAACCGTGCGGGTAAAGATCGGGATGTTAACGATTCCGATCGCCATGATCGTGTTGAACGTCCCTGGCCCGAGCGCAGCAACAATGGCAAGTGCCAACAAAATTTCCGGAAAGGCAAAGAGTACGTCCATCACACGCATGATAAAGCCGTCAACCCAACGGCCGAAATAACCAGCAATCAAACCAAACAACGTTCCAAATGCCACGCTGACTAGCACGGCAGAAATCCCTACTCCCAGTGATACACGCGCTCCGTAAATGATTCGACTCAATAGGTCGCGCCCAAACTGGTCAGTCCCAAGTAAATAATCACCTGAGCTTCCTTCCATCCGGTGCTCCTGAAACATTTCTGTCGGGTCATGCGGAGCGAGGACCGGCGCCAGCACTGCTGTCAAACAAAGCAGTGCCAGCAATATAGAGCAGAAGACGGCTGTTTTATTCGTCAAAAAACGCTTACGAAAAGTGCTCATGTCGCATTCCCCTTGTCAATACTTGATACGCGGATCAATCCAGGTATAGATCAGGTCGATGAGCAGATTGACCAGGACAAACACCAGAGCGACGAAAAGCACGCCTCCCTGCACGACCGGATAATCACGCTGATAGATACCCTCCAGAATGTACTGGCCCAAACCAGGAATCGAAAACAGCTGCTCCACGATGACTGATCCGCCCAGCAGGTATCCGATCTGCATTCCTGCAATGGTTACAATCGGAATCGAAGAGTTGCGGAACGCATGGCCTATGACGATCGTCCATTGGCTGTTTCCCTTGGCCCGCGCTGTACGAATGAAATCTTTGTCCATCGTTTCCAAAAAAGCAGAGCGCGTCATCCGCATGACGCCCGCCGCCACCACAATCCCCATTGTCGTTGCAGGTAGAATAAAGACCTTGAACGCCTCTACCGGATCTTCCCAAAAGCTGACGACATCAATAGGCGGGAACCAGCCGAAATAGAGGGAAAAGCCGAGCAGCAAAAGCGTTCCGATCGCAAAATTCGGTACGGAAATACCTAGCAGGGTCACAACACGTACCACGATGTCCGTCTTGGAATGAGCGCGGATGGCCGATAAAATACCGAATGGAATCGCCAGTGCCCAGCCGATCAGCACACCAAGCACCGTCAATTGCAAGGTGATCGAAAAACGTTTGAGAATCTGCGGCAGGATGTCTTCGCCGGAATGAACGGAAACGCCAAAATTTCCTTGCAGCATCCCTGTGATCCAGCTCAGATATTGGTTTATCAAAGGCTGATCTAGCCCCATGCTTTTATTCAAAGCCGCAATCGCTTCCGGTGTGGCATTAGTCCCCAGCATGATGGAAGCTGGATCACCTGGCACCATATGCAGGATCGTAAAGACCAATATGGAAATGCCAAACAGGATGGGAATCAAGCTGGCGACGCGTTTGAGTAGATAAGATCCCACTTTGTTTCCCTCCATATTTAGAAACTTGGCTCCGCCTAGCATCTGGCGGAGCCCTCCATTACAACTATGTTACTTGATCGATGTTTTGGTCAGCGAGTATACTTCGCCCGCAGCCGTTGGGGTGAAATCAATGTTGTCGCGAACGGCATAGTAATTTTTCGGAGATGCCAGGAACAGGTTAGGTGCGTCTTGTACCAGCATCATTTGTGCTTCTTCATACATTTTCTTGCGTTCTGCCTGATCTACCGTGGAAAGTGCTTTTGCTACCAGCTCATCGTATGCTGGGCTGGAGTAGTTCCAAACGTTGGCAGAACCAGTAGTCGAGAAGAAGAAACGCATCGAACGGTCTGCATCTACACCGGAAGTGTTGCGTCCAACCATCAGGTTCATATCTTTGGATTTCCACGTTTCGATGTAGTTACCCCACTCGAGCTGGTTGATCTTCGCGTTGATGCCGATAGCCTTGAGTTGTTGCTGTAGGACTTGTGCTGTTTCTACCATGTCTGGGTAAGTAGCAGCGGTTTCGATTTGCGTGTCGAATCCATTCGGGAAGCCTGCTTCCGTCAGCAATTGCTTCGCCTTTTCCACATCGGTTTTGTAGCTAGGATAGCTTGCGGTATCCAGCGCCCAGTTTGTCAGCGCAGGTGCGATTGGACCAGTCAGAGCCGCTTCGCCTTTCCATACCGTTTGGACGATTTGGTTGCGGTCTACTGCATAGCTGATCGCTTCACGAACTTTTGGATTGTCAAACGGCTTTTTGTTCACATTGATTCCCAAGTAGCTGTACTCAAGCGATTGGTAGTTCTTCACCTGTACACCAGGCTTGCCCTCCAAAAGCTTTGCCGAGTCGGCAGAGATCATGCTGATGTCAATTTTGCCGGAGCGCATAGCTGCCAGACGCTCTGCTTCGTCCTTCATGATCTGGAATTTGATCGTTTCCACTTTCGGCAGATCCTTGTTGAAGTAGTCCGCATTTTTCTTCAGCAGGACATACTGACCTGGCTCGCTCTTTTCCATTTTGAATGGTCCTGTACCGATGGCTTCTTTGGTCAAATCCGTCGAGCCTGCTGGCACGATAGAAGCATAGGCACTCGCTGTATTCGCGATAAATGCGGCATCCGCGTTTTTCAGCTTGAATACGACCGTGGTCGGATCCTTCACTTCAATGGCTTCCACACTGGAGAAATAAGACTTGGCAATTGAGCCAGTGTCTGGATTCAAGATGCGCTCGAAGCTGAATTTCACGTCTTCGGCTGTCATGTCATTGCCATTGTGGAATTTCACACCTTTGTGCAGAAACATGGTGATGGTTTTCCCGTCCGATGCGATCTCCCATTTTTCCGCCAAGCTCGGAATGATGTTCATGTTTTCATCCAGCTTGGTAAGGCTGTCGTAAATGAGTGCATATACCCGTACGCTTGATGCCGCTGGAACCTTGTGCGGGTCATAGCCCACTGGCTCCTGCTCGGCTGCTACGATCAGCTCTGTTTTTGCCGCTGCGGATTGCCCGTCTTTCGGTTTGGCTTGGTCAGCCGGAGCAGTTCCCCCGCCGGAACAGGCGGAGAGCATCAGGGACAAAGAAAGAAAAAAGCCTGCCAACACTCGTTTTTTCACGATGGTACCCCCTATGATTTCTAGTTAAAAACATATATTTCCTAACGGTACTGCCCTCTTTGCCCCCGTAACAGAAGGAACGTTCGAGGGACGACCCATTAGTGTCTCATGACCTAAAATGGCAAAAGCGACAGCTTCCTTCGCGTCATCCGGCATACCGAATTGCTGTGTCGTGGTGACCGTTATTCCTGCTGGCAATTGGCTTTGGAGCATGCGAAGAAGAGTTTGGTTATGGGCACCTCCACCGGAGACGATTACTTCCTCCACTTTGGTGGTTGGCAGTACAAATTGTACGTATGCGTTTGCAATCGAAGTCGCAGTCAATGCAGTTACGGTAGCCAGCAGATCTGCGTGGCTCAAGCCTAGCTGTGTTGTTGCTTGCAGCAGCTCCTGTGCGAATGCTTTGCCGTATACTTCCCTGCCTGTACTTTTTGGCGGCTGAATCCGGTAATACGGATCTTGCAGCAGACGGTCCAGCAGCTTCTGTGACACGCTGCCGCTCGCCGCTAGCTCACCGCCCTCATCGTAGCGCAAGCGCCCCTCGGTCATGACCTGGACGATCTGATCCATGATCATGTTGCCGGGTCCTGTATCAAAGGCAACCACCTTTTCAATACCCACGCCTGCCGGCAGAACAGTTACATTGGCGATCCCGCCAATATTTTGCAAGAGCCTGCCTTTTTGTGGATGGCGGAACAATATGTAATCCGCGTACGGTACGAGCGGCGCTCCCTCTCCATCCGCTGCCAGATCGCGTGCCCGAAAATTCCCTATAACCGGGATTCCTGTTCGTTCTGCCAGGGTGGACAGCTCGCCGATTTGCAGCGACGCCCTGACCTCGGTCATGCCGGTAGGCCCAGGAAATGGCGTACGTCCTGCGATATGCCAAATGGTTTGTCCGTGCATACAGACGGCGTCCACATCTGCAGCCGTTACACCCGCCTTGTTCATGACTTGCTGTACCGCGTGGGCATACCATTCGGACAGGCCGTAATGGACCGCTGTGAGCCGATCCAACCTGGCAGTCTCGACGCTGCACAGATTCATTACCCATTCACGCAAGTCGTCTGAGTACGGCATATAGAAAAACTCGCGGAGACGAACGTCTTCAATCTCCCCTTGTGCATCTGTGCGAATCGCCACCAGCGCGGCGTCAATTCCGTCCAAGGATGTTCCTGACATGAGACCGATAAGCAGATGCTCTCTTTTTGTACGATAATCCAATAATTTTGCAGGTTGATCCAAGTCATCGCCCCCCATTTGGGATTCGAGAATAGTAAAAATATTCATTGTGTTTCCGTTTTCATTATATGTAATAAAATTACGTCAGTCAACTCAATAATAGTAAACTTTATTTCTTTTTCGACAAATAAATCAGGGAGAGCATGCTTTCATCGAGCGGTAGTGGAGAGGAGGAAAAAGGAGAAAAAACTCCAGATTCTTGGAACACTTCCTGCGGGTCATCCCTGTCCGGCTCCAGGGAAAAAGCGAAACCGCGTCCAAAGTTGCCGACTCATGGTGTTTCTCAGAGGTGGACGCTAAAGGCGTGTTTCTCTTTTTCCCTTGCGCCTTGGTAGGTGTTCCAAAGATCTTCGTTTTTTCTCCTTTTTCCTCTGCCAGCTTTGGTTGTTTATCGTTCAAGAATGTTGGAGGGAAGGACAAAACAAGGAAGATGAGATGGAATTCATTTCCTCTAAACATCAAGCAAATAAAAAAACCTCTAACACAATGATGCTTGCAAACTTTCTTAGACGTTAAGAAAAACGCGGGAAGTTGTGAAGTGCACCCGCGTCTTTTGGGTAGGTGGTCGGTGAGGCTGTGTTGGAGAAGAGGAAAAGGGAGAAAACGCTCCAGCTTCCCCAGTCCCCTGCTGAGGGGTCATCCCTGCACAGTTCCATGAAAAAAGGGAAACCGCGTCCAAAGCAGCCGATCCATGACGCTTCTCAGAGGTGGACGCTTAAGACCGTGTTTCCCTTTTTTCATTACACCTCGGCTGGGCCCCAAAGAGCTTCGCTTTTTTCTCCCTTTTCCTCGACCAGCTTTAACTCCTCCCCCGTCTTCCTTATTGTTTACCAAAGAACCGTTAGGGCCCACCCTAACGGTTCTTTGTGCTGTAGCGGATATCCGAAAGCTTGTATCATAACCGTGCAAACCCTTGTAATACTCAGGGTACATTGGACTTCCGCACAACTCGCAGCCGAATTGTGGTGGCACTGTAGGATCTCCATCGTCCATTGAATCAAAGCTCCGAACAACATCCAAAGGGATTTCCTCGGTTTCATCACATGAACAAGTCGTACAAAAGCGTCCCTTACAACGAAACGGAACTCTTCTACTTCCTTTAAGACTGAGGAACGAATTCGTTTACCATACTTCTTAACGAATGGATCCCCGTTCTTGTTTTCATCAAAGAAAATGAACGTAAGAATGTTCGTCTCCATGTCCTCATTTTACCAGCAAATAAAGGGGATGACTCCCCTCAGATTTTATACTTTCCGATATTATAAAAAAGGACGCATAGCGCGTCCTTTTTTCATTCTTCATTAGAAGTCGAAGTTATCCGGGTCTGGGCCCACCCGCAGATTTTCGTTCAAGGCATCGATGTGCTGCATATCTTCGGCTGTCAGCTCGAAGTCAAATACATCGGCATTTTCCTTGATCCGCTGTTCTTTGGTTGACTTCGGAATAGTCACCACTCCATGCTGCAGGTCCCAGCGCAAAATTACCTGGGCAATCGTTTTACCGTGGCGATCAGCGATTTCTTTTAAAACAGGATTATCCAGCAGTTGGCCCTGCATCAGCGGGGACCATGCTTCTACTTGAATCCCCTCTTCCTGGCAAAAAGCACGAAGCTCTTTTTGGGTCAGACGAGGATGGAATTCCACCTGATTGATCAACGGCTTGATTTTCGCATCCTGCATCAGGTCTTGCAAATGATGAATCTGGAAGTTGCTTACGCCGATTGCTTTTACTTTCCCTTCCTTATATAACTGCTCCAGAGCGCGCCACGCGTCTTTGTATTTGCCAGCCACCGGCCAGTGAATCAAATACAGGTCCAGGTAATCCAGGCCGAGCTTTTGCAGACTCAGCTCAAACGCTGCCAATGTGGACTCGTACCCGAGATCAGCATTCCATACTTTTGACGTAACAAACAGGTCTTCTCTGTTGATCCCTGTCTCTTTTAAACCTTGGGCAATCCCTTGGCCCACGCCCTCTTCGTTTCCGTAGATAGCAGCGGTGTCAATGCTTCTATAGCCGTGTCTGATCGCTGTCTGGACGGCACGTACCAGCTCAGGTCCTTCTTCTACTTTAAATACGCCAAGACCAAGCCAAGGCATTTTTACTCCGTTAGTCAATGTGGTTGTCGCTTGCAAATGTGTTGTCATGTTACTTGTACCTCCTGTTTTTTTGTGTACGCTTGTTTCGAACTCTTTCCCTCCAGCACGAGGCTCCACCCTGTCAGGATAACCGCTCCCGTCACCATTAATCCCCCAATCCAAGTCGTATGGATCAGACCGATAGAATCTGTGATGATTCCACCCAAATACGCACCGATTGCGATGCCAGCGTTAAATGCGGCAATGTTGATGGCAGACGCCACATCTTTGGCACTAGGTACGTAGCGTTCGGCCAGAATCACGACGTATACCTGCAACCCCGGTACATTCATGAACGCCATGAGACCCATGAACAAGATTGTGATCAGGCCCGCGATCGAAAATGGTGCCGTAAAGAATAAGACAAACAGGACGAGAGCATGAACGATAAACATACGGAACAATGCAGACAGTGGATTTTTATTCGCGACCTTCCCGCCGATCACGTTGCCAATCGCAATCGTGATTCCGTAAGCAAGCAGGATGGCAGCGATTTGGCCACCGGAAAAGCCAGTGATATTCTCAAGCAAAGGGGACAAATACGTAAAGACGACGAATGTCCCGCCATACCCCAAGGCCGTAATCAGAAACATCAACAGCAGACGGCCATTTGTGACCAGCTTCAGTTGATCCCGAATTGTGGTGCGTACTCCTTTTTGCAGATGAGCTGGAATGAGTATGCTGTTTGCAACAAGTGCGATGAAACCGATGACTGCGATCGCTACGAAAGCAAACCGCCAGCCAACTTGCTGCCCCAAGTACGTTCCGAGCGGCACCCCTGTGACAGTTGCTACCGTAAGCCCAGTAAACATCAGGGAAATAGCGCTGGCCCGGCGGTTTTCAGGCACCAGATCCGCTGCAATGGTTGACCCGATCGACATGAATATCCCGTGCGAGAGGGCTGACACAATTCGTCCGATGAGCAGGACAGTGATACTTGCCGAAGCAGCAGCGATACTATTGCCCACGATGAAAATGATCATGATCCATAGCAGCAGCCGTTTTCGTGGAACCCTGGATGTAACAGCCGTGAGTACAGGGGCGCCAAATGTAACTCCCAAAGCGTATAAAGTAACGGTCAACGCAGCAATCGTGACCGGGATCTGCAAATCTTGGGCGATTAGCGGCAGTAGACCCACGCTGATAAACTCTGTCGTTCCGATGGCGAAAGCACTGACTGCCAATGCGAGCAAGGCCAGTGTGCTTCGTTTTTTCTCTTTCACGAGGTATCTCCTCCCCCTTAATCCAAATTTGTATATGGTGATTACCAGCTGGCAAATGCTATTATGGATGCTATAAACATAAATGAAAAGTACACACTTTTTAGTGCTATAGATACAAAAAAGTAATATAGGTACTTTTTAGTTCCTATAGAAAGCGAGTGAGAACCATGCAAAAAAAGAAATACAACATCTCAGTAGAAGCTACCTTGGAAGTAATCGGCGGCAAGTGGAAATGCGTCATTCTCTGTCATCTCACGTACGGGCAAAAACGAACAAGCGAATTAAAGCGCCTGATGCCAGGCATTACGCAAAAAATGCTGACCCAGCAGCTTCGAGAATTAGAAGATGACGGCATCATCAACCGGATTGTGTATGAGCAGGTCCCGCCCAAAGTGATTTATGAGCTGAGCGAGTATGGCTGGAGTCTGAAAGGAATTTTGGATACGCTGTGCGCATGGGGAGAAAAGCACATCATCCGCATCTACGGAGATACCGCAGATATGCTGGAAGATAGCATTTTGAATCAGAAGACTACGAATCCGATAAATAAGTAGTAGACTAATCGCAAATAAAAAGGCAGCGGCAGCTTCGGACACTTTTTCCAGCCTACTTAATTGATTTTGAAATTCAATTAAGAGGGGTACATCCCTGCCAGGGCTATGCTTTGCGATATGCTCCTTTTTTTGTTGAACCATTCAATCAAGGCTTGTCTCAACTGATCTGCCTTCTCCCCAGACTCTACCCCATTAAGTGTAACTTCTACTCTCTCACTACAACTTTTTATAAGAAAATACTTCATTTTAATAGGGATAAAATAATACGAATTGTCTTCTATTAATGAGCGCCCACCACTCCTTGCGAGTGGTCTTTGACGTTATTAATCATCAAGAATAAATTACGAAATGTTTCTTTGAATGAATTCAAAATAATACGACAATTACCTTGAACTTCATTTTGCCCTATGCTATGGTAAGAGTAGTTAATTTTTAGTGAATACGGTTCCTAAATAGTGAACAAAAAAGGGGATATCATCTATGACTGAGGAAAAACATCTACTATCAACCGCCCCCCAAGGTATACAATCGTTGGAGCTTGCCTTCTCTATCCTCGGATGCATAAAGGATGCAGACGGAACCATGTCTGTGACGGAACTCTCGAAACGAATGGGCATGTCCAAAAGCAAGCTACACAAATACCTGGTGAGCTTCGTCAAGGTGGGGGGCTTGATTCAAAACAAAACTGATCATACATATTCTCTTGGACCTCGCCTCATTGATCTGGGCCTGTTTACGCTTTCCCGATTTGACTTAGTCAAAATAGCATCACCCTATCTGTTGGAGCTGCGCAGACAACTGGATGTAACCGTTGCTCTTGTTATCTGGACAGACTCGGGACCGATCCTTGCCGCTCTTGAGCGGAGCACGAAGCCCGTTCATGTAGATCTCCAGTTTGGTGTAAGGGTGCCTATGCTCTTGAGTGCAACCGGTAAATGCTACGCCGCTTTTCTCGAAACCGATTATGTGAAAGCCGTCATAGAGCAGGAAATGAAGCAGTACCGCCTGGATCCGTCGGCTGTTGCAAAAGAATTGGAGCAGATCAGGGTGGAACGCCTATCCGTTCGAAGTATACCCACTGAAGGGATCCCTGGCAGCATGGCTGTGGCCGCACCGATTTTCAACTATACAGGCCAACTGGTGGCAACAGTATGCGCTGTCTGTTTTGTTGGTGAATTGAATTTTACCGACAAAGATTCACCTGAGATCAAGGCTATCAGTACCACTGCCGAGCGTATTACAGCCCAGTTATCATAAGCTTTTATCTCACGAACGGAGGAAAGTTACGAAAGGGGGGATGTCCATTGAGTGTATGCTAGACTGTTAACACTCTTCGTTTACAAAACGGAGAGGACTGTATATTATTTCCAATTATTTACTAGGAGGAGATCGTTCATGAGTGAACAAACGACGGAAATCATCAGCTATATGGAGTTTATCAAAAGAGCACGAAAGCCGATGGTTCGCCCCGGCATCTGGAAATGGAAGGATATTTTGCCGCGATTGATGGAATCAAAGGACAGTGGACATTCGTTAACAAAAGGCCGCGGAGAGGTTTCTCTCATCCACAAAGACACAGGTGAATTGTGTGGAGTATCCCCGACGATGAACGTCGCCATTCAGGTCCTCAAACCTGGCTTCCACAACGAACCGCACCGGCATACGAACGTTGCCCTCTTTATTGTCTTTGAAGGCCAAGGTTACAGCATGGTAGGTGGAGAGAAAATAGAGTGGGAAAAAGGAGATTTGGTTGTCGCACCAGCATGGGCAACACATGAGCATTGCAACACATCAGAGACGGAAGACGCCATTTTGATTACGATTCAGGACGTTCCGCTCGTGACCCACATGGGTGTGATGTTTTTGGAGGAACCGATCGGAGACCAACCTCGACATATTGTCAAAAAATAAAAAGAGACCCGAAACAAATACAGAATCGGGCCGTTGCAAAATAATGTTCATCAATAGTGTACTCCAAGCGAATAAAAGCTACAAGTCTAAGTTTTACGGGCAGAGGGATAACCGGACCCTTCTGCTCGTTCCTCTGCTTTGCTTATATATATCAGACTATTGCGAATCGTTTGTATTCCAAGATGATAAGGGGGTTCACCTGTGAATCAAAACGAGTTGCCTTCACTTTCTGCAAATCAGCTGGATTCGCCTGCGACACAAATAAAAAACCGGCGAGCCACTTTTCTCACTCTACTTGTCGTCTCCCTGTGCTGGCTCTCAATCCTCGCTGAAGGATATGACTTGACTGTTTATGGAGCGGTTTTACATGAATTACTGCGTGATCCGGAGTGGGCTCTGACGCCTGTGATGGCTGGGGCAATCGGCAGTTATGTCTTAGTCGGAATGCTGATCGGCAATGTGATCGTCGGTTCATTGACAGACTTGATAGGCCGGAAAAATACCCTGATTGCTAGTGTGACACTTTTTTCCGTATCGATGGGTTTGGCAGCGATGGCTCCCTCACCAGAGATGTTTGGCCTTTTTCGCTTCATCGGCGGTCTCGGGATTGGAGGTGTCGTACCGACTGCGACCGCTCTGACACTCGAATACTCTCCGCCTGAGCGCCGTTCGCTCTTGAATGCCATCATGTTTACCGGATATCCGCTCGGGGGTGTCGTGGGTGCCTTACTTGCCTTGCATTTCCTTCCCGAATATGGCTGGCGGATGATGTTTTGGATCGGTGTTCTGCCCCTTTTGCTCATTCCTGTGATGGTCAAATGGCTGCCTGAGTCGATTATTTTTCTGCATTCGCGTAAACGCTTTCAGGAAGCGGAACAGGTGGCAAAACGCTTTGGCTTTTCCGTCGCATCCTTCACTTCATTTGAAGAAAAGCAGGAAGGTCCACTGGAGAGCAAATGGCATTCCATCCGGCAGTTGTTTCACAAAAGCAACATAAGGGCTACCTTACTGTTTTGGAGTGCGATGTTCATGGGACTCTTGATGATTTACGGCCTGAATACGTGGCTCCCCAAATTGATGCAAAAAGCTGGTTACCCTCTGGGATCCAGTTTAACGTTTCTACTCACACTCAATTTGGCAGCAGCGTTTGGAGTACTGATAATTGGAGCAGCATCCGACCATTGGGGTTCCAAGCGTGTGATAACGGGATCGTTCTTGCTAGGGGGAATCTCCATTTCGTTACTTAGCGTAAAGTCCTCCTTGCCAGTTGTCTACACTCTCGTGGCGCTAGCGGGTTTTGGTGCTATCTCTTCTTCCCTGATACTTGCACCGTACATCACCAAGTACTTTCCTCCGGATACTCGGGCAACCGCACTGGGCTTTGCTCTCGGCTTTGCTCGTCTCGGAGCTGTAATCGGTCCGATTATGGGTGGTTTACTACTCGCCTGGCAAGTGTCGCAAAGTTGGAATTTTTACTTTTTTGCAGTACCTGGCATTTTTGCAGCTCTTGCTATCGCTTTAATCCCGAAGAACCAGAGTCGTCAAATCTGACCACATATCCATCACCGTGTTGCAGTCCGCAAGCGGCCAGATACGTTTTTTTAAGGTCATCCATCCCATTGGTTGACTGGTTCCCATCTGAAAGGGGGGTAGGTGGGAACATTATAAATGGTCACTTCGATCCTACTTTTAAGCCGATCCCCTGGTATGAAAGGGCACCGGCTTATTTTTTCTTTATAGGCGCTTAGCCTCGATGGTTACGCAAAGAGACTGATGAGGTTTCCATCCGGGTCTTTTACAATCGCGTAGCGTTGTCCCCAAACAGCATCCCAAGGCTCACGGTGGCTTGCATAGCCGTGCTGGATAAGCTTGGCATACCGTTCATTGAGCGCATCGGCATCGTCGCATAAAAAAGCGAGCTCGACCCGGTGACCAGTCGCTTCTTCCCAGCCGCCATATACACTTTTGGCGATTTCAACTGTATCAAACGCTAAGCGAACACCGTCCTGGGCCACTTCAACATGATGTTCTGCATTTGCACCATCCGGAATGACCAAGCCGAGCAGACGATAAAAATCCAGCGATTTTTTCATGTCGGAGACGACGATTCCTACCATATCCAGCTTTATTCCCATATAACTCACTCCTGTTCCATTCAAGGTTTCATTACGCAAGTATTTCTTGCTGCAAACGCTTCGGCAGCTTTTGCAAAACTAACGTATAAGAATGCTCAATGAGCTTTTCCCAAAGCTCCTGAGGGATATCTGCGTCAAAATAAAGCGAATTCCAATGTGATTTATTCATGTGATATCCAGGAACGATTCCCTCGTATATTTCTCGTAATTCTTCTGCACGGGCTGGATCACATTTTACGGTGAGAATCGGGACTCCTTTGCTATCCTCACCGAGCAGCGCAAACATTTTTCCACCTACATGGTAACGGTCCGCTTCCCAATCCATTTGATAATCATGTGTCGCTCCGGTTTGTTTCCGACAAAGTGCATCTACTGTTGTTTTGTCCAAACGAACTCACCCCTTTCCTCGGCGATGGCTGACGCAGCCTTTCAAGCTTCAAATGGATCATACATGGAATGTATCACCTTTCCTTATTGCTGGATTGTAAAAAACGGACAGGTTTGGTTGCGGTCACTTCGCTTTCCTCGCAGGAAAAATCAGACTCGGTGCCACTCCATAAAGGGTTTGGAAGCTTTTGATTACGTGCGATTGATCATAATAACCGTACTGAAGAGCCAGATCCATAAAAGAGACATGCGTCCCTCTGGTTAATTCCTGAAGCAGACTTTGGAATTGAATGATGCGAATCAATTCTTTCGGGCTTACCCCCAGCTCATTTTGAAACGTTCTGCGCAGATTTCTTTCGCTGTAGTTCACCTTTTCTGCCAATGAACTTATGCTCATATTGCCGCGATACTCATACATATATCGTATACTCGTCACAAGTAAACGATCTGATCGGGATTGACTCGCAGACAACCGTTGTTTCAACACGTCTTCCATCATCGCGATCTTGTCTGCGATTTCCGTTGCCTCCATCAAGTATTCCACGATCCAGCTCGCTTCCATTCCCCATAATTCCTCAAGAAATAGTCGTTCTCCTGTAACCCCCGAAACCGGATAACGCAAAAAATGATGGGCTGTTTCTGAAAAAAAGCGTATCCCCAATAAAGATTGGTGTCCCGTCACCGGCATGATTTGAAATGACCTCATCAGTCCGGAAACAAAAGCACCTTTTGAAAAGCTAGGCGCTCTCAGATCAAAAATAATATCGACACAGCCATCTGGAATGACCCGATTCCAGTGATTGGTGCCCACTTCCCAAGAGTCTACTGTCCAATAACAAGCAATGTAGTTTTGCAAGCTTTTGCAGGGTAAGTATTCCCGATACCGATAATGGACGGGCATGGGCTCGTATTGCAAGGCAGGTGGTTGCACAGGACGATACAGTCGCATCTTGTTGTCCGTCCTCCTTTTGTGGAAAATACCCATTCTTTTCGTCTACTATATAGCCCCTATAGATCATATTTTTCGTAGATTGCCGGACTCCTGCTCACTCTTTGCCCGTTTGCCGTATATCATGGGTAAGAATGGATTTTTCTTGAGGCGAGGTGCATGAATTGATCTCCTCTTCAAAATGGAGCCTTCATCAGTTTTTTTCGAAGAGTTCGTACATCCGGCCGTTTTTACCCCCCACTTCCCTATATCAGCCAGCCCAACTTGGACCTTATCTAGCGAAATACCCTACTGTCTATATCAAGCCCACCCGTACACACATGGGCAAAGGAATCCTGCGCGTCTGGAAAACAGAGACTGGCTATCAGTTCGTGAAGGAACGCGGGGAACCCATTCATGCTGATTCGTTGGAGGATTTGAAGCAAAAGATCACCAAGCAGTGTGGAGAAAAGAATTACATCATTCAAAAAGGGCTCGACCTCGCACAAATCAACGGCAGTTCCTTTGACATCCGTGTGATGATGATGCGAAACGGGCAGGGAAGATGGCAATATGCCGGAATGCTAGCAAAAGTAGCTGGATCTGACAGCATTATTACCAATGTGGCTCGCGGAGGTGGCTATGCCGTGACTATTCCGCACGCTCTTTTAAAATCAGGAGCCGTAGATGCCGCCAAAATAAAAGATGTTACTTCTCAGTTGATTCAAATTAGTCATCGCGTCTGCGCTCATTTCAAAAAGTATAGGCACACCTCACAGATCGGCGTTGATTTTGCCATAGATAAACAAGGGAATATTTCCATCATCGAAGTGAATTACGATTTTCCTTCCCACGCCTTGTTTGCCAAGCTAAAGGACAAAACGTATTTTCGCACCATCAAGCGCCTTCATTTCCAATACCGCAACCGGGTTAAACGAAAAAGGAGCGCAAAGGGCAAGAGCAGGAGTTGATCAACCGAGCCAAAAAAAGGATAGAGTCGTCAGAAGTGGCATCTGATTCCCTATCCTTTTCTTTATTTGCAGTATTTAATTACCTCAGGGGCGCAATGGCTAGTCCCTTGCCCTTTGCTACTTGTCACCCGTTCCAAACCTTTTTGCATTTCTCGCGCGGGCACGCTCAATTTCCGTCTCGCGATTACGCGGGTCGGCATTGGTTACCAGCGACTCCAGCAGTTTTTGGGCCACTGCACTCACTTCTTGAACGGCTAGGTTAAATGCCGCTTCGTTCGCTTTGGAGGGCGATTGGAAGCCCGAGAGCTTTCTCACGAATTGAAGTGCAGCCGCCTGAATCTCGTCTTCGGTTGCGGGAGGATCAAAATTGAATAAGGTTTTGATATTTCGGCACATAGCTTGCTCCCCCTCTTTTTCCTATTCCTGCGCCAACGCTTTGCTGTTTGTCTCCAGCATAGAGGTGCAATGCGGGCAGCGAGTTGCCTTGATCGGGATGGACGTAATGCAGTGCGGGCACTCTTTGGTATTCTCAGGAGCCTTGACCACTTCTTGCTTGCGCTTGAAACGGTTCAACTGCTTGATCACGATGAAAATCGAAAACGCAATGATGACAAAGTCAATCACGCTGTTGATAAAAAGACCGTAGTTCAGAGTAGCTGCAGAGTTTGCTTTTGCTTCACCAATCGTATTGTAATGGGTCCCGCTCAGATTAATAAACAGACTAGAAAAATCCACTTTCCCAAGTAGCAGCCCAATCAGCGGGGTAATAATGTCATTAACCAACGATGACACAATCTTACCAAAAGCCGCACCGATGACAACACCGACAGCCAGATCCATTACATTTCCTTTTAACGCAAACTCTTTAAATTCCTTTAACATAATCGATACCTCCTCTTATTCCATTACATATTGCAAAAAATGACTGACAAAGCGCGCATGATCGACTTCCAGACAAACGTCTATATTCGGAGCTTTCGCTGGATTCGCACGTCGATCTCCAATCGTTCTGGCATCACTCGCTCCCCCGGAGGTATCGACCTCCACATGCATGGGAACGGTACTGACAAACGTCGGATCAATCACGACACCTACTGCCAACGGATCATGGAGCCCACACCCGCGAACATTCCCCACCTGGGCATACGCGTCCATGTAAACTTCGCACATATCCGCGAAAAAATGACTGACCTTCGTATCACGCGCTCTCCATTGCTGCAAATGCTCGCGTGTGAGCAGCGTCTGCATCGTCACATCCAGCCCGACCAGCGTGAGGGGGATGCCGGATTGGAAAACGTACGAAGCCGCCTCTGGATCTGCGCAAATATTGGCCTCCGCTACTGGCGTGCGATTGCCTGGTACGGTCACGGCTCCGCCCATCACGACAACTCTCTCGACCAAAGACACGATTTCTGGCGCTGCCATGATAGCCAAGGCCAAATTGGTCATGCTGCCTACTGTAACGAGTGTGATCTCATGCGGATTCTCTTTGATGGTAGAAATCAAGAACTGTACAGCATTCTGTGGCTGCATCTTGGTGATTGGAGGGGGCAGGATGACATTGCCCAATCCGTTTTCGCCATGAAACAGTCTTGCTTTCGCTGTCAAATTCCGGACAAGCGGCTTGGAAGCTCCCATATGGACCGGAATAGCGGAAGCCCCGATTAGCTCTAGCACCTGCAGTGTATTGCGTGTCGCTTCCTCTGCACTGATGTTCCCAAAAGTCGTTGTGATACCACATACCGAAAGCGCTGGGCAATGAACGGCATAGGAAATGGCCATAGCGTCGTCAATTCCTGTATCCACATCTATGATGATTTTTTTCATCGCCTAATGTTCCCCTCCTTTTCCAACGCCACTCGCAACCATTCACCGGGCGCATCCGAATTGATATCCATATTCACGCAAACCTCGGTCTCGGTACCCACACTCGGTTTGGCACGCAGATCAGCGAGCACGGCTCCGCGAGATAAGACACTGGCACATTCGATAGTGAGCTTCATCTGCTGTGTATGCATGCGTGCAGGATGTAGGGCTGCGACCATGGCGCCCCAAGCATGCAAGCGCAAATCAGTTACGTCCTGCAGTCCATCGCCTTCCTTGGCACGACTTGCCATACCGTTCTCTCTCGCTACGGACAAGAGGGTCTCCCACTTGCTTTCTGTCATCGTCAATGGATGGGTCACGTCTATTGGCACCAGCACCACCGGCAAGCCTGCTGCCAGTACGAATGCTGCTGCCTCCGGATCAGCGTATATATTGGCCTCGGCAACCGCTGTCACATCACCAGGTACACGGATGGCTCCGCCCTGCACAATGACACGCTTCAGCTTCTTTGCAAGCAATGGCTCACATGCTGCCGCTCTAGCAAGTGTAGTCAAACGTCCCAGTGTGATCAGTGTCAATTCCCCATCTGCTTTATTCGCTTCATCTACGAGCAGGCGCACACCTGCGTTCATTTTTTCAGCTCTAGCGGAAGAATCTGTACCTGTCGCAAACAAAGGTCGATCATCACCTGCTACCACGGGAATGTCGCATCCTGGTTTTGCCCAGTCAATCACCTTTTGGGCGAGTGTCGTCCCCCGTTCTGCCACTGTGTCACTGCAGATGACACCGACTACCTGAACATTCGGCTCTTGCAGGGCATACAACAAGGCTACGGCGTGATCAACACCCCCGCAAAAATCAATCAACACGCGCTGTTTTTGATCCAATACCATCACCTCTACTTTCTCCCTTGTTTTTCTACTAATGAGTGCTGTTCTAATGCTATCCAAATAGGTCCCAACCGTCAATTGACTATGGACCTGTTCCTTTTCACTGATTTACTCTTGCGTACTGATAGCAACTATTTTACACTTAATCGTGAAATCGACAAGATCCTTCAAAATACCGAAAAATCTACTAAATTCAAGCGGAAGTCTCGTTATAATAAAGATAGCAAAGGAGGAAGGGAATGCTTTGTCAGACTCGGCACTCTGCTGAACCTATTTCGCTAGCAACGGATCAGCTCCTATTCGTTCTGGCTCTACATAAGAGGAAGCCTTACCTGCCCATCTGGGGGGAGTTGTTCCACGCCTTGCGGGAAATCGCCAAGCTAGGTCAGCAATTTCAGGAAAATATACTGATCTATCGAATGCAATCAACAGGCACTCTCTGGTATCGTTATCGGGAAAATCAGTTTCTCGCTGACCTGCCGAATCCCTCCATTACAATCTCGCTCACCCAGGAGCAACTGATTGATGCACTCATTACAGGCAGCTTTGCACCAGACGCCAATCATTGAATAGCCGCTTTTGTAATGACGGTCTACATGCCGTTATACAAAAGCGGCATTATTTATTTACGTTCGTTCACCTTCCATTGAAGCAAAGGACGTGACTCAATAACAAAAAACCCCAAGCTGAGGACGCCTGGGAGAAGGTAGTCTAAAATGATCCATGTGAATTGCTGTCTGTTCCATTCTAAAAAAAAGAGGCGGCCCTCCTGCACAGTTTGGGTGCCGCCATCCCGAACTTCCCCAAGTTCGTTCATACAGGAATTGTACTATGAATCTCTTCTATCGAAAAGTGTCAGGTTTTGTTTTATAGCGAAAAAATGGGAATTTGTATAAAGAATTTGAAAAAAAACCGCTATCCCTGACTCACACTAGCGAATCAGGGTGCTCTCTACTTGCTGTCATTGCCTACCACATCTGCTGCTCTCGGACCAAAAATGATATACAAATAGACATATTGACTGACACTCACTTTTGGAAAAACAAACGCAATGCTTGTCTTTCCTTCCATTTGCTTAACAAAATACCGCAATTTACTCGCTTTGATTTTTTTGATGATGCGTGTCGCTTCTCGCCACGGAACAGAAAACTGGACGTTTTTTTCCATTTGGATATACACCTCACCCGGCTAGTATGCCCGGATTGGAAAAATATAACACGCCGCTTTTTATTCGTAACGGAGAGCATCAATCGGCTTCAACTGCGCTGCCTTTCTGGCTGGATATACGCCAAAAATGACACCTACCAAAGAAGAAGTCAAAAACGCGTACAAGATAGGCGACAAGCTGATGGAGGTAGACATTCCTCCGAATTTGCTAAAGAACAAAGCAGCACCGACTCCGATCAGAATACCCACTATCCCACCAATCAGACTCAGCGTGACCGCCTCAATCAAAAACTGCCGAAGGATATCTCCTCTTTTTGCCCCAATCGCCTTGCGGATCCCGATTTCACGCGTACGTTCGGTAACGGAAACCAGCATGATGTTCATGACCCCGATCCCTCCAACGATCAGCGAGATTGCAGCAATCCCTGACAGCAGAGCCGTCATCGAGCCGGAAACTTCCTGTGCGGTACTCAGGATGTCTGATTGGGAAGTGATCCGAAAGTCATCCGCTGCTTGCGGTCTCAGGTTGTGCTGAGATCGAAGCGTAGTCTGGATATCCAGCTTGGCCGCTTCCATCCCGTCCGAAGATGCCGCGGAAACGTAAATCGTGCCAACGTTTTTCCCTCCGGTCAATCGGCTCATCGCGGTCGTAATCGGGATGAGTATCCGGTCGTCATTGTTCGTCATCCCGGAGCTTCCCTGACTTTTCAGCACACCAATGATCGTAAAGGGAATGCGGTTGATTTGGACGGTTTGACCTATCGGATTCGTACTGGTTTTGGCAAACAGGTTGCTCACCACTTCTGTCCCCACTACCGCCACATTGAACTGCTGCTTCACCTCAAAGTTCGTAAAAAACCGCCCGTCCTGTACCTCTACATTCCGTACCTCTGGAAAAGCTGCTGTCGTTCCTTCCAGCGAGCTGGAATAGTTCTGGCTTCCCCAGACGATCTGCGCTCTGCTGTTCACACTCGGTGCAACGTTTGCCACTGATTCCTTTTGTCCAATCGCTTCTGCGTCAGCGAGCGTCAAGCTGTTCAAAGAACCTGCTCCCAGATTGACTCGACCTTGTGTGGCCTGTCCGGGAGCTACGATCAAGAGGTTGCTCCCGAGCCCATTGATCTGGGAAGCAACGCTCGACGAAGTCCCTTCCCCGATGGCAACCATGGCGATTACCGCCGCGACCCCGATAATAATCCCCAACATGGTGAGAATCGAGCGCAGCCCATTTGCTTTGATGCTTCGAAACGAGATGCGGATACATTCAAGAAAGCTCATTGTCTCACTTCCTCTGCCAACACTCTTCTGCGCTTCTCCACCCGTTCATTCGTGATGATTTGCCCATCGCGAAAACGGACGATCCGTTTGGCGTACTCAGCGATATCCGGTTCATGGGTAACTAAAATGACGGTTTTCCCCGCATCGTTTAACTGCTGAAAGATGCCCATGATCTCTTCACTTGTCTTGGTATCAAGCGCTCCGGTGGGCTCATCCGCAAGCAGAATGACTGGATCATTGACCAGTGCCCGCGCAATGGAGACACGCTGCTGCTGCCCACCGGATAGCTCATTGGGCTTGTTGTTCAACCGCTCTCCCAAGCCGACACTGACCAGTGCCTCAATTGCCCGCTTCCGCCGTTCCTTCGCTTGGAATCCCCCGTACAAGAGAGGCAACTCCACATTTTCCACTGCAGTGGTACGAGGGAGCAAGTTGAAATTTTGAAAGACAAAACCGATTTTTTGATTGCGAATGATGGCCAGCTCGTCATCATGTGCCTCAGAGACAGGAAATCCATCGAGATAAAACTCACCTGAAGTAGGCTTATCCAGGCAGCCGATCACATTCATCATGGACGACTTGCCCGAACCCGATGGACCCATGATCGCTACGAAGTCACCTTCTTCAATCGTCAGGCTCACCCCGCGCAAAGCCTGGATTTCCTGGTCCCCGATCTGATACTGCTTTTTCAAGGACTCGATTTGAATGACTGGTTTCATCTCATCATCGTCCCCTAATCTGGACGGCACCGCCTCCACCAGGGAAGCCGCCGCCTCCTAATCCGCCCATGCCCGGCATGCCACCCATGCGACCGGAATTTTGGCTAGAACCAGATGTTGCCGTATTGGTCAGGATAACGACGCGATCACCTTCTTTTAATCCTTCCATGATTTCGACCTTATCGGAAGCGAAGTAACCGATCTTGACCGGCTGAAAACGGTATGGCCTGTTTGCTTCGCTATGTGTCAAATAGACGCCATCTTCTCCATTTCGGGTCTGCAGGGCTTGTGCGGAAACCAGCAGCACATTTTGATGCGTGCCAATCTCAATCGTCACGTTCATATTCATCCCGATTTTCAGCATGCCTTCCTTATTGGTTACCGAAAGCAGCACATCATAAGTCGTGACACCAGAGTTTGTTTTTGCCTCTGGGTAAACGAGCTTTACTTTCCCGCTGAATTTCTGATCCGTATAAGAGCTGGTTGTGAAAAAAACATTCAAGCCCTCTTTCACTTTGCCGATATCGCTCTGACTGATCTCTGCCAATACTTCCAAATCACCGGAATTGGAGTTGTCCATGATAATGAAGTCAGAGGCCGGAATTTCGCCTACATTTCCATTGAGCTGAACAATCACGCCATCCATGGGGGCTATTAGGGTCACTGCTTTCAGAGCCTTTTGGGCCTGCTGGAGCTGAGTCTTTGCTTGTTCCACCGCTGCTTTGGCAGTTAAAACGGTCGCCGAATCAGGACCTTCGTGTGCTTCATTCAAAGCCTCTATCGCTGTTTGATAAGCGGCCTGGGCCTGCTCCACCTTGGACTGAGATTGGCCTTTGGTTTGGCTAGCTGAAAGCACTGCCGTATTGTGATCTCGCTGCGCCTGGTCCAGGGAGGTCTGTGCGCTGTCATACTCCGTTTTGGAGATCGCGCCTGCTTCAAAAAGAGCCTTTTGGGACGCAAAGGTTTTCTCTGCATTTGCCAGGCTTGCTTTTGCCTTCGCTTCTTCGTTCGCTGCTTTTTGTACGTCAATGCTCTCTTTTGCCATGTCGAGCTCGGCTTTGGCCTGGTTCACATTCGCTTGCAAGGTGCTGATTTCCGCAGCAGACTTTCGTTTTTGGGCATCCTCCAGCTTGGCTTGGGCAGATAGGAGATTGGCCTTCGCATTCGTCACCTGAATTTTGGCAACCGAGTCGTCCATCGTTGCCAATACCTGTCCGGTCTTTACCTGATCGCCTATTTTTACCTGGATGGCCGAAACAGCGTCTTTTGCCTCTTCTGCGTCGGAAAATGACAATGATGTTCGCTTTGATGCCTGGACAGTACCAGATGCCAGCACCGTTTCTGAAATGTCGCCCCGCTTCACTGCTTCCATCTGAAAAGCCGCCTGTGCCTTTTGCGGCGTCGTGAAGGTCTTGTATCCAAATACGCCGCCTCCGCCAATCAGCACGATGGCAAGGCATGCCAGGACGATTCGTTTCTTGCTGCTTCTCGTTTTGAAAAGCAACGCTTTCTTCTTATCGGTTTCAGCCACCAAAAGACCCTCCTACCCTATGCGTTTTTTACTTGCCCGCAACTGATGGGATCAATATACGCAACGAATACGTCAGGGAAAAGTCAGATTGTCCCGTCTTTGGCAGAAGAAAACGACCTTGCCAGATGGCAAAGCCGCTTTCAAAGAAGGAGCTAGTTATTTTCGCAGAATCAGGGTAAACGTGCTCCCCTCTGTCGAGGTTTTCGTAAGCAGCAGGTTTCCGCCCAAAGACTGCGCGATCATCCTGCTAAAAGACAAACCCAGACCCAGACCTCGTACGATTTGTTTCTTTTCCTCTCCTCGATAGAAACGATCAAAAATAAAAGACTGCTCTTCCTCGGGGATGCCCTTTCCGTTATCCGTCACTTCAATCAGGATTTCTTGCGGCGTCTCTGACAAGGACACCTCTATCCGTCCCTCTCCCGGGATCGCTTGTGCCGCATTGTTTAACAGATTGTACAGAATTTGTTGGATCCGCATCGGGTCAGTCACTGTCGTAATCTCATGGATTGGCTTTTCGACTCGAAGCTCCAGTCTTTCCTCTTCCTGACCGATCCGCCACTGATGTGTAATCTCCTGTACGAGATCGCCCATGTTTTGACTCTCTCGTCGAGTCCGAATGTCACCAACTGCAAATGTATTGAAGTCGAGCAAATCCTCCACCATTTTTTGCAGACGCGTCGTCTCTTTCGTACAGATCTCCAGAAACTCCTTGGCTTCCTCACCGGTAACAATATCATCCTTTACGGCTTGGACGAGTCCGCTGATTGAGGTGACCGGTGTTTTGAGCTCATGAGTCACGCCTGCCAGTAGCTCTGTACGCATCAATTCAAGCTGCCGCAGTCGGTCTGCCATCTCCTTAAAGGAATGGATCAGCTCATATATTTCGTCTTCCCGGCTGTTTTTTTCCAAATGAATCTCGTAATTCCCCATGACGATTTGCTTGGCCGCGTCCGCTACGTCCTTGATCGGTTGCGCTAATTTTTTCGTCAGCAAATAAATGACCAGCCATCCGAGCAGACCCAGACTCCCCAGCATGATAAACAACAGCTGAAATTCTGTGGTGCTTCTCGTGATATCCTTTTGATGCGTAAACAAGATGACCCAGCCTACGTGTTGCTGATTGGCTTGAATACTCTTTTTCACAAAAAGCAGCTCGTCTCCGCGCTCCAGCTTGACTTGTGTCGCATTGTCATTTGAATCCACTATCTGGACTGCCACGCGGGCAAGCTCCACGGGTACGGGTCCTGGCGCAATGACTTTGGGGCGCTTCTGCGCATCTAGTATGAGCAAAAATGGCTTGTAATTTAAACGAAGGGATTCTTGACGACGGTCCAAAATTCGAAACAGGAACGGATCCATTTTGAGCTTTCCCTGCGATTCAACAATCCGGTCGGAAATTTCTCCTGCCATGAGCCTCATGATATCCAGCCGCTTTTGTGTCTCGCTGTATGTAATCCAAAAGCTGGAGACTACCCCAATCACCAGCAAACCGATACAAAGGGTAATTAAATAGCGGGTCGTCCAGTACCGAAAGAGAGAAATCCGTTTTTTCTTACTCATATACACACAACTTGTAGCCCAGGCCACGGTAGGTGCGAATTTCCCCTTCGGAATCGGGCCAGTTCTCCAGTGATCTGCGAATACGCTTGATTGCCAGGTCTACAGCACGGTCACTTCCTTCGTAATCCATGCCCCACACCTGCTCGATTAATTGCTCGCGGGTAAAAGTCTGGTTTTTATACTGGGCGAGAAACAGAAATAGCGAGAGGTCCTTGGGGGTAAAGGCTAGCTCAATCCCATGCAGTGTGACCGTGTATGCCTTGAAATCGACCTTCAGGCTGCCGAACTGCTTGACCCGGTCTCCTTCGAGTATTTGTGTAGAACGTCGCAGCACCGCCTGGACACGCGCTACTACTTCATCCGCGATAAAAGGCTTGGTTATGTAATCGTCTGCTCCCTCGTTGAGACCAGTCAGTTTATTATCAATTTGCCCGAGTGCGGTAAGCATGATCACTGGGCACGAGCTTTTTGTACGTATGTATTTTAAAATACTCCAGCCGCTCCGACCAGGCAGCATTACGTCTAAAAGGACAAGAGCAGGGTTGAGCATATCAAACTTGCGCTGGGCCTCATCGCCGGTAAATGCCTGTTCGACTTGAAACTGGTTTTTTTCCAGATACGCTTTTAATACCCGGGAGATAGACAACTCGTCTTCCACAATCAGGATGTTTTTCATTCCCTGTTCTCTCCTCTCTGACCGGACAGACTCTCCCCTTCAGAGTAGCGCAGAATTATGTCAAGCAGAAGTCTGGATTGACCTTGTCTTACCCGGTAAAATGGAGAGGATGACGTTGTTGAGATCAGGAGGTTTTTTTATATGAAGCGCTTGACCCAAGAAGAAAAAAACGGTCTGTACAAAGCCATAAGCAACCGCAGAGATATACGGACGTTCCGAAGCGACCCTGTGCCTCCCGAAAAACTGACGATGATCCTCGCGGCAGCTCACCATGCCCCATCCGTAGGGTTTATGCAGCCCTGGAATTTTATTATCGTACAAGACGAAGCACTCAAGCAAAAGCTCGCTGACTGTGCCGATAAAGAACGCCGTGCGCTCGCTATTCATTACGAAGGAACTGGCCGGGAATCAAACTTTCTCGATTTGAAAATTCAAGGAATCAAGGAAGCTCCTGTCACGATTTGCGTCACCTGTGATCCTACCCGCGGAGGAGACCATGTGTTGGGGCGCAACTCCATCCCGGAAACCGATATCATGTCCGTCAGTTGTGCCATTCAAAACATGTGGTTGGCTGCTTACGCAGAAGATTTGGCAATGGGCTGGGTTAGTTTTTACAAAAAATCGGATGTACGCAGAATTCTGGATATTCCACCGCACATTGACCCTATCGCGCTTTTGTCGATCGGTTATACCGACCACTACCCAGATCGGCCACTTCTGGAGCTGCATAAATGGGCAGAGCGGCAAGACTTGCAGCGATTGATCTATCGCGAACAATGGGGAAATAATCCGCCAGCGAATGGGTAGAAGCAGACAGACAAAAAAGGGCTGCTCCCTAAGAGGAGCAACCCAGAAGAAAAGGAGGGGTAATACGCGAAGACACGGTACCCTTCCAGACGTTGTTTATACATGGCAGGTTTCAAAATATAGCCTTCTTACGTACATCGACCTAGCAAAATGGGAATGTTCACCCAGAAAGGAGTTTGATGATTGACGCAACCCTAGCCATAAATTGGGTCTATGTGCGGGGGCGGGTACGGTTCGTTGGCATCGCTTGCAGCGGATCATCTGGCCAATCATGCTTGGGATAACGCCCTTTCAAATCCTTTTTCACCTCAAAGTACGCATTTTGCCAAAAACTGGACAAGTCTCGCGTCACTTGTACCGGACGTTGGGCAGGTGAAAGTAAGTGCAGCGTCAGTGGCACCCGTCCCCTGCCTATCCGCGGTGTATCCCGCAAGCCAAATAACTCCTGCAAGCGGACTGCGAGAATCGGGGCGTCGGGATTCGTGTAGTCGATGGAAATACGTGAACCGCTCGGAACAGTGATATGTGTCGGTGCACATTCATCCAGTTCTCGCCGCTGATCCCAGCTAAGCATTGCTTCGAAGATCGTGGGCAGCGACAGATGTGCCAGATCGTCTCGTTTTCGGCATCCGTACACGTGCGGACCCAACCATTCCTCGAGGGAGGCGAGCAGCTTTTCATCCTCCACATCCGGCCACCCTGCATCGAGCTTGTGCATGAACAAAAGGCGTTCCCGGAATTGCCTTGCATGACGGTTCCAGGGCAGGATGTCCAGTCCTTCTTGGGCAATCCCGCCGAGCAGGGCAGCACGTACTTCGCAAGCGTCGGCACCCTCGGCCGAAGCCTCCCGAATAATCAGTGCTCCCAAGCGTTTCCGGACCCTCGTACGAACCGATTGAGAAGACCTCTCCCACCAAACATTCGTCTCCTCCTCGATCTGTCCCGCCAAATCCCGTTCCAAATCCGTTTCGGCAAGCCTTGCTGCCAGTGTGATGCGACTGTCGGCTCCCTGATCATCCAGCATGGCAGCTACCACGTATTTTTCATAGGCTAGGGGCTGTTCTACCGCAAAGGCAGCTCCTCGTCCATTCCGGAGCAAATACCGTCCGTCACCTCTGCGCAGGGCGATCCGGTCAGGGTAGGCAAAAGCGAGCAGCCTTCCAGTTGCCTCCAAATCATCACGTTCATGGGCAGCATCGCCACTCTTTTTTGGACTTTTGCTCCAGAGACGTTTCAGGTGAGCAGCTTCATCCCAAATTCGTCGGCAAGCGCCCTCATCCAGGTGCTGCTCGTCATAGCCTTGCCTTCCCTCCCCCTTTTTTTGAACAGCCATTCGTAATAATTCCACCCGTGTCCGCAAATCAGCATCCTGCGAGGCATGCCTTCCCCGCAAAATATCTCGTTCTGCAATCAGTACAGCCAGTTCGCACGCTAAGGGAACCAGCCCCAGTTTGTCTGACTCCCAAATCATATGTCCCAATCTGGGATGCAGCCCCATCTGGGCCAACGCTCTGCCGTGTTGTGTAATCCGCTTGTGATGGTCCATGGCTCCTAGCTGGATCAAGAGATCGTAGGCCTGAGTTAGTGCCGCTTTTGGCGGAGCATCCAGCCAGGACAGCTCGTCTGTGTCCGTTACACCCCACGCAGCCAGCTCCAGTGCCAGGGGTGCAAGATCAGCCTCCTTGATTTCCGGTGCCTGATGGGCAACGAGCATCCTCTCCTCTTGCTCGGTCCACATCCGGTAACAGACTCCTGGCTCCAATCGCCCTGCTCTTCCACGTCTCTGATCGGCTGAAGCCCTCGATACTTTCGTCGTCTCCAATCTCGTCATTCCCGTCCGCGGAGAAAATCGGGGAACGCGGATGAAGCCGCTGTCAACAACGACGCGAACACCCTCTACCGTCAAGCTGGTTTCGGCGATCGAGGTCGCGAGCACGATTTTTCTCTCCCCCGAATCGCCTCGCCTGATTGCCCTCTCTTGTGCCTCTTGCGATAGTGCCCCATAGAGCGGCGCAATGCGTACTCCTGCACCTAGGCAAGCGTCTCTGAGCAGAGCTTCTACCCTGCGAATCTCGCCTGCGCCCGGTAAAAATACGAGTATGTCTCCTCTTTCTGTCGACAACGCCTGATGAATGACCCGCACGACTTCTGGCTCCATTCTCCCTTCCATTGGCCTCTCAAGAAATCGCGTCTCCACGGGAAAACTCCGCCCCTCACTGACAATAACAGGAGCATCGCCGAGCATCGCCGCCACTGGTTCTGCATCGAGCGTTGCAGACATGACGAGTATGCGCAAATCCTCGCAAAACAGGCTGCGCGCCTGCAAACTAAGCGCAAGCCCCAGATCAGCGTGGAGATTCCGCTCGTGAAATTCATCGAAAATGATGAGTCCCACACCCTCTAATGCAGGATCCGCCTGCAGCATTCGCGTAAGCACACCCTCTGTAATGACTTCAATCCGAGTATGCGGCCCAACCTTTGTGTCCATTTTGACTCGATAACCCACCGACTCGCCTACTTTTTCCCCCAGCAAAGAAGCCATGTACCCTGCCAAAGCCCGTGCAGCCAAACGGCGTGGTGTCAGCATTAAGATACGTCGGCCTTCCAGCCACGGCTCATCTACTAGAGCTAATGGTACTCTCGTTGTTTTCCCCGCTCCGGGAGATGCAATTAACACAGCGCTGTTCTTTGTTCGTAGTACGTCAATTACTTCAGGCATTACCCGATCTATTGGCAACTGCTTCATTCTTTCACCTCATGCATGCATTTCCTCATTTGTTCATCATACACAAAATCACAGGAAACCTGTTGCCTTTCTTTCCTTTCAACTGGCAGGCAATCGGTGAAAATGAAAGAGACCGACATATACGTCGGTCTTATTCTTTATCAATCGGATTTGCCATCTGATCATCGTACAGGTCGTAAATGATCTTCCCATTGGAACTCTTTACTGCGTAATTCACCTGATCGATGGAGAGGCCTTTCTTGTTCAATTGGGCCATCAACCACTCAAGCTGGAGCCCATTTTGTTGCAAATTGTCGTGAATGACCTTACCGTCCATAATCAATTCAATCGGAAACCACTGTCGCTTTTTAAATTTTAGCTTTAAATCTTTGCGTGTGACAGGGAGATATTCAGGCTTTCGCAGGATAGACACCTCTCCGTTCAATTCTAATGTGGCGAATTGAACCTCCTCGATGTTAAAGATGTTTCTTTCCCGCAGCTCCTGATTCAATGTATCCAAGCTTAGTCTTAACTTCCGCATGTTGTCTTCTAATATCTTTCCGTTCTGAATAATGATGGTTGGTTGACCGGAAAACCATTTACGCAAATAACGGTTTTTGAGGGACAAAACCATGAGCAAATAAGCAATGCCACTGAAAGTCAGTATCGCGGCAATCAACTGCCATAGTTTGATTTGGAGGTTAAAAGCGATGTTTGCGGTTAATGCACCTAATGTGATCGCGGCAACAAAATCGTGATAAGTCATTTGCGCGATCGTCTGTTTTCCCAGAAATCGAGTAATAATCATCATGATCGCGAAGGCAAGTAACGCTCTGCCAACCGTCTCCATAATCAGTTCCATCATCCACCTCCGTTTTGACGATATCTTTATCTAGCTTTCGTTATATCCAATATTTTACACAAAAATAGTAATTCTACTCGTCTCTTATACAGACTTTTTAAAAAAACCTCTATCGAGTTCAGCTCCCCTTACACATTCAGAAAAATCTTGTACAATTAGGAAAAACCTCATATTCGGACAGGAGTGAATGAACATGGCGATCAAAAAATTAGAACACGTCGGGGTAATGGTGAAAGATTTGGATACTTCCATCGCCTTTTACACAGAAGTCATTGGGATGGAATGCCTCGGGAAGCTGGTCCATACGAATCCTGCCATCACCCTTGCCTTTCTCGGCTTCGCTGGCAGTAAAGAAACGGAGCTGGAGTTGATTCAAGGGTATAACGACACCCTTCCTGGAGAAGGAGTGGTGCATCACCTCGCTTTTGCCGTGGGCAATCTGGATGAAGAGATCAAACGCCTGAAACAGTTGAACGTTATCTTTATCGACACCGAAATCACAACTCTGCCCAATGGCTCGCGCTACATCTTCTTCAAGGGACCTGATGGTGAGTGGCTAGAGTTGTTTGAGAGCACTCGCTAACTCTTCGTATGACCCATTTCACCGCAGTCCACATTCATCCCATCATCTTTATAACAATGAAGACCATCCGGGCAAAAGCCTACGGATGGTCTTTTTCGACAACGATTATTTATCCACGCTGATAAACGGAGTAGCCCCGCCCGTGACGTTTGGCAGCTTTCCGTCCCACTTGCGAATTGCTTCCAACTGCGCCTCGATCTGTCTGAGCTGAATCAATTCTGGTGTTACCTCTTGCTTTTGCAGACGCAATGCTTCCGCCTGTGCTTGCGCTCTCGTAATTTCCTGTTCCTTTTCAATCTTGATCCTCTCCAAGTCCAGCTTGGATTTGAGTGCTTGCTGTTCTGCGATTTGTTTGGATTCAATCGCACGGTTGAATTCATCGCTGAACGTAAATTCTCGGATATTGATTTCATCCAGGATGATGTTATAGGTGGACAGCTTTTGACGTAATACTTCTTTTACTTTCGTACTTACCTCAGATCGCTTGGAAATGAGCTCTTCTGCCGTATATTGAGCAGTAACCGCTTTCAATGCTTCCGCAATCGCTGGGTCCACGATCCGGCTATTGTACTCCAGACCGACCTGCTGATACAGTTTGTTTACATTCTCAGCATCCAGATGGTGGTTGACCGCGATGGTTGTCGATACAGTTTGCAAGTCACGCGAAGCAGAGGTTTGACTCATCTCTGATTTTTGTACCCGTACCTCGATTGGTATCACAGTTTGGATAAATGGAATTTTGAAGTGCATTCCTTCTTGCATGACTTTTGGCTGTACGGCTCCGAGCTGCAGCACAATACCGCTGTGCCCCGCCGATATAATCGTAAAGGATTGAGTTCCGAGTAGTACCAAAACCGCAAGAACCAGGATTGTCGTAATTAGTTTTCCCCCAGCTTGAAAGGGACTCATTTTCACTACATTGTTGTCGCTCATGTTCCGCCTCCCCTTTTTTATATATGCACATTTATGCATACGAATCTGAAAAGAATTAGTTTCAAAAACTTTCTGTATTCACTGCTTCCAAAAGCACCCTGCCCATGCGCTCCGCTTCGATCCTGCACAATTCGAACTCCACCTCGCCCGACACATGCGAAATGAGCTGAATCACTTCCTGACAGCCGTGACTACAAATGAGGAACTGCTCCCACTTCACCTGATCGCGGGGTACTTTACGGGCGTGAAAGCCACTCTGAAATCCTCCGATAGACATCCCATTGTCATCCCCTATCCGAAAAACAAAATTGCCAAACTTCCCTAATGATACCCTTCATTTGGCAGTGGGGGAAAGGTTAAAACTTTGAATAAAAGAAAAACCGAGGTATAATCCCCGGTCCTTGTTAACGGCTAATCTATTTTCACACGGTGCATCTACTCATTCTTTCTATTCTTACATTCGATTATATTTTTTCATAACCTGAACCAACCGATCTAGCGGAAGTTCGTTAGACGTTACTCCATTTATACCAACCATGGTAGTAGCCATACACATGGAATTGAGAATCGCTTCTTCTGTAGCTTCTGCAACAGCTTCAAACAGTACTGACATTGAGCCTGACGACAACGTTCCTACCGTCTTAGGAGATGCTCCTTCTGCTTCCATTCCGCGATTACCCGTTGTGAAAGCAAGAAATATATCACCACTGCCATTACTACCTGTTCCTCCCATACGGGCAAGTCCAACTGTCGCCCGCTGAGCTAAGCGATCGCATTGACCAGGAAGCAGTGGAGCATTCGTAGCGACAATGATAATGATCGAGCCTGAACCTGGTTCTAATGTTGACCCTATATCTTCTATGCTTGCTGTTTTTGGTGCCGACTTAGGTATCCCAACCCCTGGTACTTCATCTGTGGAAATTTCAAGACCAACTGGCACACCATTGACACGCAGCAATTCTCGACTGCCGTAGTTGGTTTGTACCAATACCCCTACCGTATATCCGCCTTGTTCTTTGGATAGGACTCGGGAAGCAGTACCGGTTCCACCTTTGAATCCATGACAATTCATAGCTGTACCTCCGCCTACATTCCCTTCCTGAATAGGGCCATTTTTTGCAGAATCAAGAGCTTCAAAAACATGCTCTGGTTTTACATGAAAGCCATTCAGATCATTCAATCTCCCATCCCATGTTTCCGCAACCACTGGCAGCGCCCAACCAGATTCGATACGTTCATGATTCACATCATAGGCAATAAGCGCATCACGAACGACACCTACGCTATGGGTATTGGTAATGGCCACAGGCGAAGTCAATAAGCCAGATTCCTTTACCCAGTGAATGCCTGTCATTTCACCATTGCCGTTGAAGGAATGGAAGCCCGCATAGATCGGATCAGATTTCAAATCTCCATCATGCGGAAGGATCACAGTTACTCCTGTACGAATCGGCCCTTTTCCAACTACGAGTGGCCCATCTCCCTCAATAATAGTGGAGTAGCCAACTTTTACACCGGGAACATCCGTGATCGCATTCCATTTACCGGGTGTCATTCTCCCGATCCTAATGCCGAGATCACGCGCGCGTTTTCTTCCTTGGATCTTGGCGGTTGGGATTTCACTCGCTGTTGCAGCCGCTGCGGCCTCTGCGGTACCCAAATTCATTACCGCAGCAGGTACAACTGCCGTCAAACCGAGTAATGCGGTTTTTTTCAAAAAGTAACGCCGCGAAACAGAAGAATTGGCTTCAAAAGAATTTCCTGAATGAGAAGGCTTGTTCATTGAAATCATCTCCTCCTTGAGTGTAGTTCTCTGTTTATTTATCTAATTATTTCGACTATTTAAAAATATCAAAGTTTGCTATTGGAGTAAATCATAATCATACGACAATTTATGAACTCTAATGCCGTTTTCTCAACGGAGAACTTTAAACGATCCAAGGTGTGGAATGATAATTTTCAAGGTGTTGAGTTGTTAAACCTACGTGTTCAGGAGTGAAATAGCTGTTGCTCCTTGACACACGTTTTTTATTGCTATGAACGGGCAGGATAATGGAAGAACTTAAAGAAATTTACTGAAATAAATTTCTATGAGGTGCTTGTTTTGAACAAAAATGAAAAATGGCATCGGCATTTAGGTGCATATGGGATATGCTTAAACGAAGATAAACTATTAGTCATCCAAAAGGGGAGCGGTCCGTACATTGGACGGTATGATCTTCCTGGAGGTACAGTAGAAGCCAATGAATCGTTAACTGAGGCAGTAAAGAGGGAGTTCGTGGAGGAAGCCGGAATCGACGTTCAGATTAAAAGGAATGTCGGTGTTTGTGATTATTTAATACCTTATGAACTAGCCAATAGGGGTACATCGGATATTCATCATATAGCCATATTTTATTCATTGAACTCCCATGAAAATTAACCCTATGTATAACTAAAAATGGCAATACTAACGGGCAAGCAACCGGATAAATGTTCAAAAAATCTATAGCAATTATCTAGGAGGGATCATGTTGCAGCAGCTCTTTAACGATCTGATAAAGCAGGACGTAAAGCCGTTCCTTTCCGAGTGCGGCTTCGCAAAGAAGAGTTTGAATTTTAATAAGATAACAGAAAGCCTCATCTACATGTTCAATTTCCAAAAATCCTCTGGCAATACAGCGGACAATGTAATGTTTTATGTGAACTGCGGTATTTATGCAGCGGAGTTGGCACAGATACAATCGAGAGAGATTCTGACAGCACCGAAAGAAGCGGAGTGTCACTTTAGAGCAAGAATTGGGGAAATTACCGAGTCTCTTCCAGATCGATTTTCAATCACTTCTGATACAAATATGGATGATTTGAGAAAAACGCTGCTAAGTGGATTAGAAGAGGTTATTCATTTCTATGATACTATGACCAGTGCCAGATCCATTGTGGATTATTACACTTCAGGTCCATTTTTACATCTGGGCGAAGAGAGCTTTCATTTGCTATTGCAATCCAATGATGTAGCAGCGGCTAAGCATTATTTGAAGGCTTTGCAGGAAAAGTACGGAATTGAAAAGCGATGGATCATATTCGAAAATAAATACAAGGCCATCTTCAATAAATACGGAGTGGAATTTGATAAGCTATAAGTTAGCATAGTGAACGTAAGTGAGAAATGATGTGGTGGCAAAAAAACTTTATTGAATGAGCTGCTTCCGTTAATGCAGATTTTAAATATTTGTTTCCTTTTTTTGTTTTAGACGACTTTCTTTTACCTGCGCTTTCATTGTTCCCAGGTACAAGTCCAATCAACAACGTCAGTCAAACACTTTAGCCCTTCTGTTCTTTTGAGACCGCCAAATCTATTACTGCTGCAGGAGTCTTCCCTACTGGTACAACCTTTGCCAATCTTTGAGCCAGCATAAAGGCAATTACCATGAATCCCGCGATCATCCCTACGATACCGCCCCAGCCAAATGAGGACCAGAATACCCCACCCAATGTCCCTCCGACGCTTGCGCCTGCATAGTAAAAGAATAGATAGAGCGAGGATGCCTGAGCCTTGTCGTGAAGGGCTCGTCGTCCAACCCAGCCACTCGCGATGGAATGACTTCCGAAAAATCCGAAGGTGAGGATCGGCAGCCCCAAGATTTTCACCCATAAGTGCTCATCGAGTGTCAAACAGGCACCGACCAACGTCAGCAGCAGCGATATCACCATCACTCTTTGCCGACCGTATTTTTCCGCCATTTTTGCCATCCACACCGAGCTGAACATCCCTACAAGAAATACGATAAATATCCAGCCAACCAAGGTCTGACTGAGTGAATAAGGGGCACGTGTCAACACATAGCCCATGTAATTGTACATGGCAACATTACTGCCCAAAATGAGAAACCCAATTCCAAACAAGCAGAGCAAGCCAGGATCTTTCAAATGACTGACCATCGAGCCCATCAGTTTCCCTACCTCTGGAGAGCGAGCGTGGAAGTTTTGGGATTTCGGCAGGCATAGCCAAAAGACCAGACTCGCCACCAGACTGATAAAACTGATAGAACCCATCGCCACATGCCAGTTGAACAAATCAGTCAGCGTTCCAGAAATGATGCGTCCGCATACAGCGCCAAGCGAATTTCCGCTTATGTAGAGGCCCATCGCGACACCGAGACTTTTCGGCTCCATCTCCTCTCCCAGATAAGCCATGGCAATGGACGGCAAGCCTCCCAAAGCAATCCCCTGGATGATGCGAAATAGTAATAATGATTCAAATGACATGCTGCACGCGGTCAGAATCGATAAAACAGACGCTACAAGCATGGAGCTGATCATGACCGATTTACGTCCCCACACCTCAGACACAGTTCCAAATAACAGCATACTGATAGCAAGCGAAATCGTCGTCATGGAAAGCGACAAGCTCGCCATCGCAGGAGAAATGTGGAATTCCCTCGTGAATTCCGGCATGAGCGGCTGCGTACTGTACAAAATCGCAAACGTATTGAAACCAGCAGCAAAAAAGGCAAGATTGGACTTGCGAAAAGCAGCGGTTCCTTGCTGGATATAGCCCATGATGATGTAACCTCCCTGAATCCTTTCCCCTCTCACCGTTATACTATCATTGACAATTCATAATGTATAATTTATTGTACTTATGATTTTAATGCATGCAGGTAATGATATCATCACTACTATCCAACTTTGGGGGATTGGGTTTATGGAGTGGCAGCAGCTCGAATACTTTCAGACATTGGCACGGATTCAGCATGTGACCCGCGCAGCAGAATATATGTCTCTCTCCCAGCCGGCACTCAGCCGATCGATTGCCCGTCTGGAGGAAGAGCTCGGCGTACAGCTCTTTGAACGGCAAGGCAGGACGATCATGCTGAACCGCTATGGACAGCTTTTTTTGAAGCGGGTCAATCGCATTCTCAAAGAATTTAACGACGGAAAGCAGGAGTTGCAAGATTTGCTTCACCCTGATCACGGTGAGGTCGCCCTCGGCTTTCTGCATACGCTGGGGACAAGTCTCATTCCTGATTTACTCGGTGCCTTTCGCGTTCAAGCTCCTTCCATCACCTTTACACTCATCCAAAATCATAGTTACTCGCTGCTTGAGCATTTAGACGCAGGCGAGCTCGACCTATGCCTGCTCGCCGAACCTACGGAAACTAAGCTGCCGATCCACTGGACTCCTCTTTGGAGTGAGGAGCTTTTTGCTGTGGTGCCGCTCGGGCATCCATTGGCCAACCAAGAGAGCATCCTGCTTACGGAAATTGCAAGCGAGCCTTTTATTTTTTTGAAAAAGGGTTATGCATTGCGGCGCACTTCCGATCAATTGTTCCAGCAAATAGGGGTCACTCCGCAAATTACATTTGAAGGAGAAGAAGCCGCTACTGTCTCCGGGCTTGTCGCCGCCGGGCTGGGGGTGTCCCTCCTCCCCGAATTGCGCGATATCAATAAAAACAAGACTGTGCAAATCCGCATCCGTGAGCCAAAATGTCAACGTGTGATCGGAATGGCCCTCGTCCAAGGAAGGTACCTTTCCCCCGCTGCTACGCGATTTAAAGAGTTTGTATTGAGCCATTTTGGGAAAGAGCAGTTCGCGAACACCTTTGATTCTGGCTCATAATTGTCCGCAGCCACGTTCGGTTTTTGTATTATACTCAGTGCTAATCATGCAAATCAGGAGGTATCTATGAACCGCGTACACATGCTTGAGATCGAATTTGAGTATAACGGACAAAAACAAATCATCACTCCCGTCCTTCTCCAAGACGAAGTGGATACGATCCTCATCGACTGCGGCTATCCGGACTTTCTCCCGTTATTAGAAAAGGCGGCACGAAGGCACGGGATCTCTCTCCAATCGTTGACAAAAGTAATCGTGACGCATCACGATATGGACCATATCGGTTCGCTTGCAGCACTGAAGCGGGCTTATCCGCACATCGAAATTATCGCGTACGAGCTAGATGCACCGTACGTCGAAGGGGCAAAAACATCGCTTCGGATCGAACAGGCGAAGTCCACTTTCAATGACTTGCCGGATGAAGCTAAGCCACAAGCAGAACAGTTCATCCGCTTTCTGCAATCCATTGAACCCGCATCTGTCGATCGGTCGGTTCACCATCAGGAACGGTTGCCTTGGTGTGGCGGCATCGAAATCATACACACACCGGGCCATATGCCTGGGCATATCTCTCTGTATCTTCCTACCAGCAAAACGTTGATTTCGGCAGACGCTGTCGTCATCGAGCAAGGTAGGCTGGAAATTGCCAACCCGCAATATACGATGGACTTGGAGGAAGCGATCCGCTCTGTACAGCGATTGCTCGATTACGACATCGAGCAGCTTATTTGCTATCATGGCGGTTTGTTTATCGGCAATGTCAAACAAGCGCTTCAACACCTTATTTCGGCTTACAAATCCGATGTGAAGTAAAGGAAATGAGTGTAAAATGAAAACGGCTACCAACTGAGGTAGCCGCTTTCTTTAATTAGACGCCGTCTCTAAGTTTTTGAACTGGTTATAAAACAATTGATAGTAGATTCCTTGCTGCTCTATCAGCGAATCATGATTCCCCTTTTCCACGAGTTCGCCACGGTCCACTACCATGATCGTATCTGCATCCCGGATCGTACCCAGCCTGTGGGCAATGACAAAGCTCGTGCGTCCCTTCATAATGCCAAGCAAGGCATCCTGAATGTGCAGCTCCGTCCGCGTATCAATACTGCTGGTCGCCTCGTCCAAAATCAAAAGCGACGGCTTAGCAAGAATGACGCGGGCAATCGCCAGTAGCTGACGCTGCCCCTGACTCAAATTCCCTCCGTTTTCCGTCAAAAGAGTATCATAGCGCTTGGGCAGTCGATTGATAAACACATCAGCATTGGCTAACGCAGCAGCCGCTTCCATTTCAGGGTCGGTCGCATCCGGCTTTCCGTATTTGATATTTTCCTTGATCGTACCGGAGAACAGGTACGTATCCTGTAGAACAAAACCAAAGCTTCTGCGGAGGCTATCTCTGGTGTACTCCTTAATCTCTTTTCCATCCAAATAAATATGGCCGGAAGTCACATCGTAAAACCTCGTCAGCAGGTTCACAATCGTTGTTTTTCCAGCACCCGTCGGCCCGACCAAGGCCGTGCTCGTTCCCGCCTGTGCTTCGAAGCTGACATTTTTCAAGATCATTTGATCAGGCCGATAACCAAAGCTGACATTGTCAAAAACAACATGTCCTTTTGGCTGTTGGAGCAAGGCAGCATCTGCGGCATCCGCCGGTTCTTCCTTTTCATCCAGCACTTCAAACACCCGCTCCGCACCGGCAACACCGGACTGGAGAACGTTGAAAATACTAGCCAAGTCATTCAACGGGCGGACAAACTGCCTGGAGTAGGCGAGAAAGCTGGCGATGACACCGACCGTAATGAGACCTTTGACCGCCAGCACGCCTCCGACGATCGCTACCATGGCAAAGCCGAGGTTATTGATCACGTTCAAGATCGGCATGAGAAAGCCCGACCAGACTTGCGCCTTCATCCCGACCTCGCACAGTCGGTCATTAATCGCATGGAAATCTGCGATTGCTTTCTGCTCATGATTAAATGCCTTCACGACCTGAATCCCCGAGATCGTCTCCTCGATGTGGCCGTTGAGCTTGCCCAGCTCGATCTGCTGATTTTTAAACAGGACGCTCGTTCGCTTGGCGATCGTACGCGTGAGCAGGAACACCAGAGGAACTGTTATCAGGCAAGCGAGCGTCAAAATGGGGGATAGCACAAGCATCATAACGAGTGAACCGAGAAGCACGATCGCCCCCGACATCAACTGTGTCGTCGACTGCGAGATAGAGCTGCTGACGTTGTCGATATCATTGGTGAGGCGACTCATCAGCTCCCCGTGCGTTCGTGAGTCAAAAAAGGCGACGGGCAGTTTTTGCAGCTTTTCAAACAGAGCTTGCCTCAGGTTCGTGACGATGCGCTGTGAGATGCCAGCGATCATCCAGCCTTGCAAAAACGTCAGCGCCCCATCCAGAATGTACGAGCCGAGGAGGGCAAGAATGAAAATGGATAAAAAGCTGAGAGCTTCTTCTCCCCCGGTCATCGCGTCAATCGAAACTCCGATCAAATACGGAGCAGAGAGCATCAGCAGCGCATCCACAAACACGATAATAAAGACGAGTGGCAATCGCTTTTTTTCCCGGCCGAACGCTTGCCAGAGTCTTTTTAGCGTGCCGGAAAAGTTTTTCGGCTTGACTACAGGCCCTCTCCCAGCCCCATGCCTGAAGCCGCGTCCTGGCCTTGTAGGAAAAACAGGCTGTTCCTTTTGCTCTTGGGCCATCCTAGCTCACCTCCCTGCCGATTTGCGACTGAAAGATCTCCTGGTACACTTGGCAGGTCGTGAGCAGCGTTTCGTGTGTCCCAATGCCGACGACTTCTCCGTTGTCCAGTACGACAATCTTGTCAGCATCCATGACGGACGTGATTCGCTGTGCAATCAAGATGCAGGTCAGACCTGCGGCATATGTTTTGAGCGCTTCCTTGATCTTTGCTTCCGTAGCCACATCGACCGCGCTCGTGCTGTCGTCGAGGATGAGAATCTCCGGATTTTTCACCAAAGCTCTGGCTATAGAGATCCTTTGCTTTTGTCCGCCGGAGAAATTGACTCCCCCCTGCCCTACTCGTGTATCGTAGCCCTCAGGAGCAGCAGCGATAAAATCGTGGGCCTGCGCCATCTTGGCCGCTTGGGCCACTTCTTCGGCTGTCGCATTTTCTTTGCCCCAACGGATGTTCTCCATTACGGTACCAGTAAACAGTGTCGTTTTTTGCGGGACGATTGCCATTTTCTCACGAAGTCGCTTCGGATCCATTTCACGAACATCCTGTCCATTCACCCGGATCGCCCCCTCTGTCACATCGTAGAAACGAGGAATCAATCCGACCAGACTGCTTTTGCCAGATCCAGTCGAGCCGATAATTCCAACCGTCTCTCCTGGCAGGCACGAAAACGAAATCTGCTTGAGAACCTGCTGCCCTCCATATCCTTCATACGAGAAGCTGACCTGCTCAAAATCGATACGCCCATTTTCTCCCCCCGGCATGTCCGTGAGATCCTGCTTCCAGCTCATCTGGTTTTCCTCGGCAAGAACTTCGCCGATCCGGCCAGCCGATGCTTTTGCACGCACAAACATGTTAAACACCAAGGAAATCATCATGAGCGAAAACAAGATTTGGGTCATGTAGTTGGTAAACGCAATAATGTGCCCGACCTGGATGCTGCCCTGCTCCACGCCCAGACCGCCAAGCCAGAGAACCGCTACAATCCCCACGTTGACCGTCAGCATAATCGCCGGACTGAATACGGACATGACGCGCGTGGCAGATACCGATTTCTTTTGAAGCTCTCGGTTAGCGCGGGTAAACTTGTCGATCTCAAAGTCAAAGCGGTTGAACGCTTTGACGACCCGAACACCGGACAGATATTCGCGCATCGCTTTGTTCACCCGATCGAGCGCTTGCTGTACCTTGAGAAAAAACGGAAAGCCGATTTTCATATTCAGATAGATGAACAAGCCTACAATCGGGACCACGACGGCGAGAATGACAGCCAATTCTGCATGTAATTGCGTCGCCATGATCAGGCCCCCGATGCACATCAACGGTGCCTTGATGAAGATCCGCATCATGCCGTTGACAAACACTTGCACCTGATTGACGTCATTGGTCAAGCGTGTCACGAGTGAGGCTCTATCAAACTTGTTGATACTGTCAAAGGACAATGACTGCACTTTCGAAAATAAATCGGAACGAAGCTGGGCGCCAAAATTTTGCGACACGTATGTGGACAAGAGGTTGCGAATCGAGGCTGCGACTGCTCCCAATGCCGTGATGAGAAGCATCAGCCCCCCTGTCTGCAGCACGTAATCCATATCCCGCTGCGTTACTCCGACGTCGATGATCCGAGACATAATGGTCGGCTGCATGAGATCGCACAAAGTCTCCACCGTCAAAAAAATCATGGAAACGGCAGCGATCACGCCGTATTTTTTTATGTATTTTCGATAGAACCGCATCTGTTCACCTCATCCCCTGCTTTCTTTCGCCATAGGAAAACTTCTATGTACCACGATACCCCTTGGGTTTTAAATTGTCACGGGGGGAAAATGGCTCCCGATCACAAGTCAACATTTACAAATCTATAAAAGTAGATATAATAACTATTATGGAACCTACACTCATTTATAAAGCGCTGTCCAATGATACTAGGCGCCAAATTCTCCAATGGCTCAAGAATCCCGCGGATCACTTCGACGTTACGCCTTATGTAAGGGAAGGAATCAGCTTTCAAACGGGCGTGTGTGTAACTGATATTCAAATGAAATCGGGGCTTGCCCAATCGGTCATTTCGTGCTATTTGCTGACGATGCAAAATGCCGGGCTGCTGGAATCAGAGCGAATCGGGAAGTGGACCTTCTACCGTCGCAACGAAAAGACCATAAGTGAATTTGCTGCGTTCATCCAAAACGAACTCTAATAGAGAAAGGAGGCCTTTTTTTCTCTTTTCATATCTATTTATTTAGATATATGGTTTATTGTATTTTACATGGATAGGAGACAAAATTGAAATGACAAACAAAAGTCCGCTGCTCATCTTGATGCTGGCATTAGGTGTATTCGGCATCATTACAACCGAGATGGGCATTGTCGGGGTCCTGCCCCAAATCACCCAAAAATTTGGCGTAACAACGGCCGAAGCAGGCTTCTTGGTCAGCATTTTTGCCTTGGTCGTCGCGATCTCAGGGCCGTTCTTGACGCTGCTTGCTTCCGGTATCAACCGCAAAGTCATTCTGTTGACAGCCGTCCTTCTTTTCGCCATTTCCAATCTGGTTTATGCATATACGACCTACTTTGAGGTCATGCTCTTTTTTCGCATTTTGCCTGCCCTGTTTCATCCCGTCTTTTTTTCGGTTGCGCTGGTGACGGCCGCCAAACTGGTTCCGCCCGAAAAGAGCGGTAAAGCCGTCACGCAAGTATTCGCTGGTATCACGGTCGGATTTGCTTTTGGCGTCCCGCTGACCTCCTATCTCGCTGAAAAAGTCTCCTTGGAAGCAGCCTTTTTGTTTGGCGCTGTGATCAGTCTGATCGCCTTTGCTGGAATTTGCGCCTGGCTCCCGTCCATGCCTGTTTCGGAAAAAATGTCGTATGGCAAGCAGCTTAGCATCCTCCGCAATCCCCGGCTATGGCTGCAAATCTCCACTGTCGTCTTCCTTTTTGCGGCGATGTTCTCTGTGTACAGCTACTTCGCCGAATATTTGGGACAAGTCACACAGATGAACGGTTCGTGGATCAGCATCATGCTGCTGGCATTTGGTCTGATCATGATAGTGGGGAACTTCCTGTTTGGAGGGTTTTTGCAAAAAAGCATGACGAAAACGGTTGTGCTGTATCCGCTGCTCTATGCTGTTGTGTACTTACTGGTTTATTATGCAGGCCCTTCTTTTCTGTGGATGACAGGCGTCGTGTTCATATGGGGAATCGTTCACTCGGGAGGACTCATCGTCAGTCAAACTTGGCTGATGACCGAAGCCCAGGACGCCCCGGAATTCGGCAACAGCTTGTTTGTTTCGTTTTCCAATCTGGGCATCACGATTGGATCTGCGCTCGGTGGCTGGTTCATTTCGCAATGGGGTGTGCATCAGCTCGTTTGGAGCGGGGTTTTGTTTGCGATGCTGGCTTTGCTGACGATTGTTCTGAGAATCAGGGGGGTTGGGTCTGATAGACAGGCAGACAAAAGAGCAGCCTAAATTGAACTATCTATAAGAAACCATTTCTAAGAAAAAAGGAGCCTGCCTCATGGCAAGCTCCTCCACTAAAACTCTTTTCCCCTGAGCGGCCGAACCTTTACGCCGCTGCCTCCCGCAATCAAATCCCGGCATCGCCCCATGAGTTCGAGTACTTTCTCGTTCTTCAGAGAAGCGGCGTGCGCCTCCTGGCTCTCCCACAGCTCCGTGATCCACAGATCGTCCGTATCGTCTTCAGCCGCATGCAGGAGATACCCCGCCGCTATGGCTTTCAAGCTGATCCAGTTTCTTCTTGTTTTAAGAAACAAGCCTGTTCAAGCTCTTGAAGCACAGATAATAACTCTTGTTTTAGTTCATTATCCGTAATAGCCCCTCCTTTATTCATTTTCATAGTGATGTACGGTATGATCAATATTCCTCTGTCTACAATCTTTGCATGGATCATTTTAAGTGTAAGCAGAAGCGAAGCATGAGCTTTATCACCGCCCATTGGAGAAGGCGAGGCACTGATTACCGCAGTAGGTTTATTCATGAACACAGTTGTCGATACAAGCCAATCCAAAGCATTTTTTAACACACCAGGCACACCGTTCCCATATTCCGGCGTACATAAAAGCACACCATCTGCCTCCCTAAGCTGCGTCCGTAGTTCCCTTACTGAAGCAGGCCCTTCATCAACATCGAGGTCAGGATTAAAATGCGGAAGATCGCCTAATCCGCCATAGATGGTAAATTTCATATTTTCCGGGGCTAGCCCGATGATTGCATTCATTAATGCTGTATTGGAAGACTTTTGACGTAGACTCCCAGAAATAGCCAGAACTTTTATTTCATTCACTCAAGATCATCTCACTTCTTCTGTAATGAAATTTTGGTCACTCGCGGTGATATGCTATTCACAGCAGGTAAGGATTATTTTAACATAACTAGCAGAGGCAGCATCGAACATCCTCTCCATGTTCTGTGCTGCCTCTCTGCGTTTCTTCTCTTATATTAGCAACCGATTATCCCTCGCGCTGCTCGGTCAGTCCCACTATCTCAAATGTCTTCGCGTCTACCTTTACACCGAACTTCTCTTCGGCCTGCCCCAGCGAAATATAGCCATTTTTCACATCGCGGGCCACTTTTTCCGCTGGTCGGTCAAACGGATTGCCGTAGCCTCCGCCGGTTGCGGTGTACAGCTTGACCACATCGCCTTTGTGCAGTGGATATCTGGCTCTTACCCCAAATGGTCCGTCGAGCTGTCCGTTTGCTTTTTCCACCAAAACGTAGTTTGGCGAGCCTTCTTCTCCGCCTTGCAAGCTCCATGGGGCAAAATGATGGCGTCCGAAGATGACGGACAGCTTCTGGTTGTCGCTCATCGCCCGGTAAGAACGAATCACACCCGAACCGCCGATGTATTCACCAGCGCCCGCTCCATCGCAATGCAATCCGTATTCGTCTACCATGACTCCATATCTTGTCTCAGCTACCTCGATCGGTACATTGTAGGTCTCGCCGTCTCCCATACAAAACTGACCGCGCTGACCATCTTGTCCCTGACCCGCACCCCAGCCCCCAACGGATGGCTCGACGATCAGGAATGGTTCATTCAGATCAGGATGAATGCCATTTACAACCACAGACGCGATCGAGAGCAAATGTCCTGCCGTCAGGCGATCAGGCAGTACCGGAGCGAGTGCCTTCCAGATCAAATCGGCACCGCCCAGACGCGCCTCCCAGTTGATCGAGACGGGAGCCGGACGCTTGGCTGAGACGATCGAACCTTCATCGGTGATAATCGTGAGCGGCTGGAACACGCCTTCATTGACGTTTTGCGTCGGCTTGATGACAGCCAAATAGATCGCGCGCACACCTGCGAGAAGCGCATAGTACGAGCAGTTGACTGGTGTCTGCACCTGCGGGTGACTGCCGCGGAAATCGCAGATGAACTGGTCATCCGTGATCGTTACCTCGACCTTGATGAGGTAAGGACCTTCGCCGTTTCCGTTGTCTTCCATGTAGCCTTCTGCGTGATAAGCACCTTTGGGAAGCTGCTGCAACTCTTTTTTCGCGAGCTGCGTCCCTTGTTCCATCAAATGATCGACAGAGGCCAGTACCATGTCCTTGCCGTATTTTTCGCACAGCTCCTGGAAGCGTCTCTCTCCTGTCCGCAGAGCAGCAGCCTGCGCCCACATATCTCCCAGGGACAAATCCGGGAATCGCACATTCGTTTTAATGATTTCTACGACTGCCTCGTTCACGATGCCTTTATCAAATAGCTTTACGCCAGGCAGTTGCAAGCCTTCCTGATAAATCTCGTTGGCATCACTCGTAAAGGAGCCAGGATCTTTTCCCCCTACTTCTGTCCAGTGGCCCTTGTTTGCGGAAAATGCCACCAGCTCGTCGCCGTAGTAGATCGGCATGACCAGACCCACATCGGACAAGTGCGAGCCTCCGCCGACGTATGGATCATTGATAATGATGATGTCACCAGGGGACAGCTTTTTCCCGTTGTCAAACTTCTCCAAGACGTGCTGAACCATGGGGCTGAGCATTCCGATGAAGCTGGTTACGCCGTTTCCTTGGCTGACGAGACGTCCTTTGCCATCGGTCAAGCCGCATGCGTAGTCAAGCACCTCGTAAATGATCGGACTCATCGAGGTGCGGGCGAGCGCATAAAACATCTCGTCTCCGATCGCTTTCAATGAATCCTTGATAATCTCCAGACTGAATGGGTCCATTTTGGTCACCGTTTTTTGTTCCATTACGCGCTCACCCCTGTGTCGATAATCAGATTGCCGTATTCGTCCACTGTCAGGCATTGCCCCGGATAGAGCAGTGTCGATGCCGAGCGTTCTTCCACAATCGCTGGCCCTTCGATTCGTGCCCCGGCTCCGAGCTTCCCTCGCAAGTAAATCGCAGTGTCCAGCCAGCCTTGCTCTTCAAAATAGACTGGGCGGACTTCCTTGCTAACGGGCATATTCGCATCCGGCGCTGCATCCAGCTTTTTGAGCACCGGTTTGTCTACCGTTCCGAGCGCAGTCAGATGCAGGTTGACGATCTCAGCCGTCGTGCCTTCAAGCTTGAAGGTGTAGTTTTGCTCATGGAGATCATGGAACCTTGCCATGATGTCTGTGAGTGTCTCCTTCGTCCATTCACCGGATGGGACCGGAACCTTCACCGTGTGCTCCTGTCCGATATAGCGCATGTCGGCGATCCGGCCAAACACGATCCGCTCCTCGGCCACGCCTTCTTCTGCAAACTGCTGTGCTGCTTGCGCCTCCAACCGTTGCCACTCCTGGTTTAGGCCAGGCAAGTTTTGTTCTTGGACGCGCTTGATATGGGTCTGGATATAATCGTGGCGCAGATCTGTCATCAGCATGCCCCATGCAGAGAACACAGACGAAGCTACAGGGATGATCACTTTTTTCACACCGAGTTCTTTGGCCAGAGCAGCCGCGTGCATGGAGCCACCTCCGCCGAATGCTACCATGGCAAAGTCTCTTGGATCATATCCTTTGCGGATCGAGATCAGCTTCAACGCATTAAGCATGTTGGAGTTAGCGATGCGAATGATCCCGAGCGCTGCTTCTTCGACCGATGTTCCGTAGTGCTGCGCGACTTTCTCATTGACTGCCGTTTTTACCTGCTCCAAATCGACCTGGTAATCAAAATTTTCTTTGGACAGGCGGCCTACGAGCAAGTTTGCATCTGTCGTTGTCGGCTCTGTTCCCCCTCTGCCATAGGCGACTGGTCCCGGTACCGAACCGGCTGACTGCGGTCCCACACGAAGCGAGCCTGTCTGGTCAATCCATGCGATCGAGCCTCCCCCGTTTCCAATTTCCACAATGTCCACGACTGGTACCTTGATCGGATAGCCCGCTTCTTTGTCAGAGCGCTCGATGTAATAATCCGTGGTTACCTTTACTTCTCCCTTGCTGATCAAGGAGCACTTAGCCGTCGTCCCGCCAATGTCAAAAGCGATGACGTTTGGCTCACCGATGAGCTCGCCAATGACGGCTGCACCGTAAATACCTGCGACCGGGCCTGATTCGACGAGGTGGATCGGCGTCTTTTTCGCTTGCTCAAAGGTCGTCGTTCCGCCGTTGGACTGCATAATATAGTTGTTGCCATGCGTTTGGCTCTCGGACAGCTTGTTGTAGAGCCGGTCAATATAGGAAGAAGCAATCGGCTGCACGTAGGAGTTGAACACTGTTGTGCTCGTTCGCTCGTATTCGCGCCATTCTTTCGTTACTTCGTGCGAAGCCGTCACTGATACTTCCGGCCACAAGCGGTTGATCAGCTCTACTGTTTTCTTTTCATGCTCCGCATTCACATAGGAATGCAGGAAGACAACCGCAATCGCCTCTACCTGCTCCTCTTTGAAATAAGCGACAATCTCTGTCACTTGCTCTTCATTCAGAGGCGTGACGATTTCCCCTTTGTAATTCAGGCGCTCTTCGACCTCGCGGCGCAAATACCGCTCCACGAATGGCTCCGGCTTTTGGTAGCGGAAGTTGTACAAGTCAGGTCGGTTTCCCCTGGCGATTTCCAGAACATCGCGAAAGCCCTTGGTCGTGATCAGTCCGGTTTTTACCCCTTTTCGCTCAGTCAGGGCATTGATGATAACAGTCGTTCCATGGATAAACATTTTGATCGATTCAGGCGGAATTCCGCTTTGGGCAATGACATTCAGTACGCCCTGCTCAAAATGTGGCGGGGTCGTGTGCGCTTTTGCCATTCCAAATTCGCCTTCGTCTGTCACATATACCAGGTCTGTAAAGGTGCCGCCAATATCGGTTGCTATTCTCATCGTTTCTCACCTTTCTTGTTTACAATAAAGAACCACCGGTTCATTTTTATGCCCAAAGAAGAGCTAATGCAGGGGAGATATCTACCTCTTCTCCTGCATCAGCTTGATCAGCGCAGTGGTGCGCTCGATTTCCTCTTCCGTATTGAAATAATGGGGGGAGATTCTTGCCATTCTTTCAATTCCATACTGCTGCAATAATGTATTAGCCATAAACGTTCCGGCTTCGATGATGATCTGGTGCTGCTCCAGAAACGACGTGATCTCATCTGGGCTTACGCCTTTTATGTTGAACGGAATGATCGCCAGGCGGTCTGTCTCGTCTATCGGTCCGTATATCTCGATTCCCGGGATGGCCCGCAATTTTTCCAAAGTAAAGGAAGTCAGCTTTTTGACTCGTTTGTAAATCGTGTCCACGCCTACATCCTGTGCAAATTCCAAAGCCGAACCGAGTCCTAGGATGGAAGGAATGATCGGGCAGCCTGCCTCCAGGCGTTTGGCAGTAGGGAGAAAAGAAATCTTGTTCGTCTGAAAATCCCAAGTCGTTCCGCCCCATCCGGTAAAGGTGGGGGTGATGCTTTCAATGAGATGCTTGCGAATAAAGACAATTCCAGAGCCTTCGGGTCCGCGCAGCCATTTCCGGCCGCAGGCTACGAGAAAATCGCACGGCAGTTCGCGTACATCCAGAGGGACGAGTCCAAGCGTTTGCGAAGCATTGATCAATGTTAAAATGCTCTGGCGACTCGCCATCTGGCAAATCTCTTTAATAGGCTGGAGAGCGCCAGAAGCATTCGGGAGATGGGAGACGGTAATCAGCCTCGTTCTCGGGGTGATGAGCGGCCCCAACTGCTCAGTCGTGATGACCCCGCTGACATCTGTCGCGAGTACTTTGACCTTTACTTTTCCTAGTGCCTCAAGCCTCATCCAAGGAACGTAGTTGCTGTGAAACTCCAGATCCGCCAAAATGATCTCGTCACCCTCGTTCCATTGGATACCGTTCGCAATAAAATTGATCCCTTCTGTGCCGTTCTTGGCAAAGGCGATCTCTTCGCTTCGCGCCCCGATGAAATCAGCGGCTCTGCTTCTAATCTCATCTACCTTCGCATAAATTTCTCGTCGGAATGCGGGCAAGTACGGCCCGACAGTCGCTGTCTTTTGTAAATAGGCGACCATCGTGTCCACCACAGGCTGAGGGGGGACGGAAGCCGCGGCGGTATTCAAATAAATGAAAGTCATGTCCCCGCCTCCTTTCACAGTGAAATGAGCTCTTTGGTCAAGGTCATCAGATTGAGGCAACCGTCTTCTGTGACGATGACATTGTCTTCGATCCTGACTCCGCCCTTGTCCGGCAGATAGATCCCCGGTTCAATGGTAAATGCCATGCCGGGCTCAAGCAGCAATCGATTTTGCTGGCGCATGTACGGTTCTTCGTGTCCGCTGAGGCCGATCCCATGGCCGAGGCGATGTGTAAAATAATCACCATAGCCGCGATCCCGAATAATGGAACGAGCCGTTTCATCGATCTCATGCGCCGTGACTCCTGGGCGAACGGCATCGACTGCCGCCTGCTGTGCTTGCCTCACAATCTCGTAAATCTTCGCTAGTTCAGAAGCAAGCTCTCCGATGGCAACGGTCCGCGTAATGTCTGCCACATAGCCTTGGTAGTACGCACCGAAATCGAGCACGATGAGCTCACCGGACTTGATGAGCTTGTCGGATGCCCTGCCATGAGGAAGTGCACCGCGGTAACCGGAAGCGACGATGGTGCCAAACGGCGTGCCTTCGGAGCCTCTTTTTCGCATTTCATATTCCAGCTCTGCCGCGATCTCAAGCTCTGCTACTCCTTCCCTGATAGAGGGAAGGGTAGCTTCAAAGCTTTCTTCGACGATTCGTACTGCACGCTGGATCGCATCGATCTCCTGCTGGTCTTTGATGACGCGCAGCTGGTCAACTGCGTTGTCTATGGCGATGTATCCGGCAGCTCCAAGCTGTTCTACGGCTTTTAGCTCCATGACGCGCATGTGACCATGCTCGACTCCGATGCTGTCGACCTTGCCCAGTGCTTTTATCAATTCCGTCAGCGCCTTTAAAGGACCTTGCTCGTCCGTGTACCAGAACAGATGATCATGAGCTAGCTTCTCTACCTTGCTCACTTCCACTTGTGGCACCAGGAACAATAGCTGGTTTTCCCTGGTGATGATCGCGAGACTGAGACGTTCGCTTTGCTTGAGTGACAGACCCGTAAAGTAATACAAATTGGGCCCTGGCACTATGACGCAAGCATCAGTCCCACCTTGTTGCAGTAGCTGCGCAAGTCGTTCTCTTCTCGCTTCAAACATCTACCTCTCTCCTTTCCAAAAGCCGCTACTGTTTGCCCATTTTCAGCATCGAACTGAAGAAGTTGTACAGCGCATCTCCGGCGATGAAGCCTGCCGCGAGAATGCTCATCGGTACCTCTGCCTCTTTGCCTTTCCACTTGAGGACGATCGAACGGATCACAATCCCTGCCAGCACAGCCCAGCCTGCCGCAGGACTCACGATGAGAAGACCCGTCGCTAGGAGAACGCCGAGCTGCCTGTTCGGACCGCCCAGCCATTGCAGAATCGCACCGGGAATCGCCCAGATCAAAAGCTGCTTCGCAATATCTCCGGAGACGCCCGCTTCGATCGTGGCGACGTAGACTTTATCTACAGGCGGTATGAGATTCGCTTTGAAATAGCCTTCGTAGGCGAACAGGACAGCGATTGTGGCAACTCCGAATGCGATCATGGCTGTAATGAACTGCTGTCTTCTTCCATCAAGCTCATATTCCATATCTTCTCCATTGCCGCGCAGGATGTAGCCTGTTTTCAGGTCATAGCCCATATCGGCAAAGGCAGGACCAGTCGCTGCACTAAAACCGACCAAGAGAGCCAGTGCAAGTGGCGGGAAACCAACCAGCATACCGATAATCAAGGTAATCAGCGCCACGGCAAAAGCCGGGAACCAACCGGAATGCATCGCCGAAATCCCTACAATCAATTCATGGACGAATGCGGCAAATGCGGCAAACAGCAGATAGCCGATGAACATTCCCAAAGACATATCCGTGAGAATGCCACCTGTGATGGCGATAATCAGCGCCACGACCAGATAAGCCAAAAATCCGATTCCAAACACGCGTCCGATTTCTTTGTCTGCTTTCGTCTCGGTATTGACAGACGATTGGGAAGTTACGGAAATTTCGTTCTTTTCCATGCGAGCGTGACCTGTTGGCTGCTGCTTCTTCTTGGCGATCAGAATCGTTACCTGAACCAGCGCCATCAGCCCCGCCCCGATCATAAAGCCATGCGGCACGTACAGCTTGTTCAAATCAATGCCAGCGATCGGAATGGAATAGGCGCGAATCAAAAGCCCTACACCAAACATCGTCAAGGCTGCCAAATTCCCGATAAAAGCTACCCCAAACGCGGACATGGGAACACCGAGAAACGACCCGACCAAACCGCCTGCAATACCCAATCCGAGAAATTTGGCCCGCTTTCCTCCCTGGTCACCCGCAATGATGGATTCGGCAGTCGCTACACCAGGCGGCCACGTCCCTTTCGCAGGGAAGATTTTGTTATCAAACATCTTGTACATGAGAAATGCGTCTACAAACATCGCCAGAGCCGCACCGATCAACATCGGCAGGATCAGCTCCGTTTTTCCCATCAAATAGGGAATGCCAATCGGGATCAATAAGCTGTTCGCTGCACCAAAAGTCGCTGAGGAAATCGCCGTTTGGATAATATTTTGGCGATGAACAGAGCGGTATTTTTTCATAATCGCAATCGGTATACGTGAGATCACCATTGCCAATAACGCACCAATAATTGCTGTATTCGCCGAAATTCCTAGCGTTACAATCAGCTGCATCCCTATGACGGCACCCATCACTGAAGTTATCACAATCAATAAGAGGGTAAACGGTTCTACTGCTCGTGGATGTCGCTTTTTCTCACCTTTTTTCATGTTGTCCATGCTTACACCCCCAGTTCGGTATCAGCTATGTTCTCTACCTTCCTATCCACTCTTTTGTCTATACTCCCCGGTAAGCGTGTTGCTTCCTCACCTCCTTTAAAAGCTGGCCTGAATTACACGTAGCTAAGATTGTATTTATCCAAGTAGTGCTGGACCTCCCGCTGCCCTTCCTGCAATGCAGAGAGCATAACCAGGAGTTGTTCACCCTCAGGTGTACGAGTGATTGGTCCTGCAATCGTCATTGAGCCGACGATTTCTTTGCGTTTGTTAAACAGCGGAACAGCCAGTCCAAATACTTCGTCTGCGAACTCGCCGACACTGAAACACCAGCCTCTTTTCTTGATTTCATCCAGTTTTTTGTACAGGCTTTCCTTTTCAACAACGGTATGCTCTGTAAGGGACGTCAGGCCTTTTTCTATGACCTCCTCCTGCAGAGCTCTCGGCAGATGGGCCATGATTACGGTGTTGGAGGCTCCTGCGTGCAGCGGCGTGCGGCTACCTACAGATACAGAAAACTTGATGCTCTGAGAGCTTTCTGCCATCTCTACGTGCACACACTCCATTTCGTTTAGCCAGGTCAAAAAGATCGTTTCCCCCGTCTGCTCCGAAACCGTTTTCATAATGGGATAAATGTACTCAGAGATACCGAGCTTGTCTTCCACCAGTTGGCCGAACTCCCACAGCTTCATGCCCAGTTCGTACTTCTTTGTTTCGTGGTCTTGAATCAAATAACCCTTTTGTTCAAAAGTAGTCAAAATTCGATAGATGGTCGTATGATTTATGTCTAGTTCCTTGGCAATCTCGCGTACCCCCCAAGAGGTTCTTTCTTTTGTAAAGAGCTCCAATAACTCAAGCGATTTTTCTAATGTTTTTAGGGTCATCTCTATCCTCCTGGTTCTATAATAGAACCACTGTTTCTTTTATATTCACATTATAATTTAGCTCCGTATTTATTTTCAATCAATTTTTAAAAATATAAATTCAGTAAAAAACCTTTTCCGGATAAAAACATGAATGTGTAGCACTTTCGATCAGGCTATTGCTTTTTTCATACAATCCGTTATATTAGGCATTACCTAAAATTATTAGTCAGTAACTAATCGATTATGCATGTGGATGAGACAAGGAAAGGTGGTAATGGCATGCTTGTGTGGATGTTGCGAAAAGTAATGGCTGAAAGAGACATCTGGTCCGGGGCAGCGCTCGCTCGTCTGTTGAAGGAAAAGGCTGGCTATGATATTTCCCCCCCATCGATCAGCGCTTTGCTCAACGGTCAGCCGAAACAAATGAAAGCTGACACTCTCGATGCTTTATGTACCGCTCTGGAATGCACCCCGAATGATTTATGGGTCCATACCCATCCAAATGTAAAGGCGCTTAATTAACCCAGTGGAGGATAGCTATGGCAGAAAAAACAATCGTCCCTTTTGGAGATCCGATTCTTCGAAAGGTCGCGAAGCCGGTAGTGGATTTCAATCAAAAACTGGCGAAATTGGTCGATGATATGGTGGATACCCTGTACGCCGCTGAAGGCAGAGCTGGACTGGCAGCCCCGCAGATCGGTATTTTGAAAAGGGTTGTCGTCATGGATTGCGGGGATGGTTTGATCGAGCTGATAAATCCCGAGATTCTGGAGAGTCACGGTGAGCAAATTGGCCCAGAAGGCTGCTTGTCTTTACCTGGGTATTCCGGGATCGTCAAGCGAACCCATTATGTAAAAATAAAGAGCAACAATCGAAAAGGGGAAAGCTTTATCCTCGAAGCAGAGGACTATCTGGCACGATGCATTCAGCATGAGATCGATCATTTGGAAGGAATCCTGTATGTGGATCGCATAGAGGGCAACAACTTTTTCCATGATCGCTCGAAGCGAAAAGCCAACCTCTTGGAGGTCTTAAAGCTCACGAATCAAAACGTTTAATCACCTTCTTCCTATTTGTCGGACACGAAAAAATCCACCTGATTACTCAGCGTGGATTTTTCTATTGCTATGCTTGGCATACCTGCATGTTATGACTCGGCAGTGGGCGTCCTATTTTTTCCTGGATGAAGCATGCCGCTTCCCGTAACTTTTCAGTATCGATTCCTGTTTTCATCCCCATGCCATCCAGCATGTACAACAGATCATCCGTGGCGAGATTTCCAGATGCACCCGGCGCATACGGACAGCCGCCGAGACCTCCGATTGAGCTGTCAAAAGTCGTCATCCCCATCGCGAGCGACGTCAGGACATTCGCCATCGCCATGCCGCGGGTATCGTGAAAATGCATCGCCAGCCGCTTGGCTTCGAAGCGCCCCAGGAGGACTTCCAGCACTTCTTGCACCTGTCTCGGATTCGCGACACCGATCGTATCTCCAAGTGATACCTCACTTACACCCATCTCGAACAGGGCTTCTGTGACCCGAATGACATTTTCCACTGGCACCTTTCCTTCATACGGGCAGCCAAACACGGTCGAGACATAACCGCGAACGCTTTTTCCAGCCGCCAGCGCATCGTGTGCCGTCTCACCGAGGACAGGCAGTGTCTCCTGAATCGTCTTATTGATATTGCTTCGGTTATGCGCCTCGCTTGCAGACAGAAAGATGGATACCTCATCTACATTGGCCGCCAACGCTCTCTCCAATCCCCTGGCATTTGGGACAAGCGCCGCATAGGTTACACCTGGGACACGCTCGATGCCCTGCGCTACCCGGACCGCATCTGCCAGTGCGGGAATCCATTTGGGGTGAACAAAGGAAGTGATCTCGATATACGACAGGCCAGTGCTGGAAAGCTGATTGATCCACGCGATTTTGTCATTCGTATCCACAAATACAGCCTCATTTTGCAAGCCGTCTCTGGGTCCTACTTCCTTGACCCTTATGCTCCTCGGTTCGATCCTCACCTATGAATCACGCCCCTAACAATTTTGTCATCATGTATGTGGAGCCGTAAAAAATCATGAATTGCACACCCGAGCTCACACCCAATACGCGGTTCAAGAGTCCGCCTACTGTAGCCATCGTCAAAGTCAGCATGATCCCTACCAGCCCTGCCTCGTGAAATGCGAGCAGGCATGCGAGTCCGATAAACATTCCTACGATCGCTTCTTGGCTGATATGCTTCATGACAAACACAGTAGCGGTACGGGCGTAGTTCATCGCAAACGGATACGCGATAGCAGAAGCGACGACCAGGCCAATCAGACCGTAGAGGAAAAACTCCCATGGTGTCAGCATATTGTGCAGGTTGTTGACCGGATCACTCGTAAAGACAGGTGGGGCATTAAATAATGGCGAAGCAGGTCCAAGTGCTACCGGACTAAGCGGAATACCAAACGCCAATAGCGGAATGATCGCCTCCGCGATATAGGTGGACTCCGTTACGCCGTTCATCGCAGCCAGACTGGAGGTCGACTTTTTGTAAACTCCTTTATTTCGGGAACCGACGATCTCTCCCATGAGCGAGGTCATACCTACTGGACTAAACGCAAACGTCAGCGACGAAACGAACGAGGTAGCCGCTGTGTGGGCGGTTTGCCTGCCGGTTAAGACACGGAATGGATTCGGGAAGTACCCGCTCCACCCTTTGACCTCTGGCGCCAGATGATACTCTTTTGGCGCGGAGCGCACCAGTGACTTTCTCGCACTTGAAGACAAAGACACGAGAATATCGGAAAACATCGGACCGATCGCGATCCCTAAAAAGAAGCTGATGCTCAGGTGCTTTTCTACAACGCTAAAGCTGTACGTGTCGATGCTTTTGATGAAAAAGGCGAAGGGAATAATCATCAGGACGCTTACCCATTTCCCTTTGGAAAAATAGGCAATCAAAACCGCAGCAAGTGTAAAAATCATGCCCGAAGCGGATTTGAAAAAGTCAGCAAACTGCCCGAGAAACTGCCCGAACAAGACAGCAGTAGGCAACGCGATAAACGCGCCGATCAAGCCGCCAGACAGCATTTTGCGTAGAGCCACATGAGGAACTCCGAGTCTGCGCAGGGCAGATGCGTGATCAATGAGTGGCACCGCTGTCGTATCTCCTGGAACCCCCATGAGAGCTGTCGGGATCGCGTGCGTCAAATGCTTGGAAAGGACCGCTGCCATAAAAAAGGAAAAGACGGCTTCTGGCGGAGCACCAAGCAAAATCACTAGCAACGTAAACGGAACAATGATAGCGGTTTCATCTGTACCCGAAACTAACCCGATCAAGGTAAAGATCAGCGCACCCGCTAAAGCAAATAAAATGGAAATCATCAATACGCTCATTGGCTTATCGCTCCCCGTTTCGCTTGAATGTATCCAGAATCCCCAGTTCTTCCATCTCTTTTTTCGTCACGGGGTCATTTTTGATCAGCTCGTACTCGGAGCTCGGATCTGCTTGCAAATCGCGTAAAATCTCTTCCAGTCCTTCCGAGGTGGTTTCTTCTTCCATCAAAATCCGGCTTGGCTTGAACAGTCGGGAACAGATTATGAGTGCAACCACGCTCCCGCCAATCCCCAGCAACAAGGAATATGAGGACACCATTTTCGCCTCAGCGATCTGGGGAAAAATGCTTTTCCCCAGAAAATAGCCGCCGATGCTTGCGATAATGCTGATAATGACCGACAGTAGAATGCGCGAAGGAACGACCGTGTCTCCTAAAATTTCAATGTACTCTTGTTTGGAAGTGTCCGCCTTCGTTTCTTTCATGACCATCTCAGTTTTCATTCGCAACCCCCGCCTGCAATTGTTTTGTCAGCTCTAAAATACGATCGTAGCGAACGTCCTTTTCCAAGATCGCCTGCTTTACTACCTGATCAATCTGATCTTCATCTGCCCCCGCCATCATGGCGAGATTACGGGCATGCAGGGCCATGTGACCTTTTTGAATCCCCTCGGCCGCGAGTGCGCGCATGGCAGCCAGGTTTTGTGCCAATCCTACTGCGGCGATCGTCCCGGCCAGCTCCTCGGCGTTTTGGATATCCATCACATTCAGCGCCATGCGTGCGCTCGGATGAGATTTGGTCGCTCCCCCTACGATTCCTACCGCCATCGGCAGCTCGATGGTTCCGACGAGATTTCCGTCTTTATTGATTTCCCAACGGGTCAAGGAACGGTAGCGACCAGAGACAGATGCATAGGCGTGAGCTCCCGCTTCTACTGCACGAGTATCGTTTCCAGTCGCCAGCACGACAGCCGAAATCCCGTTCATGATGCCCTTGTTATGCGTGGTTGCGCGATATGGATCGCATTCCGCAAACTCGTAAGCACGGATGATGTTGTGCACGACCTCGCTTCCTCCCAATTCCTCTGTGGAGAAAACAGCTCTGGCACGTACTAGACGACGATCCGCCAGATTCGAGATAATCCGTAGCAGGACGCGCCCCGACGTTACTTCTTCTATGTAAGGCGCGACCGCTTCCGCCATGGTGTTCACCGCATTCGCACCCATCGCATCGCGGGTATCGACCAAAAGATGGAGGATCAGCATCGGCTCTTTGGCCCGCTCGATCACGTGTACTTCTACATCAATTGCTCCTCCGCCAAGCGATACGAGTGTCGGGTCTTTGGCATTGCAGCGATCCAATATTCCTTGCTTGTTTTCATAAATGCGAGCCATAGCCCCGTACGGATCTGGCAAATCGACGACTTGAATCTGTCCACGCATGATCGATCCGCTAAGTGACGTGAAAAATCCACCCAGTGCATAAGTTGTCCGCGCTGCATTACTGGCTGCAGCAACGACAGACGCTTCTTCTGTCGCCATTGTAACAAAGCGATCGACCCCGTTAATCTTGAAATTCGTGGCAATTCCGAGCGGTATCGACATGACTCCAACTGCATTTTCAATCATGGCGTTAGCGCTTTTCAGCGGGAATGGAGCAGCCCCTGAAAGCACTGCCTTGTCTTCTGCGCTCAGTTGTCGTGCATCTGCAACCAGATTCAGACGCTCCTCTGGCGATAATTTGTAAAAACCGGATACGCGACTCGTACTCATTGTGCATTCTCCTACTCTATGATGATTTTTCTGGCACTGCTGCTTTCGATGCGCCACTTACCGAGCGCTCGATTTGTAAAACGCTTTCAGAAAACAATGGCAAGGCCCACTCCACTTTAGTAGAGGCGACCCTTGTTTTCGTGGTCAGTGTATCGAAGAGCTGCCGGATATTTGCGCTGGATAAACGAAGCGCTTACAAATTTCTTTACGTTCACAAATCTCTCCCGTTGTTCGTTCAAGGAAGAATCATGCTTTTACTTGTTTGACAGCACCTATCGCCGTCTTTGTTTCTCTATATTCAACTTTGTTGAATGAACATATACTACTACATGTTGCCCTGCTCTGTAAATGGGGATGATTCAAAATTTTCTTGTGACATTTTTGAAAGGGAATAACTGGATTTGTGTGTGGTGGGGGCCCTTTTACCGTACCTGTCACGGATAAAGGTACGGTAAAAATAGCGGAAAACGAGCGGAAAAACGAGCATGAGAGAATGAACGATAGGCAGCCTAGAAGGCAGGATTACGTGGAGGGTTGAATAAAGACGCTGAGCACTTTTGCTTCCTGATCGCCGTGCGGGAGGAAAATATGCGGCTTGCTGCCAGAAAAATAGGCAGTGTCCCCTTCCTCGAGGATGTGCTTGTCCCCATCGTAATACAAAATAATCGCGCCGCTTACGATGTAGATAAACTCCTCTTCCGGATGAGTGAATGGCTCTGTCATTTCAATATCTAGCGGAACCGTGACTAGCACAGGCTCGATTTTGCTGAAGCGGGAACGGTTTGCTAGTATTTCGTACAGATAGCCCATTTCCTTACTGCCCATTTTGGAGGTGCGTTTTTTTTGCGGGGACAGGACCAGATGATCCTCGCGATTTTCTTCGAGAAACCACGCCAGAGGGGTCTTCAAATGATCGGCAATTTTCGATAGCGTCGCAACAGCCGAAGCAGTCTGACCGTTTTCAATTTTGGAGAGAAGACTCTTGGTAACCCCGCAGCGATCGGCCAGCTCTTGCTGCGTGAAGCCCTGGCTGAGTCTTGCTTTCCTGATGCGCTTCCCAATTTCTGATAGATCGATGACAAACATCCCCTTTGTCCGTTGTTCACTCATTGATTATAGCGATTCGCCAATCATTGATCAACAAGGTTGAATTTTACTCAACCATAACAGAGTTGAATTTTATTCAACCATAACAAGGTTGAATGTTATTCCATCGTCTCTTTCAAGCTGGCAACGAGATTGTTTCCTGTGCGGCTAATATGGTCATAGACGAGCTTGCCTGCCTTCCCAGCATCGCGTTGTTTGATTGCCTGTAAAATATTTCGATGCTCTTTATTTGATTTTTCCGTCTGTCCACTCAGCATGTGCGGCGTTTGCTGGGGAAAGCCGTTCCACAGTGTTTCAATGAAGGCCACCAGACGCTTCCACGAGCAGCGGCTGATCATCAGGCGGTGAAACTCGATATTTCGCTCGACAAACACTCCGGGATCAGTCGCCTCTTCCATGAGCTCGACCAGGCGCTCCAAATCCTCGATGTCCCCCGGCTGCATGTGCTCCACGCTGAGCTCGACGGCCATCTTTTCAAACTGGGCGCGCAGTCCGTATATTTCCTCGATATCTACTAGCGACAGCGATTTTACGATGGCTCCCCGGTGCGGCTCGATGACGACAAGTCCTTCGGTTTCAAGCTTGCGGAGCGCTTCGCGAATAGGCATGCGGCTTACACCCAGCGAGCTGGCCAGCTCTTCCTGCACAAGCCTTTCCCCCGGTTCAAAGTGTCCGCGCAGGATGGCTTCGCGCAGCACGCGGCATACTTTCAGGTGCAATGTATCTAAATCATGGCTTTCCAGGCGTAGTTCAAATTTTTTGCTCATGGATACTCGCCGCCTCCTCTACGTCTCGTCTTGAAATGTTAGATTTAGGATATTGTATCCCATTTTCTTTATCTAGTACAATACTGGGTTAGGCTTAGGTACGGGCTGTGGTAGAGGGAGGAAAACGGAGAAAACGCTCCAGATTTTTTCTCCGTTTTCCTCGTAGCAGCAGCTCGGTTCGCCGGGGGAATTCAGACCGGATTCTGGTACAAATCACCGCCGTGCGTGTCATTAATAACAATTACGGGGAAGCGCTCTACTTTCAGGCGATAGATCCCTTCTGTCCCTAAGTCTTCGTAGGCGACTACTTCTGCTTGACGAATGGTTCGGGCAATTAAGGCTGCCGCTCCGCCGATGGCTGCAAAGTAGACGGCTTTGTGATCGACGATTCCTTGTTTGACTTGGCTGTTCCTCTTTCCTTTCCCGATCATTCCCTTTAGTCCTTTGGCCAGGAGCATCGGTGTATAGAGGTCCATTCTTCCACTGGTGGTGGGGCCTGCTGAGCCTATGACTTGCCCTGGCTTGGCTGGAGTGGGCCCTACGTAGTAGATCGTTTCACCATGCAGCTCGATAGGCAAGGGAAGGCCAGCTGCCAGTGCTTCGGCCATTCTTTTGTGGGCAGCGTCTCTTGCGGTGTACATGGTTCCCGTCAGTTCTACTCGATCCCCTGCGCGCAAACGATCGATCTGGGCTTGCTCCAATGGCAGTTTGATCTGTTTGACTGTCATCTTGTCCTCCTACAGCACGACATGCTTGTGACGGCTGGCGTGGCAGTTGATATTGACCGCGACTGGCATCCCTGCGATATGGGTGGCAAAAAGCTCGATGTGAACATCAAGGGCAGTCGTTCGTCCCCCCATTCCCTGCGGCCCGAGCCCCAGTGAATTGATTTCCTCCATGAGTTCCATCTCCAGCTCTGCCACGTCTGCTCGCATGCTTCGCTGGCCGATCGGGCGGAACAGCGCCTTTTTTGCCAACAAGGCGGACATCTCAAAATTCCCTCCCAATCCTACGCCCACGACGACGGGCGGACAGGCATTCGGACCTGCGAGACGTACGGTTTCTATGACAAAGGCCTTGATTGCCGCAAGTCCGTCTGACGGCTCCATCATCTGCAAGCGGCTCATATTTTCACTCCCAAAGCCTTTGGCTGTCATCTGGATGGAGCATGTATCTCCCTCGACCAGTTCGACGTGGACAATCGCTGGCGTGTTGTCACCCGTATTTTTTCGCTGAAGCGGATCCGCTACAATCGAGGCGCGCAAATAGCCCTCCCGATATCCATTGCGTACTCCTTCATTGATTGCCTGGTACAAGCTGCCTCCAACAATCCGGCAATCCTGCCCCAGCTCCACGAAAAAGACGGCCATGCCTGTATCCTGGCACATCGGCACGCGCTCCTCTGCCGCGATCTCGGCATTTTGCAAGATCTGTCCGAGTACTTCCTCAGCTACGGCAGAATGTTCTGTTGTCCTCGCTTCCTGCAGCGCAAGGACAACATCCGTCCCGAGCTTTACATTGGCTTCGATACACAGCTTTTTGACAGCCTCTGCAATTTGCTGATAGGTCACTTCACGCATCACTTAAGGTCATCCTTTCAAAAGCTTTCGTAGGACGAAGCGATTTGCCTGTCGATTCAAATCTGCCAGCGCAGTGGTGAGCGGGATTTCCTTGGGACAGACCTGGACACAGTTTTGCGAGTTCCCGCAATTGGCGATGCCTTCGTCACTTGTCACCGCTTCCATCCGTTCGTTTTGCGTCATTTTTCCAATCGGATGCAGATTGAAATACTTCGCCTGTGCCATCACCTGCGGCCCTAAATAAGGCGAATGATCGTTGACGTTGGGACAAGCATCCAGACAACAGCCACACGTCATACAAGTCGAATACCGGTACGCCTCCTGCTGCTCGTTTGGCGAAATCCGTGGTCCGGCTCCAAGCGGATACGTACCGTCTATGGCGATCCAGCCTTTGATTTTTTGCAGTCCTGCAAACATCATTTGACGGTTGACGATCAAATCCTTCAGGGTGGGAAACGTGCTCATCGGCTCAAGCACAATCGGCTGCTGTAGCCTATCTACCAAGGCTGAACACGCTTGACGCACCACTCCGTTAATTCGCATGCTGCATGCCCCGCATACTTCTTCCAAGCAGTTGTACTCCCAAACCACGGCTCGGACCTGCTTTCCTTCTACCGTCACAGGGTTGCGCTGAACCTCCATCAACGCAGAGATGACATTCATGTTTTTGCGGTAAGGTACCTCAAATTCCTCCCAATAAGGCTCCTCTGCTGCCCCATCCTGCCGCTTGATCTTTAGCCGAATCCCCGTGGTCATGTCGCCAGCCCCTCCCGTTCCCGCTGCTCAGCCGTTTCGAGGTTACTCTTTTCGGCTTCCTTCACCACGTCATATCTGCGCTCGCGTGGTTTGATATAGGAAATATCCACATCAGGGTAGTGGAACTGCGGTCCTGATTCCGCATGGGTTGCGACCGTAGTCTTGAGCCACTTCTCGTCATCGCGATCAGGAAATTCCGGTTTGTAATGCGCTCCTCTGCTCTCATTGCGCTCCAAGGCCCCCAATGTGATGACTCGCGCCAATTGCAGCATATTTCGCAGTTGACGGGTGAATGTCGTCGTCTTGTTATTCCAGGCAGACCTATCATCCACACCGATGTGCTGCCAGCGTTCCAATAGCTCCTGGAGCTTTTCATCCGTTTTTCGCAAGCGATCATTATGCCGGACGACCGTTACGTTTTCCACCATCCAGTCGCTCATTTCCACGTGAAGCAGGTACGGATTTTCCGCCCCATCCATTCGGAGCAAAGCGGCGTAGCTCTCCTCTTCTTTTTGCGTCTCGGACTCGAAAAAGGCAGACGATAGATCAAAAGCCGAGGTAGGCAAGCCGCGAATGTAACGTAGTGCCTCTGGTCCCGCCACCATCCCCCCGTAGACGGCGGAGACGAGTGAATTGGCTCCCAGTCGGTTTGCTCCATGGTACTGGTGATCGCATTCGCCACAGGCGAAGACTCCCTTGATATTAGTCATCTGATTGTAGTCGACAGCCAGCCCGCCCATCGAATAATGCATGGCAGGGAATATGTGCATCGGTACTTTTCGCGGGTCTTCGCCTACGAACTTCTCGTAAATCTCGAGAATACCACCCAGCTTCTCATCCAGTTGCTTGCGTGGTAGATGCGAAATATCAAGATAGACCATATTTTCTCCGTTGATCCCTAGCTTGAGGTCGACACAGACGTGAAATATTTCGCGTGTAGCGATATCGCGCGGGACCAGATTGCCATAGGCCGGATATTTTTCCTCCAGGAAATACCACGGCTTGCCGTCTCGATAAACCCACAATCTTCCGCCTTCTCCGCGCGCTGACTCTGACATCAGGCGCAGCTTGTCATCGCCTGGTATTGCTGTCGGATGGATTTGAATAAACTCGGGATTCGCGTAATGAACCCCCTGCTGATAGGCGATGCTGTGCGCGCTGCCTGTATTGATGACAGAATTGGTGCTCTTGCGGAAAATGTAGCCGATTCCCCCTGTTGCCAAAATGACAGCATTGGAGCGAAAATGGCGAATCTCCATCGTTTTCAAATCCTGTGCCACAATCCCGCGGCAGCGAGGCTCATCATCCAAGATCAGGGACAAGAACTCCCAATATTCAAGCTTCTCCACCAGGCCCTCTGTCTCGTAGCGTCTTACTTGCTCGTCTAACGCATACAAAAGCTGTTGTCCCGTCGTCGCTCCCGCGAATGCCGTCCGCGAATATTTGGCTCCCCCCAACCGGCGAAAGTCAATCTTTCCTTCCACTGTCCGGTTAAACTGAACCCCCATCCGATCGAACAAGTAAATAATTTCGGGGGCTGCCTCACACATCGCTTTGACCGGAGGCTGATCTGCCAAAAAGTCACCGCCGTAAATCGTATCGTCAAAATGCTCCCAGGCAGAGTCTCCCTCTCCCTTCGTATTGACCGCCCCATTGATCCCCCCTTGGGCACAAACCGAATGAGAACGACGCACAGGAACGACTGAAAACAGCTTGACCTTGCCGCCCCCCTCCGCTATTTGAATCGTAGCCATCAGCCCGGCCAGCCCTCCACCAATTACGATGACCTCTTCATGCTTCACCCATTTTCACATCCTTTGCAGATGGTCACGCCTTTACACAAACGCAGCCAGACTCGTTACACCGATGACAGTGAACACGAGGAACACGCCTGCCATCACCCGTGACGATATCTCCTGGGAACGAGGTCCCGTAGTCACTCCCCACGTGATTAATCCCGACCATAAACCATTCGTAAAATGAAAGGTAGTGGACAAAATTCCTAGCACGTAAAACGCAAAAATCCACGGATTCAAAAGATGGGATGAAACCATCTCAAAGGAGACGTCCACTCCAAATAATGCACTCTTGATCCGAAAGCTCCACACATGATAGATCACAAAAACGAGCGTCACGATGCCGCTGATCCGCTGAAGCAGGAAACGCCAGTTGCGCTGGTAGCCATAGGTCTGCGTATTATGCTTGGAAAGAAAGGCGACATAAATTCCATAGCCCGCATGATACAGCAAGGGAAGCATGATGAAGAGGATCTCAATCACCCATACCCAAGGAATGCTTTGAATCGCCTTCACCTGCTTGTCGTACAATGCGGCTCCCAGCATGGCAATGGCATTGGAATAAAAATGTTCGACCAAAAAGACCCCGAGCGGCACGATCCCAGCCAATGAGTGCAGGCGAGATAAAAGAAAATGCCTATGCAAAACAGTAGGACTGATCGCTTTTTCTGTACGCAAGCTATTTCGCCCCCTCGCCGGCAGGGAAGAACTCCCTGACATCCCCTAGATGCTCCAGCTCCCCTACGGTTCGGACAAAACGCTCTACAGTCTCTGGTGGCAAATGAGCAGCCAAATAGCGGAATTTGGCTACGATTTCGCTCTCACTAACCGGATTTTCGGGATCCCCCTTCGGATACTCGGCATGCTTATGCAGGATGCTTCCGTCCGTTTTCACAATTTCTACGGTTGCTCCCCAGGTTTCCGGATAGTGCGCGTCTATTTCAGGCTCGACCACTACCTCCACTCTTTTCATCAGTTCTCGTATCTTGGAGTCATACAACGTCTCTTCTGTAAAATCAGAGAGTCCTGCCCTCTTTCTCACCAAAGCCAGAGCCGTGCAAAATTGCAGGCTGAATTTGGCTGCATACACAGAATCCGGCTTCGAATTATCCGTTATATTCAAGGCAACCTGATACGTTTTGACCCGTATGCTCTCCACGTCTACCGGTTGCAATCTGTTCTGTGCAGACAACTCCAGCACCAAGTCAATGGCGTGATGCGTATGCCGGCAAGAAGCATGAATTTTAAACGAGTTTTCCATGATCTTGTACACCGCACCCAGTCCTTCTGTTAGGCAGTGTGGTTTGTCCTCGGCAGACATCGCTTTGATGAATCCACGATCCCCTTCCAAAATTCTGCTCGCTCCTGTAAACCCCTTTTCCGCCAAAAGAGCTGCCAAGATGCCGTTCATCGCAGCCTTCCCGGGGTGAAGCTGCTTGGACATCGAACCATCGACAATAAATTCCCACAGTCCTGCTGCTTGTGTCCCTGCGTTGCCCAATGCATGGACGATCTGCTCATCGCCAAGATCCAGCAGCTTTGCAGCGGCGGCGGCGGCCCCGAACGTACCGCAAGTAGCCGTATTATGCCAATGATAGTAATGAGAAGGAGATACCGCCTCCCCGACGCGATAACAGACTTCATATCCGGCCACTACTGCCTCTATGAGCTCCTTTCCGCTTCTTGCTTTCCACTCGGCCATTGCCAAGGCTGCCGGAATCACAACCGTTCCTGCATGAATAATGGAGGCTTTATGAATGTCATCCAGCTCAACGATATGGCTTGACGCCCCGTTGACCAAGGCTGCGAGAGCCACCGATGACTGTCCGCCTGTGACCTTTGTCGCTTGTGCTGCTCCCCCCATTTCCTCGGCCACCTGACGAATGATTTGAATGGGTGACTGATTTGCCCCGGCTATGGCAGACCCTAGCCAATCGAGCACGCATCGTTTCGCTGCTCCGATCACTTCTTGAGGGAGATTCTCGAAATGCACGTTCAGGATATAGCGGGCGAACTCCTTACTCACGCTCATAGATCGTCCTCCTTGCCACTTGCTTGCCTCACCTGATTTTGCTCAAGCATTCTTTTGGCCCGCTCATATACGGGATAATCCACCATTTTTCCACTTACCTGCACGCTGCCCATCCCTTGTGCCAGGCCCTGTGAAAACGCCGTTACAATCCCGCTCGCTTCGGCCAGTTCTTCCGACGTTGGTGTAAATACGTCTTGAACCGCAGCAAGCTGGATGGGATGAATGACCAGCTTGCCTGCAAAGCCTAGCTGCCTTGCACGCTGCGTCTGTCTAATCAAGCCCGCCAAATCGGAAAAGTCGGGATAGACCGAATCGATGGGAGCCTCGATGCCAGCCGCTCTCGAAGCGACAACCAACTGGGATCGGGCGTACAGCAATTCCTCTTCTCCCTTTGTGATTTGCGCCGAAATGTCGAGAGCAAAATCAATAGCGCCAAACATCAGGCGTTTGATCCGTTTGCAGGCACATGCGATTTCATAGGCGTGATAAAGACCACGGGCGCTCTCGATCAGCGGAACGATCTCCACTTCTTGGACTGCGTCTTTTGCCTCAGGATTTTCAATCAGGCTTCGCTCCAGCAGAGCTGTCACCCGCTCGATGGCTTCTTTTCCGTCCGCTTTTGGCAAGACAATGCCTGTTGGATTCGCAGACAAAACCTCTTGGACGTCTGCTTCAAACCAGGGTGTCTCCACCGCATTGACGCGCACGTAGCGGCCAGCCTGACTGTTGACATTATCGAGCAGCGCTTGCTTGACGACTTGCCTAGCCCTGATTTTTTCCCCCACAGCCACGGCATCCTCTAAGTCGTAAATGAACGTATCAGCGGGCAAACGTGCGGCTTTGGCGATTTTTTTCTCATCAGACCCGGGAACGAACATCCACGTACGTGTCAGCCTCATTCGCCTCTGTCCCCTCTTTCCCTCTATTTGGTTACACCACGCCTGCCTCCTGCCACTTGCGAATCGTGTTCTGATCAAACCCGCACTCGGCAAGAATTTGCTCGCTATGCTGTCCCAGTGCAGGGATCGGCCCCATATACGGCTCCATACCTTCCATCGTGACAGGTGGCAGCAAGGCTTTCAGCGGACCTACAGGCGAATCTACCTGTCTCCAGCGATTTCGCGCCTGAAGCTGCGGATGATTCCACAATTCCTGTACGGTATTTAATCGGGCATTGGCAATTTTGGCCGCCTCCAGCCGGTCAATCACTTCATTTGCTGTTAATTGCATAAAAGCGCCGTCAATCAATCGCTGCAGCTCCCCGCGATGGAGCACCCGGCTCGAATTGGTGACAAACCTAGCGTCTTGTAGAAGATCTGGCTGACGCAAAACGACTTTGCAAAACTGCTCCCACTCCCGATCATTTTGGATAGCGAGGAATACGGTTTTGCCATTCCCTGCTGCAAAAGGTCCATAAGGATAGATCGTCGCATGGCTGGCGCCATTTCGTTTGGGCTCAGTCCCACTGTAATTGGTGTAGTACAGCGGGAAGCCCATCCACTCACCAAGCGCCTCCAGCATGGAAATCTCCAGCACACAGCCTTTGCCTGTTTGGCTGCGGGTCAACAGCGCCGTCAGGATGCCAGAATAGGCGTACATGCCTGTAGCAATATCTGCTACGGAAATCCCTACCTTGGACGGCACCTCCTCGGACCCAGTTACAGAGACAAGTCCGGCCTCGCATTGCACCAACAGGTCATATGCTTTTTTCTCTCGGTAGGGGCCATTTTCCCCATAGCCGGAAATGCTGCAAATGATGAGCTGCGGGTATTTTTCTTTTAACACCTCGATGCCGAAGCCCAGACGATCGATCGCTCCCGGCCCAAAATTCTGGATAAAGACATCGGCTGTGGAAAGTAGCTGGTCCAGAATATTTTTGGCTGCTGGTTCCTTTATATTGAGGGTCAGTGATTGTTTGGAATGATTGCACCAGACAAAATGGCTGGACATACCTTTCACCGTCTTGTCGTAATCACGGGCAAAATCACCAACGCCTGGTCTTTCGATTTTGATCACGCGAGCACCAAGCTCTGCTAATTGACGAGTTGCAAATGGAGCAGCTACTGCCTGTTCCAAGGCAACTACCGTGATCCCATCCAATGGACGCATCGACAACACCTCTTTAGTAGATTCATAAGCGAATATTGTATATTGGATCCAGTACTTTCGGGGCAAAAACCCCCCGCTTTCCAACGAGGGGCTTGCTCGTTTTATCCATTTACTTTGACTGCCACATTTTTCACTTGAGTATAGAATTTTAGCGCTTCCAAGCCCTTTTCGCGTCCAAATCCGCTTTTGCGATATCCGCCAAAAGTCATCTCCACGCCCCCGCCTGCCCCGTAGTTATTGATGAATACCTGCCCTGACTTAACCCGGCTCGCTAGCCAATGCGCTTTATGAATATTGGAGGTCCAAATTCCCGTCACGAGTCCATACTCCGTCCCATTGGCTATGGCGAGCGCTTCCTCTGTGGTCGTAAACGGCAGGACAACGAGTACAGGTCCAAATATCTCCTCCTGCGCCAATCTCCCCTCAGCCGCAATGCCATCAATGACGGTCGGTTGAAAAAAGAATCCGTCTCCTGCCTCGGCATGTCTGCGACCTCCCGTCCGTATCGTCGCTCCTTCTGCCGCAGCCACCTGCATGTAAGACTCAATTCGCTCTAATTGCTTCTCCGAAATAATCGGTCCCAAGTCGGCATTGTCCAGACCAGGCCCGATGCGCAGACCAGCCATCAGCGCTGTTACTTTTTCCACGAACTCTTCACGAATCGACTCTTCGACCAGCAAGCGAGAGCCAGCCGAGCATGTTTGGCCCGCGTTTTGTGTGATCGAGCGTACGACCCAGTGGGCAGCCTCGTCTAAATCCGCATCAGCAAACACAATATTCGGTGACTTGCCCCCGAGTTCCAGTGTCACTGGCTTGATCTGTGCAGCCGCAGTCTTCATAATCGTCTTGCCTGTCTCCACAGAACCAGTAAAAGTAATGTGATCAATGTCTGGATGTGATGCTAATGCAGCGCCCGCTTCAGCTCCGTACCCAGTGACGATATTGACCACGCCTGGCGGGAACCCAGCCCGCTCACACAACTCGGCGATGCGCAAAGCTGTCATCGGCGTATCCTCGGCAGGCTTCATGACTACCGTATTTCCCGCTGCAACGGCAGGAGCGAGGCTTCGAACTGCAATCTGAATCGGGTAATTCCAAGGAACGATATGCGCTGTGACCCCCAACGGCTCACGCAGGGTGTAATTTAAGATATCTGCGCGAATAGGAATCGTCTCTCCCAAAATCTTATCCGCTACCCCTGCGTAGTACTCGCAATATCGTGCTGCCACTTCTACATCCGCCTGTGCTTGGGATAGCGGCTTTCCGGTATCGAGCGTCTCCAAATGAGCGAGCTCATCCTTTTGCTGACGAATCAGCTGGCACAGACGAAGCAGCAACCGCCCTCTTTCGGCAGGCAAAATTTCTCGCCATTCCTTGGATTCAAAAGCAGCCCGCGCTGCTTTGACAGCCCGGTCGACATCATCCTTATTCCCGCGCGGAAACGTTGCCAGCGCTTCTATGGTCGCTGGGTTAATCGTCGTAATCACTTCATTGGAGGAGCTGTCCGTCCATGCGCCGCCAATGTACATTCGCAAACGATCCATCTGTTTCTCATCTCCTTCCTTGAAAATGCCCATTCGCCAGCGTCTGTTTATCGGTTGGCGATGATCGACGCGCGTGTAATCTCTCTGGTCGATGACTTGTCGAGCGCAATGTCAACTTCTTCCAGATCGAATTCCGCATCGAGCATTTCGTCAAACGGATACTTAGATATCGTGTTTGAGATGAAATGGAGCGCCTTGTTCAAATACCACGGCTCGTAACGCATGTAGGAGTAGATCGTCAGCGACTTTCTCGTCATCAGCCCGGGATCAAACGAGGCCATTTGACCAGGAGAAATATTTCCGATGCTAATGTATTTCCCCCCGTAGCGCAGCAGGTTGACTCCCTCATTGAGAGCAGCAGGTACCCCAGTAAGCTCCATGCACACGTCTGCGCCTTTGCTGCCTGTCAATTCTTTCACCGCCTTGGCGCGCTTTTCCATCGTGTCGTATTCGCCCATATGAATCACATGATCGGCACCGAACTGCTTCGCTTTTTCCAGCCGACTCGTGATGCCATCAATGCAGATAACAGTAGCTCCGTATTCTTTGGCTACCGCGCATGCATTCAGCCCGAGTCCGCCTGCACCTTGGACAACCACCGTATCTCCAAAGCGCACACCTGTTTTATCAATGCCGAAATAGACCTGGGAAAGGGCGCAGTTCGCACTCGCTGCAGCGGAATCGGGCACATTTTCTGGAACCTTGTAAAAATACTGATCAGGCGGCAGATAGTAATGCGTGCCAAACGAACCGTGGAAATGAGGAGCTTCCTCCGGGTCTTTGACCCAGTGTGTATAAGCGTTTTCACATAAGTTCATTTGACCTTGCTGGCAAGGGGCACACTTGCGGCACGTAATAAAGTAAGCTGCGGCCACCCGATCCCCGACTTTTACTGGATTTCCCGCATAGTCGGTAGTTACGCCCTCCCCTAGAACAGCGATTTCGCCAACCATCTCATGTCCGAGAACTCCCGACTTTTTCGTCGGATGATGACCGAGCCAAATATGTAACTCAGAGCCGCATACATTGGTTCGGACTACTTTGACCAAAATCGCTCCAGGTCCTGGTTCCGGCAATCGGTACTCCGCAAACGACAATTTGCCAGGCTCGCTCATGACCGCTACTTTTCCTTTCATGTCCCGTCCCTCCAATCAGGCTTTTATTATTCGTAGAATCCTTCTGTGGATTTGATGAACGATTTGAACTGTTCAGGGTCGTGTCCAAACCACACCTGGGAGTTGGTACGTTCTGCATATTCTTTGATTCGTTCAACGGTACTGACAAAACCGACCGAGTCATAAATAATACCTGGTGGCTTAATTGGCGGACCATAGTTTTCCGCAGAATAGACAGCGTCGGAGGCCAAAACAATTCCGCCAGCTCCAGGCAGCTCGACGTGTAGCCCTAGCATCCCCCACGCATGACCTGCCCCGAAGTTGAGTATTTTGACCCCGTCGGCTAGCTGCACTTCCTCGTCTTTTGGACGGATTGCGCGCCAATTCAAACCTGTCTTGATCCAGGCATCGATATCCGCCCAGACGTATGCACCCATATCCTTGTTGATGGCGTACGTTTTCATCGTGTTCGCCAATTCTGTCTCATGCACAATAATCGTGGCGTTCGTAAACATTTCCAAGCAGCCCGCATGATCGAGATGCAAGTGAGAAGCTACCACGTATTTGATATCTTCAGGTCGCACGCGCAGTTGCGCCAACCGGTTGATTAAATAACATTCCTCTGACATAGCCAGTGGAAATAGCTGCTGTACGCCTTGTGGCCAGCGACCATTGTCCCCCATGCCTTCAGGATTGCAGCCTGTGTCAAAGAGGATTTTCCCAGCAGGATGGTCGATCAAGACAGCGTATACGGGAAATTCGATAAATTCAGCAGGAGGATTCGGATTGAGTACAGATGCAGGATTGTTCATCGCAACCATAAAGCCTTTGTCCATGCGCATTCTGCCGGTGTCAAGTACAAACAGTTTGGGTTTTGACATTACCGTTCAGCTCCTTATTGTAATTTCCTTGCCTTTCAGCTATACCTGTCCAGCTCTTAAAACGACCACCTCCATGCCCGTTATGGAAGAAGTGCTAAAACTACAATTTTAGAATCCTGTATATTGGATCCAAAATTACTTAATTACATAATATTTTGAATAAATGTAATTGTCAATATTTTGGTGCGGAAACTATTGTATGAAGGGAGAAAAAAAAGCCTCGCTTCGTCGGCGGAGGCTGCTGCAAACTATTTTGCGATTGCATCATCAAAACCGGGTTCTTGGACTGATTGCGCTGGCTGTTGCTGCTGCGCTTGTTGTTCTCTTTTGATTTTGCGTTTCATTGGGTAGTAGTAGAGGACGGACGGGACGATCAATCCTAATATCCAGGCGATATCTGCGCCGTCCAAGGCTGCGGCGACCGGTCCTACGTAAAAGGATGTGTTGATGAACGGGATTTCTACAATGACGGAGACGGTATACGCCATGGCTGTGATCCAGTTGACTGCCCCGTATTTTCCGTTTCGATCAAAAATGTCCTTCACGCTGTATTCGCCTCTACGCAAAAGGTAGTAATCGACTAGATTGATGGCGGTCCAAGGAATCAGGAAGTAGCTAATGAACAAGATGAAATTGACGAACAGCTTGAGGAAGTTGCCTTGACCTCCGATCTCGATAGCGGTACCGATCACCGTCACCAGAAGCATCAGTGTGAAACGCACTTTAGCTGTCACTTTTAACTGGAAAAATGGTTCAATCGTTGTAGTTAGAGACATGAAGGCTCCATAGAGATTGAATACGTTGATGGAGAGCTGACCTGCCACCAGCACGAGGTACATGAAAAGAGCCAGGCTGCCGAACATCTTGGCAAAATTGGCACCTGCCTGATCGAGGTATCCGGGAATCGCAACGGTTAATATAACCCCAAGGCCCATCATCCAAATCGTACCGGAAACGGAACCTGCATACGTATACCAGAATGTCTTCGCCATGGACGTCTTGACAGGCAAATAGCGGGAATAATCGGCAACATATGGTGCAAAGGATAATTGCCAAGTAGCAACGACAGCAACCGAGAGCATAAAAGCGGAGAGATTGAGGCTGCCGGGAGACCAGCTTCCGGCTGGCAGTGGCAATTGAAAGACCATAATAGTAGCAATCAGGAACACGATGAAGAACAGCCATGATAAATATTTTTGCATTTTATGGATAATGTCATGCCCATACAAGGTGATGAGAAACGTGACACCATTCAACAGGATGATACTCCACGTAAGGTCTAGATTGAATGCACTCGCAAGGGTTTGTGCCCCAAACAAACCGCTGCTGGCAAAAAAACCGAGGTACATGAAGATGACGATCAACAGCGGAATGATTGCGCCGATCACTCCAAACTGCGCGCGGCTCTGGATCATCTGCGGGATTCCTAGCTTCGGTCCCTGTGCCGAGTGCGAAGCCATGAATAAAGCGCCAAGCAGATTCCCCACCACAATAGCGACTACACTCCAGAATAGATTCAGTCCAAAGCTGATGCATAGTGCACCTGTAACTAGCGTCGTAATGTGCATTTGCGCTCCGAACCATACAGGAAACAGATCTCGGGCTTTGCCATGCCGCTCATCCACAGGAACAAACTCAATACTCCTCGTCTCTACTTTCATGCGAGCTCCCCCCATCTTTTTCATTCTAGGTAGAAGGCAGAAAATTCTTCTGCCTCCCGTAACCACGATGCTGCCCTCGCAAACTACTTTCTTTCTCTCTCTTTTAAAATGAAGCTGACAAAATCGAGGATGACCCGCGCGCCAACCTGACTTGTGATCCCCGTCATATCATAAGGCGGCGACACCTCAGTCAAATCAAATCCGATGACTTGACCGCGCTTTGCGATTCCTTCCAGCAGCTCATTCACCTCGTCATAGCTGAGACCGCCTGGTGACGGTGTACCCGTACCCGGCGCAATCGAAGGATCCAATCCGTCAATATCAATCGTGACGAAATACCGTTCCCCTGCTGGAATTTGATCCAGAACAGCCGTAAGTCCTGCTTTCCTCATTTGACGAGGCGACATGATAACGCTTCCATAATCTTTCGCAGCGTCAATATCTTCTTTCTTACTGCTGCTGATTCCGCGGATTCCAAATTGGAAAATCTGCTGTACATGGTCCATTTCAGAAAGACGACGAATGCAGCTGCCATGTCCAAAACGTTGACCCGAGCGATGATCCGCCCAATCCATGTGCGCATCAATTTGAATTACATGGAAGGGTCCGACCGAATCCAACGCTTTACCAACAGGGATCGTAATGGAGTGATCCCCTCCCAAAACGATCGGCATGGCTCCTTTATCGACAATTTTACGGATCGCTACTTCAGTATTTTCGAAAGATTGTAACAAATCACCATGCACCATATCCACATCGCCGCAGTCTACAATCCGCCAATTCGACCCCAGATACATTTCGTCCCGCTCGATATCGTAGGCTCCATCCAAGCCAAAGCTGTAAAGCGTCGATCCTTCCCGTAACCCCCTCGGCCCCATTCTCGCTCCGGATTTCCATTGCGCCCCCATATCGTACGGCACACCGATAATGGCTACATCCGCTTCCAACTGATCGAGATCCGTGCAAATAGGGTACTTTCCAAATGAGCAGATCCCTGTGTAAGGCAGATTTAGTACTTGTTTTTCGCTTCTATCCAGCATTGTTAATCCTCCTCGTATGTGGAATGACCATTCTTTTAGCTGCTGACTCCTATCCAAAGCTCCTTTTCCCCTTTGTCTATCCCCTTTCTCTTGCACCTCGCTTTTCACTATTTGTTACTAGCAAATCCGGTGCCAAACTGCGCGCGCCCAGACGAAAAAATTGTCGATTCCTGCTATAGCAAGGTTTTCCCCGGTGCTTCGCAGAATGTGTGATTTCATCCGCCAGCTTTTCTAGTCATTTTTGACTAGCCCCTGACCGAGATACTTTCTGATCTTCCTGTTTGCAGTTGACTGGCTAATCCCCAATTTCTCCGCGAGCTTGACGCTGCTCGGATATTTCCCGTACATACGCAGGATAAAATCCTTTTCGAGCATTTCCATATACCCATCCAACGTGAGCTCGCGATCGCTATTTACTGACTGCTTGTGTCCCGTCAGCTCCTCGTCCCACTCGATAAATTGGTCATTCGACGTAATAATCGTTTTTTCGATGAAATGCCGCAGCTCTCGCACATTCCCCGGCCAATCCTGCTGGCTCAGCCACGTCACCATCGCGGTCGAAAACTGCTTGTTCATTTTGTATTTTTGATTGATCTCCTCGGTAATGTCATAAATCAGCGAGACCATCTCTTCGCGCCGCTCCCTGATCGGAGGAATCTCGATTTTGATCACATTAATTCGGTAGTACAAATCCTCCCGGAACTTCTTTTCTTCAATCAGCCGCTCCAAGTTCTGATTCGTCGCGCAAATGATCCTGCATTTCAATTCGATTTTCTGATTGCCGCCCACGCGCGTTATCGTCTGGTTTTGCAGCACGGACAAGAGCTTTACCTGTAAATGGAGTGGCAGCTCGGCAATCTCGTCCAAAAAAATCGTCCCGCCCTCTGCTGCTTCGAAGTATCCCCTCCTGCCGCCTTTTTTCGCCCCGGTAAACGCGCCTTCCTCATAGCCGAACAGCTCGGATTCCATCAAGGTTTCCGGGATCGCCCCGCAGTTGACCTCGACAAAAGGATTCTCCCTTCTCTTCGACATTTCGTGGATCGTCTGCGCCAGATGGTTTTTCCCCACTCCAGATTCTCCGATGAGCAAAACGGTCACGTCCAGGCCAGCAACCTTGGAGACGACGTCATACACCTTTTCCATTTTGCCTGTTCGTACAGAAGTGGAAGCTGTGCTGCCATGTTTTCTTTGCACCAACTCCTTTTGGTAATACAGCATCGTCCTCGCGACCTCGTCATCGCGCTTTTTCAAGTATTCAAGCTCGGTGATGTCCCTGGAAAAGCTGACTGCCCCCAAAAACTCTCCCTGATTGTCGAATATGGGATACGCCGAAGTGATATTTTTTCGTCCTGTTCGGGTATCTTGAATGACGGTTTCTTTATTTCTCGTTTGCAGTACCTTTACGGTGACCGATGGAGAGAAGACTCCTCTTTCCTCCAGATCGTAGACGTTTTGCTTGACCATCTCCTCCACAGGAATCCCAAACATTTCTTTGCAGGTCGGGCTGACAAAAATGACGTCTCCTTTTGTATCAATGACAAATATTTCGTCAAAGGAGTACTGAATGATCGTTCGGAGTAGCACGTCATGCTTGATTTCCATCGCTCACACCACCTAGTCATTATTGATTATAGAATAGTCAAAAAAGACTAGTTTGCCTAGTCTGAGTACATTGTGGTAAGCAAATCATCAGTGAAACTGGCACATGGTATAATGAGGTAATCGTACTCTTTAAAGCGTCGAGCATCACAAGAAAAGCAAACAAATGGAATGGAAAGGAGAAGCGTATGGATAAATGGGAAGAGAATTTAGGTAATACCAGAGAGCAGCTGTTACATGAGATTTCTTCTGTAGGTTTTGATGAATTCAATCGACGAGTGGAGCTGAATAAATGGAGTATCGCTCAGGTTTGTCATCATTTGGTTATTTCGGAAAAGCTGTTCACAAAAGCAATTATGGTCGGGCTTGAGCAAAAGAATCCACCGGAAGCAGAACACATGCCGGTTCACTTTGTGTCAGATCGGTCCAATAAAATTCAAGCACCCAAGATTTCTGAACCAAGTTCCGAACCTTTTCAAGTTCTGCAAATCACTCAATTATTAAACGATTCACGAAACAAATTCATGGATATCCTCGGCCAGATCGATGACAAGTCCGTTTTGAAGGTAATAGCAGCAAAGCATCCGATTTTTGGCTGTTTGCCACTAGATCAATGGGTTGAACTGTTGTATTTACACGAGCAGCGGCATATCGAGCAAATTATAGATCTGAAATCACTGTGCTAACGGAAAATGTTAGCTTCAGCATTTAAAACAATAGCTGACGCCCGAATTCACAAAGGCGTCAGCTATGATTCATTAGTTCCCTTATATCGTCGACCTCTTACGCAAACACGATCGTTTTATTTCCGTAGACGATGACTTTGTCTTCTACATGCCAGGAGATGGCTTGGGCGAGGACGTTTCGTTCTACGTGGCGGCCGGCGACTTTTAGATCTGTTTCGTTTTGGCGATGGTTGACGCGAATGACGTCTTGCTCGATGATTGGTCCTTCATCGAGATCGTTGGTCACGTAGTGTGCCGTAGCTCCGATCAGCTTGACGCCGCGCGTGAATGCCCGTTGGTACGGATTGGCGCCGATGAATGCCGGCAAGAAGGAATGGTGGATGTTGATGATTTGATTCGGGAATTTCGCGATAAAACGCGGGGAGAGAATCTGCATGTATCTTGCCAGCACGATGAAGTCAACTTGATCCTGCAATAGCTCCAGAGCCGCTCGCTCTGACTCTTCCTTGCTCTGTGTAGACATGGGGATGTGGTAAAAAGGAATCCCGTACGCTTCCACCGTTTCTTTGGTGTCAGGATGATTGCTGATCACCATCGGGATGTCCATGAGAATTTCTTTGGACTTCCAACGCCATAACAGCTCGACCAGGCAATGATCCATTTTGGAAACAAAAATCGCCATTCGCTTCGTCTGGCTCTCTTTGCTGAGGCGCCACTCCATCGGGTACTCCTGTGCCATGACGGACAGATCCTGCTCCAATTTGGGGTAAGACTCAGGGAGCGCGTCCAGATCAAACAAAATACGCATGAAAAACATGCCGTCGCGCGAATCCGTTGTATGCTGATCGAACTGCACGATATTCGCTTTATAGCCAAACAAAAGGTTGGATACGGCTGAGATGATCCCGAGTCGCTCCGGGCAGGAGATCAAAAGTACCGCTCTGTTTTCATTTCTCGTCATGTTGTGATCCATTCTCGTTCCTCCGTTTTTCATTTCCGCTTACAAACAGGAAGCTCCCGCTGCCTGCTTTCGTCCAGGCACGGGAGATCTTTCCATGATTTGTGTAGTCTTCGGTTTATCGTGCCATCTTTGCTTTGGTGACTTGTTCGTGCGCATGATACGAGCTGCGAACGAGCGGACCAGATTCTACATGGTCAAATCCCATCTCTACGCCGATTTCCTTGATGGCCAGAAACTCTTGTGGCGTGTAGTACTTCATGACAGGCAGGTGCTTTTTGGTAGGCTGCAAATACTGACCAACTGTGAGAATATTGCACTGCACTTCTCGCAGGTCACGCATCGTTTGCACGATCTCATCCATCGTTTCACTCAGACCCAGCATGATGCTCGACTTTGTCATCTGCCCATCACAAAGCTTCTTCGCATTTTGTAACAGGGTCAGTGAGCGCTGGTACTTGGCTCGTGCCCGCACGCGATCCGACAGCCGTTCGACGGTCTCGATGTTGTGATTCAAAATATCCGGCTTCGCCTCCAAAACGACAGAAAGCGAGTCCTCAGAGCCATTAAAATCCGGAATCAAAACCTCTATTCCCGTGAGTGGATTGCGCGCGCGAATGGCCTGGATCGTTTCCGCAAAAATGGAGGCGCCGCCATCTTTCAAGTCATCGCGCGCGACGGAAGTAACAACTACATGCCTAAGCCCCATCTGGGCTGTCGCTTTGGCTACCTTTTCCGGCTCTTCCCTGTCCAGCTCGGTCGGCAAGCCCGTATTCACGGCACAAAAGCGGCATGCCCGCGTGCAGATGCTTCCCAAAATCATGAACGTCGCTGTCCGATTGCTCCAGCATTCGTAGATGTTCGGGCACTTGGCTTCCTCGCAAACGGTGTGCAGCTCGCTGCCGCGCATGATGGCTTTTAGCTCTTTCATCTGGTCGTTCGTATGCAGCTTGATCTTGAGCCAGTCAGGCTTTCGCTCAGACGTTGACACCCTCATCCACTTTGCTCCTTTCTTCCCCAGGCAGAGTCTTCTCAAGGGCCTGCTTGCGATAGCGCAGGATCGGCTTGCGGGCTGCCGTTACCTCATCCAGGCGAGAGACGATGGTGCTGTGAGGAGCTTCCTGGACGATCGTCGGATTTTCCTCTACCTCCTTGGCGATCTCAATCATCACGTCGATAAATTTATCGAGTGTTTCTTTGGATTCGGTCTCCGTCGGCTCGATCATCATGCACTCGTCGACAATGAGCGGGAAGTAGATTGTTGGCGGATGATAGCCAAAATCAAGCAAGCGCTTGGCAATATCCAGCGTACGAACGCCCAGCTTCTTTTGACGACGGCCGGACAGGACGAATTCATGCTTGCAGACGCGGTCATAGGCGAGATCATAGTACGGCGCCAGCTTGCGCATCATGTAGTTGGCATTAAGCACCGCCTCTTCAGATACACGCAAGAGTCCTTCTGGGCCGTTCGAACGAATGTAGACAAACGAGCGAAGCAAAATCCCAAAGTTGCCATAAAACGCTTTTACTCGTCCGATGGATTGCGGAATATCGTAATTGAGGCGATACGTCTCGCCTTCCTTTACCACTTGTGGACGCGGAAGGAATGGCACCAGCTCTTTTTTGCAGCCTATCGGACCTGCACCCGGACCGCCCCCGCCGTGAGGACCTGTAAAGGTTTTGTGCAAATTCAGGTGAACGACGTCAAAGCCCATGTCTCCTGGTCGTGCAATTCCCAAAATCGCGTTTGTATTGGCTCCGTCGTAGTAGAGCATACCGCCCGCCTGGTGGACGATATCGGCGATTTCCCTGATATTTTCTTCAAACAAGCCCAGCGTGCTTGGATTCGTCAGCATCAAGGCTGCGGTGTCTGGGCCAACCGCTTTGCGCAGCTCATCCAGATTGACGTTTCCATGCTCGTCAGAGGAAATGGTGACAGTCTCCAACCCGGCAACAGATGCGCTTGCAGGGTTCGTTCCATGCGCTGTATCTGGAACGATTACTTTGGTCCGTTTTTCACCACGACTTTCATGGTAGGCGCGAATCATCATCAACGCTGTCCACTCGCCCTGGGCCCCTGCCGCAGGCTGCAGGCTCACTTCATCCATGCCTGTAATTTCAGCCAGCTCTATCTGCAAATCATAGAGAACCTGCAGTGCGCCTTGGATCGTTTCTTCTGCCTGATAGGGATGGATTTTGGCAAAACCGGCATATCTGGCCACATCCTCGTTGATCTTCGGATTGTATTTCATCGTGCAGGAACCAAGTGGATAAAACCCGGAGTCGATGCCATGGTTGCGATTGGACAGCTCGGTGTAGTGACGCATCAGATCAAGCTCGGATACCTCAGGCAGCTCTGCTGACGTTTGACGCAGGTATTGGACGGGAAAAACCGAGTCCAGCTCGACCTCTGGAACATCACACGCGGATAAGCTGTACGCGACCCGACCTTTTCTGCTCATTTCAAAAATAAGGTCTTTATCCTTATTGTTAGCCACGGCCGATCTCCTCCAATCCTTGTACAAGTGCATCAATTTCTTCTTTTGTGCGCGCTTCGGTGACAGCGAGCAGCATATGGCCCGCGAGTTCAGGATAGTCACGTCCCAAATCGTATCCACCGACGATTTTTTTCCCCAGCAGCCCGCGATTTATTTCTGCTACGGATCTCGGTACTTTGACGACGAATTCATTGAATACAGGACTGTGGTGAATTAGGCTGTAGCCCGTCAGCTTGGCGACTTCCCTGATCGCATACTGTGTTTTCTGCACATTTAATCTCGCCATTTCCTGTACACCTTGCTTGCCCAGAGCCGTCATCGCTACAGATGCAGCCAAAGCATTGAGGGCTTGGTTGGAACAGATGTTGGATGTCGCCTTTTCCCGGCGAATATGCTGTTCGCGTGCCTGCAGCGTGAGTACGAACCCTCTTCTGCCCTCTTGGTCTGTCGTTTGTCCGACGATACGTCCAGGAATTTTGCGCATGAGCTTTTCCCCAACGGCAAAATATCCGCAGGACGGGCCGCCAAGCTGCATCGGGATACCAAATGGCTGTGCCTCTCCGACTACGATATCTGCATCGTATGCACCAGGCGGTTGCAGAACGCCCAAAGCGAGCGGATTTGCACTGACCACAAACAAGCCTTTATGCTTATGGGCGATTTTTTCAATCGAGGCCAAATCCTCAACAGCCCCGAAGAAATTGGGGTATTGGACCATGACTGCCGCTGTCTGCTCATTCACTGCCGACTCCAGCACGGCCAGATCGGTCACGCCGCCTTTGCAGTCCACCTCAATGACCTCGTAGCCTTGACCCTTGGCATTCACCAGCAGAATTTCGCGTGCTTGCGGATGAACTGCTTTGGAAACAACCACGTTTTTGCCTGCCGCACCGCCGACAGCCAGGTTCGCTGCCTCTGCCAATGCTGTAGGACCGTCGTACATCGAGGAGTTGGCGACCTCCATGCCCGTCAACTCGCAGATCATCGTCTGGAATTCAAAAATCGCCTGCAGCTCTCCCTGGCTGATCTCCGGCTGGTATGGCGTATAAGCGGTATAAAACTCCGAGCGCGAAATCACATGATTGACCGTGCTTGGGATGTAGTGGTCGTAAATGCCCGCACCGAGAAAATAGGCGTACTCGCTGCTGTCCACATTGCTTTTTGCCAGGTTGCTGAAATGCCTGACTGTATCCGGCTCGGACAGTGCCGGCGGGATTTGCAGGCTTCCTTTGAAGCGCACGTCTTCGGGAATGTCCGCAAATAGTTCATCCACGCTCTCGATGCCCAGAAAGGAGAGCATCTCAGACTTGTCATCTGGGGTCATAGGCAGATAACGATAATTCACCTTTATTCCTCCTCGACAAATGCAGCGTATTGTTTCGCATTCAAAAGCCCTGACAGCTCGTCTGGATTGCTCAGTTCAATGACGATCATCCAGCCTTGGCCATAAGGCTCTGTATTGATTACCTCCGGGTTGTCTTCGAGCTCTGTGTTCACTTCCACGACCGTGCCGCTGACGGGGGAAAACAGATCGGATACCGCTTTTACCGATTCAACAGTTCCCATCGTTTGATCTGCCGTCACTTCATCGCCTACTTGGGGGATTTCAACGAATACCAGGTCTCCGAGCTGATTTTGGGCAAAATCGGTGATTCCTACCCGTACGCGAGTCTCGCTCAGTACCTCTACCCATTCGTGTTCCTTGCTGTACAACCAGTTTTCTTTGACTTTGCTCATGATCGATTCTCCTTTGATGGCTCTGCTTGATTTGTATTGTTATAATGCCTTTGGCTCCGTCATTTTCGTAGAGTGGGAACAACGGCGTTCTTTTTGATCCGTCCATCCTGTCCACACTCCCCCAGTCTTTTATTTCATGATGCGCTCTTTAACAGCTTCCCCAGTCGGGGTTACCGCGAGACCTCCCAGTGCCGTCTCCCGCAACGCCCGCGGCATTTTTCTGCCAATGTCATACATAGCGCCAATCACTTCATCACATGGAACTTGGCTCTCGATTCCCGCTAGAGCAATATCTGCTGCGGAAAAAGCAATGGATGAACCGATGACATTGCGCTTGATGCACGGCACTTCTACCAGACCAGCTACCGGATCGCACACCAGACCGAGCATAGATTTGAGCGCAATTGCCGCGGCATGAATGGCTTGACGGGGTGTTCCCTGTTTGATTTCTACAATTGCGGCAGCAGCCATAGCGGTAGCCGATCCTACCTCAGCCTGGCATCCGCCCGCAGCTCCAGAAATAAAGGAACGGTTGGCAATCACATAGCCGATCGCACTCGCGGTAAACAGCCCCATGACCAAATGCTCAAACGTATATTTTTGATTCTTATGCAGCGAGAATAAACAGCCTGGCAAAATCCCTGCCGATCCTGCGGTAGGCGTCGCCACGATAATCCCCATCCGCGCATTCATTTCAGATGTGGCAAAAGCGAACTTCATCGCATCCCCGACAATACTACCTGTGAGCTGCTCGCCCCGATCCAGATAGCGCTCCATTTTGTAGGCGTCCCCGCCGGAAATTCCGCTCGGAGCAAGTGTTTGATCGCCCACTCCCTGATCAATTGCTTCTTTCATTCGAACCAGGCGCAGCTTCATTTTTTCGCTGATTTCCCGCTCCGGCTGTCCCGACTTGGTGCTTTCGCGAGCGAGCATCGCCTCTCCAATGCTCATGTTCATACTCTCGCAAACCTTCAGCAGCTCCTCCATTGATGTGAAGTTCATTTAGGCTCCCCCTGCATACGCCACATAGCGCGGTTTCTCCTCGTACTTGGTTCTGATCGCTTCGAGTTCATAGGCGAGATTCAACGGAAGGTCAAGCTCACATCCATTGATACTGAAAATTTTGGAGATTCCTCCCCCGATCGAAACCCCTCCAATGATCGCCGTCGCATTTGCTCTTGTCGCGGTAATGAGGACAGTATTGGGATGGTCGTAATATGGGCAATCCCCCTGGCATTCGAAGGTTAGGGCCACCTTGCGCCGAGCGGCCAGCTCTATGGCTTCCCTGATCCGTTTGTCGTCAGTGTCCATTCCGAGCAAGCCGCCAATGACTGCTTTATCCGTTCCGTGCCCTTTATAGGTCTCCGAGAATGAATCATAGAAAACAATATGCGCCGCTTCTGGCTCCCCTCCGAGAAAGTCATGGACAAACTTTCCGATGGACACTACTCCGGCTGTATGGGAGCTTGACGGACCTACCATAATCGGACCGATAATATCAAAGCAGCTATCATAAACCATCGCCCTTCCTCCTCCTTACTGGACTGGGATCTTTTGATACAGGGGATACGCCTGGCAAAGCTGCCCGATTTGCTCACGCACTTGCTCGGTGACCGTGGCATTGCCTTTTTCCTTCAGCACCTTGGCGATCGCCCCTCCGATCACTTTCATCTCTTGTTCCCTCATGCCGCGAGTCGTGATGGCTGCTGTGCCGATCCGTACACCGCTCGTCACAAATGGGCTCGCTGTGTCATATGGAATCGTATTTTTGTTTACTGTAATGCCTGCTTCCTCCAGCAGGGCTTCTGCTTCTTTTCCCGTCAAGCCCCATGGACGAACATCCAAGAGTACGAGGTGATTATCCGTTCCGCCTGACACCAGCGTCGCGCCCTCCTGTTTGAGCGTATCTGCCAATACAAACGCATTTTTCACGACATGCTCTGCGTATTCAGTAAAGCTTGGCTGGAGTGCTTCCTTGAAGGAAACGGCTTTGGCTGCGATCACATGCATCAGCGGGCCGCCCTGGATGCCGGGAAAGATCGCTTTGTTGATACCTTTGAAAATGTCTTCATCGTTGGTCAAAATAATCCCGCCGCGAGGGCCGCGCAATGTTTTGTGCGTCGTGCTCGTCACCACATCTGCGTGGGGAACGGGCGACGGATGCAGGCCTGCTGCGACCAGACCGGCGATGTGCGCCATATCCACCATGAATTTGGCTCCGGCTTTGTCGGCAATTTCTTTAAACTTGGCAAAGTCAATCTGGCGCGGATATGCGCTCGCTCCGGCGATAATCAGCTTGGGACGCTCGCGCAGGGCAGTCGCCTCCACTTCGTCGTAATCAATCAGGTGATTGTCTTCTCTCACGCCGTAATCTACGACGTTGAACCATTTGCCCGAAAGGCTGACTGGGCTTCCGTGCGTCAAATGTCCTCCGTGGGAGAGGTTCATTCCCATGATCGTATCACCAGGCTGGAGCAGGGAGAAAAAGACGGCCGTATTCGCTTGCGCACCGGAATGGGGCTGTACATTCGCGTACTTGGCGCCAAACAAGGTGGTTAACCGCTCAATCGCCAGCTGCTCAACCACATCCACATGTTCACAGCCGCCATAGTAGCGTTTTCCCGGATAGCCTTCGGCGTATTTATTGGTCAGTACTGATCCCATCGCTTGCATGACTTCTTCGCTGACAAAATTCTCGGAGGCGATCAGCTCCAGCGTCCGGTGCTGTCTGTTGTTTTCCTTATCGATGGCTGAAAAAATTTCAAAGTCACGCTCCTGCAAACTCATGAACAATCCTCCTATTTGCTACCTTTCCTCACTTATGAGAAAAACTCGGCTTATCGCCAATTCGAATATCGAAAGCCTTAGTTTTTCTTATACTTCCTTCCTTAATCGCGTTAGCGAAATCAAGATTTAAGAAAGTAAAAAAAGGACGAAGGAAAGATAGATTCACGTGTAATCTACCTTTCCTCTGTCCTTTTTACCTGAGAGTTTAGCTTTGGTCTGGTCCCTGCCTATCGCAGCGAAATTCTTGCCAAAGCGTTCCCCTTGGGTGGCATACGCTCTCTCCAGAGGTGCGTCCAATTGTAGTACTCTTTACCTGAGAGATTAATCCCAAGGGTTTTTGGGACTTGCTCCTTCGGTGCCAGCCAAATCGTCTGGTCTCTCCTACAATCATCATCCGCGATCTATGAAATTTTGACTGTCGCAAAATGCTCTTGTTTACCTGCTCAACTGATGAATACCTTGCCCGAGCGCACCTTCTGCGGCCTCCATGATGATTTCGGCCAGGCTCGGATGGGCGTGAATCGTATGGGCAATATCTTTTAGCGTAAGTCCTTTTTCAAGCGCCAGCCCGAGCTCTCCAATGAGATTGGATGCTTCCGGACCAACGATTTGCGCTCCAAGAATAGCTCCTTTCTGTTCGTCCCCAATGACTTTGACAAAACCATCACCGGCATTTAGCGACAGTGCCCGCCCATTTGCCGCATAAGGGAATTTGCCGATTGTAACCGTATAGCCTTGGCTCTTCGCTTCCGTCTCATTGAGACCGACACTTGCTATTTCCGGATCGGAAAAAACGACAGCAGGGATCGTTTTGTAGCTGACTCGACTACCCTGCCCGGCAATGACTTCCGCCGCGATTTTCCCTTCGTACGAAGCCTTGTGCGCCAATGCCAGGCCTTCCACGATATCGCCGATCGCATAAATGCCCGGGACGCTTGTTCTGCACTGCTCATCCACTTGAATAAAGCCGCGCTCCGTCAGCTTTATATGGACGGTTTCGAGTCCGAGATGATCGATATTCGGACGTCTACCTACTGTAATCAGCAAATATTCAGACGTGATCTGATGCACTTCCCCTTTTGTCTCATACGTGACGGTGATTTCATCTGCGGTTTGTTGCGCTTCTTTTGCGATCGCTCCCGTCTGTACGTCTACCCCCAGCTTCTTTAGCTTTCGTCCAACAAAGCGGGACATCTCTTTTTCGAATCCTGGCAAAATAGAGTCCGATCCCTCCAGTATCGTTACTTTGGCACCTAGCTTCGCATACGTTTGGCCCAGCTCAATTCCGATATAGCCTCCACCGATCACAACAAGGCTTTTCAGGATCTCTGTGAGACTAAGCGCTTCCGTCGAGGAAAGTACACGTCCCTGGTACGGGAAGGCTTTCAGTTCAATCGGCCGGGAACCAGTAGCGAGGATACAATGTGAGAAACGGTAAAGACTCGCCTCTTCCCCGTTGTTCACTTGTACCAGATTGTCCCCAACCAGCTTTGCTTCCCCTTTGATTCGTTGGACCTTATTCCCTTTGAGCAGGGAGCTGACGCCGCCCGTTAGTTTATCAATCACGCTTTGCTTCCATTCTTGTACTTTCGCGAAGTCGACGCTGACTTCCGCTACTTGCAGTCCGATCTCATGGGAATGAGTCGTCACTTCGTACTGATGCGCTGCGGAGATGAGCGCCTTGGATGGAATACAGCCTCTATTTAAACAAACACCGCCGACCACATCTTTTTCTACGATCGCCACCTGCTTGCCTAATTGGGCCGCGCGAATGGCTGCTACATATCCACCTGGTCCAGATCCGATGACCAAGACATCCAGCTGCTCCGTACTTCCGTTTCCATTCTCTGTCATGATTCCCTCCGCTTTTCTCTTTTTGTTTCTTGCAGGTGATCAGCTCAAGCGAATCTGGAGCCGATCCGAGAACAATTCGTCTGGACTGGATAACGAAAAACCTAGAACAAGATCATAGTCCAGTGTGAGCACGTCGCCCAGATTTCTTTTGGTCAAAAGGTCGATGCAAAAGGGAATGCTATTCTGATAGATCAGCGTATCGTTTTTTCGCAACTCATCCACTGCGAGCTGGACAGAGAATGCACAACCACAATCCCCCGACAGCACTACGTCAATCCGCAGAGCCGTATCCTTTGGGAAGCTGAGTTTGCCGAGTTCGCTTTGAGCCGCGTCTTTGACCGTAAGCTCCATATTCTTTTTCGTTTCCTCCTTTCCCATCTCGCCATCTTTCTCTCATGACCTTACATATAAAACGGTCATGACCATTTACTCGCCCGCAAGTGGTCACATCCCGTTTATTGAAAAACGTCTCGACGTTTTTCACGAAAAAAAGGACAGAGGAAAGATAGAGTGACGATACTCTACCTTTCCTCTGTCCTTTTTACCTGAGAGTTTAACTCCGCATATGGTGCTCGGAGTATTCCCCTTGGGTGGCTGTGCTCAGCGCTCTCCAGAGGTGCGTCCAATTGTAGTATCTTGTACCTGAGAGATTGATCCCAAGGGTTTTATGGGACTTGCTCCTTCGGTGCTAAACCAGTCGTTTAGTCTCTCCTACAATCATCATCCGCCGCTATTCAATTGATGGATAACTTTTTATTAAGTAAATCACAGCAGTCATATCTGTGTCAATTCAGAAAAAAGTTATTATTCAGGTAATCTTTCTTGAGTGAGCACCTTTTTGGGAGGAAGAGGGCTTTTGTTTCCCCTTTCCCCCCTCGCACAGGCTTTACTTCAGCTGTACAAGAAAATTCTTCACAACCTGCTCATAGCCGCTTGGGTCATCTGAATGGACACCGTGACCGCATTGTTCAAACGTTTCTAGCTTGGTGTTTGGTCTTCGCGATACCATTAGCTCGGCTTGGTTTTCGTCTAGTATAAAGCTTTTTTGGCCATGAATCAGCAGAATGGGACATGTAGAGGCAAGCCAGTCTTCCCACCACCCGCCATTTATGTTTTGCTGGGAAATTTTCATTCCTTTCAAATCAGAACGAAATCCCCACCCTTTTTCATCCTCAAATACGCTTTCCGAAAAATAGTCGATGGCCACAACCCCTGTCCGTTCAATCGACGCCCTCAAGTCTTGTAGAGAGGCAGAACGCTCGGGGAGCTGCTCGGCAAAGGATAAATCGGCATGAATTTTTACTCCAATGTCTTCCACGATGACAGCTTTGACGAGATCAGGGTAACGCGCGGCAAACTGATACGCATTGACTCCGCCCAGGGAATGACCCACGATTGTCACAGGTCGTCCGCCCAGCTCGGTTTGAATCAAGTTCTGTATGTCATTGATATAGCTCTCTCTCGAATAATCCAATTCGGACGAATGTTCACTCCAGCCATGACCGCGTTGGTCCAAGCCAATCACTCGCCACTCTTCTTTGAATGCAGACGCAAATGCGGAAAAGGTTCGTGCATCATTCATATGCCCATGTAACAGGAGCAGTACATTTTGACTCTCTCCACCATAGTCAAGGTAAGAAAGCTTGAGCGTACCTGATTGAAAATATTTTCTTGTCGGCATAACTATTCCTCCTTTGTTTTCTAGTGCTAGTTTCACTTGCTTTCATCCCCACTCTAACAGATAATAGTGACAAATCTTGTCATAATTATGAAAACCGGAGTCATGCCATGCCCAAATCAAAAAGACTGATGGAATTAATGATGACCGTCAACCAAAAGCGGAAATTTACGGTCAAAGAGCTCGCGCAAGAATTTGGCGTTTCCCAAAGAACGATTTTAAGGGATCTGCAGGAATTAAGTGAATTAGGGGTGCCACTGTATTCGGAAGTGGGGCCTAATGGCGGCTATCGCGTGCTGAAAGAAAGACTTCTGCCTCCGATTGCCTTCTCCGAGGAAGAAGCCGTCGCCATTTTTTTTGCGATCCATGCCCTTCGCCACTATTCCTCCCTGCCTTTTGAAACCGAATCGTCTTCGGTGTTGAGCAAATTTTATGCTTATATGCCACAAGACATCCGGGATCGGATTGATCAAATGAAGAACCGTGTGGATTTTGTCACGCCTACCAGGCAAGCCAGCTCACGATATTTATCCGTCCTCCTCGACGCAGCTATCCAGCAAAAAGTCTTGCTGATCGATTACGAATCTCGGGAAAAACCGGACAGTCGGGAGATACAACCCATTGGAATTTATACACGGAACGGCTTCTGGTATTGTCCTGCCCATTGCTTCCAAAGTGATGACATTCGCTTGTTCAGGTGTGATCGCATTCAAGCTGTCGCCCCTTCGTCATCGAAACCGTTGGATCTGCGTCATATTCACCTGGAAAACCGACGTTTAAATAGAGGGAAGGAACCCGAGGACGTCACCCTTTTTGCAGAACTGACCAAAGAAGGCGTCCAGACGTGCGAGGCTGAGCCTTGGTCAGTTGCTATGCTCCATATTCGGCCGGATGGTACCGGTTGGCTGGAAGGCAGTATTTCAAAGAGTGACATTCTGTTTTTCGCAAAGTTTTTCATTAGCTTAGGGAAAGAAGTAGCGGTGAAATATTCCCCAGAGCTTTTGGATTGCATCAAAAGCTATTTATCCGAGCTTACAGCCAAATACGACGTGTAAATAGAGAAGAAAGGACATTCTCATCCCGAAATTCTTGCTGTGATCGAGAACAATAATCCCGGTTGGATTTTTACAGATCAAGCCGACTCACCGAAAACTGCCTTGGTCTGGAGCAAAGGCATTGTGGTGAAAGAAATTATGGAAAACGGCTATTTTGCCTACTGGGATTGTTCCTCGCACAATGACGCGTCGAAAAAAATAGCGCTTCACCTCGGATTCGAACAGGTCCATCGCTACAAATGCGTCGGCTTTACCATTTAGCGATGTTTTCTCCAGACATCTCTTCCTCTTTTTGGAATAAAGCGTTGCCTTGTTGTAAACCCTACCTGTTTGAGGGGGTGACTGATCATGGAAAGCAGCGAAAAACATGGTGAACACACGGCGAAGGAACGGTCCATGCAGAACCGTTCCAACGTGGATGAAAAAGAAATCGAGATCCAGCATCAATTCCAGATGTTTCCTACCCCTGATGAAAAGCGTGCATCTGAGGTCATTACAGAACTGAAGGATTAGTTTTCGCCGCACCTTCACCCGAAAAAGTGAGGGTGTTTCTTTTGTTGTCCCCTAATTTCACAATCGGCAGCATACCCAAGGACATCAAAATCGGCCAGAAAAAAGACAGGAAAAATAAAGGGACGATTCCTCTCACATAACCGTCTCCCTGCAGTGAATCATGCGGGTTCATCCAGGCAGCAATGTTTCTCGGAACGTACCCTTTACTAATCTAAACACCCACGGCCGTTACCGTGCCCGCGAGCAAAAACAAGCTTTTTTCTTTCCACTTGCCCTTTGCAACAACGATGAGCGTGCTTACCCCAACGAGGTAAAGCATAAGGTCTACATGCGATTTGCTCAGGATAAAAAGGGAGCCTGGCAACAGTATCAATACGCTTAGTTTCACGGCGGCACCCTGATATCGCCACATTCTGGTTAGTATAATTCCCGCAGCACTCACCAGGAACAAATACGACGCAATGGCCGCAAAATCCAGTAAGATGAAATCGACCTGAACCCCGTACATGGTAAACAACCCTATTGCCAAAAAAACGACCACGCCGGAAAGAAGGCTCCGCTCTACCCTTGGTTTATGAATCTCGTGCATCTGCTTCCCGACCATGGCGGAATCGCCCATTCTCCGTATCGCTTGCCGGATCGCCTCCTCCTCATTAAGCCTTCTCCCATTCCCTCTTCGACCAGATCATTGAAGTGGCTTTCCAGCTCCAGCCGAATCTCTTGATGCATCTCTGACGCTCTGACCCAGCATGGTTAAAATCGGGATGACGGTACTGCCCTTCATCAGCTCTTTATTGATTTTCATTGGTCCTCCCATGCTTCATTCATACATAGATATATCATGCATCGTAAATCTATGTATCAGAGTATAATTTCCATATTCTATTTGTTCAACTAGAAAAATCTCTTCTTTACCCAGATTGTGCATATACGGTATAGGAATCGGCAATACGTAAAAAAAGAAAAACCGGAAAACCTGGTCAAGACCTGCCCCAGCGATTTCTGGTTTTCCCCTTTAGCAGCCTTTACCCGATGAAGCAGGTGTGCACGCTTAATTCACGCACAGCTTCCTCATCCACGTCCACCCCGAGCCCCGGGCGGTCACTTAACTGCAACTGATATTTATCGTAGTTCAATTTCCCAAAATCACGGGAGAACATCAGCGGCCCTACCATCTCATTGGAAAAAATCATGTCTTTTGTCATGGAGAGATGCGCACCTGCCGCTGTCGCAACCGCTGATTCCACCATGGAACCGACCTGACAGCCGATTCCGGCCATTTCCGCCTGGGCTACAAGCTTTAGGGCAGGATACAGTCCGCCGCATTTCATCAGCTTGATATTGATCAGGTCAGCCGCTTGTCTGACGATCACCTCGCGCATTTCCTTGTCCCCGTGCAGTCCCTCATCGACCATCACGGGGATGAACGTCTTCTGTCTGACTTCGGCCAAGCCGATCAGATCGTCGGCCAGCACCGGCTGCTCAATCCATTCCAACTGGCAGTCCTCTACCTGTTTCAAGACGCGCATCGTGGTAGCTACATTCCGCCATCCCTGATTGGCATCCACGCGCAGCTGCATGTGTTCGCCAATCGCCTCCCGTACAGCACGGATACGTTTTACGTCGACAGCCGGGTCTGTGCCAACCTTTATTTTGATGCACGTATAGCCGTCCTTTACCGCCTGGGCAGCCTGGCGCGCCATTTCTTCGGGAGCGAGAATGCTCACGACGTATGGTACTGCAAGCGATTCGTGCGCTTTGCCTCCGAGCAGATTGTAGACGGGCTGGCCTGCGGCTTTGCCCATGGCATCGTAGCAGGCGATATCGATTGCCGCTTTTGCCGATGGTGCTGCATAGACCGCTTCTGCCATGATCCGGTGAATTTTTTCAATATCAAACGGATTTTGCCCGATGACGAGCGGCGCTATATCTTTCGCCAGCATCTCATAAGTGCTGGAAAAGGATTCTCCCGTTACATGCGGATCCGGCATACCTTCTCCATAGCCGATGATCCCCGTGTCCGTCGTGATTTTGACCATGATGCTCGGCAATTCATGGAACTCGTCGTAGGCGACGATGAACGGTTGCAGCAAAGGCAACTGGGTAGCAAACACTTCAATCGATACGATTTTCAAGAATGATTCCTCCGTTCAAATCAGCTTTTGTCAAAACGGTCCATAGTGCATCAGGTTTGCGATCAAGACAGCAACCAGTCCAATGGCATACTGCATCAAAATCAGCGGCAAAATCCATTTGGCCCAACGAATCCAGGGGATGCCCGCAAGTGCCAGTCCCGCCATAAAATAGCCGGAGGTCGGGTAGATGATATTTCCAATACCATCAGCCAGAGAAAAGGAGAGAACCGCCGTTTGCCGCGTGACGCCCACCAAATCGGCCAAAGGTGCCATGATCGGCATGGTCAGCGCTGCTTGTCCGCTGCCGGATGGAACAACAAAGTGGATCAAGGCTTGCAGGATAAACATTCCTCCGGCACTGAGCGTAGGCGGAATTTCATCCAGCACGCCGGCAGCATGATACAACAGCGTGTCGATGATTTGTCCATCGTTTAAGACAACCAGCGTCGCTCTAGACAGACCGATAATCAGGCAACCGGTCAACATGCCCGCTGCCCCTTTCATAAACGATTCGATCAGTTCATTGGCTGACAGGCGGCCGATAATCGTAATCACAATCGCCAAAACCACAAACAGGGCAGAAATTTCAGTAATATACCATTTGAATTGAAGCACACCGAAAATCAGAACAGCAAAGTTGAGAAGAAAGCATGTGAGGACGAGCTTGTGTGTTTTCGATAAAGGTTGATCATTCGATGGAGCGGCCGCCTCGAATGTTCCTCCTTCTCCATAAAAGCCGAGAGCATGGTTCTTCTTCACCTTCATCGCATAGCGGTAAATAAAGCTGACCGAAACGACGTACATGATGATGAACAACACAATCCGATAGCCAATGCCTGAGAAGATCGGCAATTGGGCAATTCCTTGAGCGATTCCGACTGTAAACGGATTCATGATTGCTGTTGTAAAGCCGATTGAAGCCCCGACCAGCACGATCGCCGTTCCGGTAATGACATCGAACCCGAGCGAGACGGCCAAAGGCACCAGGATCGGGATGTAAGCCAATGTTTCCTCCGCCATGCCCGTAAACGCACCTGCGAATGCAAAAAACAGCATCATGATGGGTATGAGCCATTTCTCCTTGTCACCGAGCTTTTTGGACAAGGTGCGGATGAACGCATCAACGGCACCTGTCGCCGTCAGCACTCCAAACGTTCCCCCAATGATCAAAACAAAAAAGATGATATCTCCTGCTTCTACCAGCCCTGTATGGATTGAGCTAAACAGCTGAAAGAAAGAGATAGGCGTCGAGTCTACTTGTTGGAATGAGTGTGGATCAACCACATTTCTTCCGTCTACTTCCACCCGGGCGTATTCGCCAGCAGGCACGATGTAGGTAAGGAACGTTGCGATTACCAAAACCCCAAACAGCAGAACAAAAACGTTAATCCCTTTTTTTCGGCCCGTTGATCCAACCTTGTTGTTTTGAGGCACACCGATCTCTCCTTTTTCAAAATAATTCTGTTTTTTTATAGTAGTTCATTTTGAATTTCATGAAAAATGAGTTTGTTCAATGATAACCATTAAGAAATTATTAGGTACAAACCAAAACGTGTTCTCAGACCCGAAAAAAAAGAACCTGGCTGTTAAAAGACCGAGTTCCCTTTTGCCTATACCATCACAATCGAAAGGTTGGCCATACATCCACTAAAACATCAATGAAGCTGCTGACCGTGCTGTAATCCCGCAGATCTCGCGGATAGATCAAGTGCGTCAACAGCCTTTTTGGAAAACGGTGCAGGACCTGAAGCGTTCCCAGATTTACTTCTTTTTCTATCAGGACGTCACTGATAAGGGCAATCCCTGCTTGTGACATCACTGCTCGCTTGATCGCCTCTTCGCTGCCGCATTCGATCGTAGACCGAGGGACGCAATTGATTTCATCCAGACACTCCTTAATGGTCCCTTCCAGATCATAGGAAATAAATGAATATTCCTCGAAGAGCTCCGCTGCGTTTCTCGATTTGACGATCAGCGGACTGGCTACGAGCACCAGATCCTCCTGATCAATCAAAATCTCTTCGATCCCTGGTCGATTGGCAGAACCCGCAATAATTCCAATATCGACCTGATTGGTATCGACTAGCTTGATCGTTTCCTTGCTGTTGTAACATAGCATCTTCATCTGGACCTGCGGATGGAGCTTCAAATAAATACTCAAGAGCTGTGACAAATAGTAGCTGCAGTAAAATTCGGGTGCAGCTATGCTCAAATTTCCAAAAGGCTTTTCCAGCCTGCGCAAATCCTGCTCCAGCTCCTCCAGATTTTGAAACAGCTTATCCGTATGTTTTTTCAGCAGCTTGCCCGTTGGCGTCAGAAAAGTCCTCTTTCCCACCCTGTTTAAAAGCGAGTGACCGATGTCCTTCTCCAATGCTTGAATTTGCAAGCTGATCGTCGGTTGACTGTACCGTAGCATCTCTGCTGCTTTTGTCAGATTGAGGCATTCTGCAACGACATGAAACGTCTTCAAATGGCGCAATTCCATCTATTATCACCTCAGATGCCCTCAGTCGGTTCTCCTCAGGTCGGTTTTGTCCATCGTAGAACATCTCCTGAATTCAGACAAGAAAAAGGTTGCAAGAGAACGTTTGAAAATGTTCAGAAATGCAACAGCGTCTGATAGATCGGGTAGCCTATAATTTACAGTGACGACTCGCCTTTACCGGAACCTATGAAAGTTAAGAACGGAGTGACGTGCATGTATAAACGGCTACTAACTATCCCCATGGCTGCCTTGCTCGTCCTGCTGGCAGCTTGCGGCACGGGCGGACCTGCGGGAAACACCTCTGACAATACCGCAGAGCCCAAACCGACACGATCGGTCGAGTACCTTGGTAACAGTTACAAGATCCCGGCCCGCACAAAGCAAATCGCATTCGTCGGCTCTCATGGCACGTATGAAGATGCCCTGTTGCTCGGAATCCCACCGTTTGCAGCAACGATGGATAAAAACGGTACAATCCCAACGGCATATGCGACCATCACCCAAAATGCAAAGCATCTTCCGTGGAACATCGCGGATAACATCAGCGAGCTAGCGGCCCTGCGGCCTGACGCAATCCTGACAACGGATAAAACCTCTTCAGAAGACATCCAAAAGCTGCAAAGCGCAGCAACAGTCATCCCTGTCTCCACGAGTGGTGCGCATTGGGCAGAAAATCTGCGTCTTGTGGCAGATGTCCGCGGAAGAGAAGAAAATGTTGATACGCTTATAACCAAGTTAAAGCAGAACACGCAAACCACACGTGACAAGCTCGCTTCATTCAAAGATAAACAAATCCTGACCGTATGGTTTCATGAGGGTGCCTTTTTCGTCTATCCGAAGGACGAGAGGTACAACCACCTGCTCTATACCGAATTGGCCTTTGAGGAACCAGACATTGTCGCAAAAGCAAACGAGCGCATGCCGATTACCATGGAAATTCTGACACAAACAGACCCTGACTTCCTGTTTGTCATGGTGGACAAAATCGGAGCAACTGCCGACGCAGCTGCATTCGATCAGCTGCAACAAGGCTTTCCATGGACAAACTTGAAAGCAGTAAAAACGAATCAAGCATACGTCAATGCAGTCGATCCGGTATTGGCTGGTGGCACTGTTTACAGCAACCAGCAGTTTTTGATTGCTATACAGAAACACATCCTGAAATAATCACGGCTGGCATGCATGAAAAAATGAATATGGATCATACTACCTTTATCGAGCTCGGTGGTGTGTTTTCAATCAGGCGTTAGTCTTCTAGGAGGCGATGTGCCATGGATGATTTACACGATCACCTAGTGAATAAGGGAAACCGCAACACGTAAGTAAGCTTCTAACTCAATCTGGAGGTAGATGCGTCGCACGTGATGATCGGTAACACCTCAAAACTAACGAGCTCGATGTATACCGTCTCCTTTTAGGAGGCGGTTTTATTTTTTCGTCAATCCATCGTAAATCGTTTTGATGTTCCATTCCATCATCTTGATGTACGTGTCGCCATCCTCGCCAGGTTTTCCGAGGGAGTCGGTAAAGACTGTGCCTACGATTGGCACACCCGTTTCTCTTGATACCATTTCCATGCTGCGCGGGTCGATACTTGTTTCCACAAACAAGGCAGGAATCTTTTTCTCACGGATCAAATCGACAACCTGACGGACCTGCTCGGGTGTTCCCTGATTTTCTGCATTGATTTCCCAAATATAAGCAGCGTCAAACTGGTAAGCTTCGCTGAAATATTTAAATGCACCTTCACTCGTGACCAGAACGCGCTGTTCTTTTGGAATCAAATTGTACTGCTTTACTGCTTCCTGATGCAGAGCATCCAGCTTTTCAATATACTGCTTGGCATTTTGCTCATACGCCCCCCTGTGATCAGGGTCAATTTTGATCAGTGCATCTCTGGCATTTTCCGCGTACTTGATGCCATTGCGAATGTCCAGCCAAGCATGAGGATCTTCTTCGCTTTCTTTCCCTTTTGTCGTCAAGTGTTTGGCGGCTACTCCTTCACTCATACGGAACACAGGAGCATCCTGACCTGATTTGCCTGCTGTTTGCATCAGCTTTTCAAACCATGAGTTTCCTGCTTCGAGATTCAGGCCATTGTAGAAGACAGCGTCAGCATCCGTCGTTTTTTTCACATCTGCTGGCAGTGGATCATACTCATGGGGATTCGAACCGACAGGAGCCAGGCTGTGAATCTCCACTCGATCTCCCCCCACATTTTTGACGATGTCATACAGGATCGAATACGTCGTCACGACCTGCAGCTTGTCGTTATCCGATTTTCCGGGCTCTGCCGTATTTTGTGGTGAACCACATGCTGCCATCACCGTTGAAACGAGAAACACGAGAAATAGATTCCATTTTTTCATGACGATTCTCCTTTACTTTGAAAGCTCCACTCGTTTTTGCCGAGCTCGTAATGATTTCCAGACCACCCCATGTTTGCGGGAGAAAAGAAATGCCAAGAGGAATAGCGCTGTTGCTACTAATACAATCGTGGCGCCAGAGGCCAGATTATAGGTAAAGCTGAAGTACAAGCCAATGATCGCAGAAATCATCCCGAAGCCAGCAGCCAAATAAATCATCACCCATAAGCGGTCTGTCAAAAGATAAGCGGTAGCTGCCGGTGTGATCAGCATGGCGACTACCAGAACGATTCCCACTGTTTGCAGGGAGGCTACCGTCACCATCGTCAGCAAGGTCATCAGCAAGTAATGAATGAGATTGTTGCGCAGACCGTATGCCGCCGCAATCGTAGGGTCAAAAGAAGTCAACAGCAGCTCTTTGAAGAACGCGTAGACGGTCACGATCACCACCACGCCTATGCCCACTGTTACCCACATGTCGGACGGTCGAACTGCCAGCACATTTCCGAACAAGATGTGATACAGGTCGGTACTGCTTTTTAGCATCGTAATCAAGATGATCCCCAGGGCAAAAGCCGATGTGAACAAGATCCCGATTGCCGTGTCGTTCTTGATGCGGCTGTTTTGACTCACATAGCCGATCCCAACCGCTGTGAGCACACCAGTAGCAACTGCCCCCACAAAGAAATTGATCCCAAAGGCATAAGACAGGGCAACACCCGGCAAAACAGCGTGAGAGATTGCGTCCCCCATCAAGGACATGCCCCGCAAGATGATGAAACTGCCGATTACCCCGCAAATAATCCCGACCACCACGGATGTAAACAACGCTTTTTGCAAAAACTCATACTGCCCAATGGCTTGTAAAAATTCCATCACGCATGCACCTCCGCTTTCTCGAGAAACTGAAGCTGATGGGCGTAAGCTTTGGACATGACCTCTCGATTCAATACTTCCTGAACAGCCCCAAACTTGATTAATTCTTTGTTCAGCAAAAGAAGCTGGTCGAAATAGGTATTCGCTTTACTCAAGTCGTGATGGACGACCACAATCGTTTTGTCCTCCATCTGCAGCTCTTTCAAAATGTGGATAATGGTCTCCTCACTAGCCACATCAATCCCTACAAACGGCTCGTCCAAAAGCAGCAATTCCGGTTTTTGCGCCAAGGCTCGCGCCAGGAATACACGCTGCTGCTGGCCGCCGGACAATTCCCCGATCTGCCTGTCGCGATATTCTTCCAAACCGACTTTTCGCAAACACTCTAGCGCCCATGCCTTTTCCTTCTTCTTCGGAAATTTGAATAATCCGACATGCGGATACGTTCCGATCAGGACCGTATCCATCACCGTAATCGGAAACGTCCAATCAATCTGGCTGCGCTGCGGTACATATGCGATCTTCTTCCTGACTTCGTTCGTTTCTTTTCCGTGAAAGCGAATCTCGCCCTTATCGCTTGGAATCAACCCCAGCATTGCCTTAATCAAGGTCGATTTCCCTGCGCCATTGGGACCAATAATTCCTACCATGCTCCCCTGTTCGATGGAAAATGAGACATCCCGAACGACTTCGTTTCCAAAGTAGGAGACGTGAAGCTCTCTGACTGCAATAGCATGATCCATGAGATTCCCTCCAGAATAACTATACATGTATGCTCAAGCACAACACTGTGGTTTTTAACCAATAATATTCACTACAGTAAAATAATATGCCTGTGTGTAAAAATGTTTCCCTAATGCAAAAATATCCGATTCCCCTGTTTCTGTCAATATTCATTTTCATTGATAAATACAAACAAGAAAGCACAGCCCTCGTTTCAAAGAGCTGTGCTTCGCTATTTTTTTCATTCAAATCTTTCTTTCGTGCATGATTGCTTTATTTCGAATTCACCCTCGATGGTAAATCCTTTCCAACGCTTGAGGACAAACTTGAAGGCTCCCGCCACCTTCTCTTACGCTTAGAGGTGGGGGATTCAAACGTTCCAAGTCGTCTAGGAGACGAGGATACGTTTCGGATGCTTCAAGCACCCATTATCCCTTGCTGAACGAATCAGATCAGGACTACCTTTCTGGTTTACGTATTTTCGTAGGATGTTCAGACTTCCGTTGATATCCGCATTCACTCGTAAGCCGGAATTCGTTACGAAAAGTCCGCGATGGATTCTCCTTTTGGGGTCGTACGTTTTCTTTGAAATCTTCTCTTCGTCCAGCGCGGAGCAACCACTGGTGAAGGCTTCATTCTGTTTCCTTACTCTGATGCGAAAGAGCTGTGCCTTATAGATGATGAGATCAACCAATCGTGCATGTGGAATCTGGACAAACGATTTGACCGGGTTTTCTTGTTTAATGTCTTTCATATCGCCTATTACGATGGTATGGCACTGATGCTTTATGGCCAGATCCATTATTTTTCGACTCGCTTGATGTAGAAAATTGTGGATATAGCGATTCCTCTTCCCTTGCAAAGAACGAATCCGGTACGTACGAACAAATCCCTCGCTCTTTCCCGTTTGTTTCATCGCAATCGAAGTAAGGCGAGCGATCTCTTTGTTGTAGTAGCTGTTTTTGCTCTTTAGCGGCTTCCCGTTGATCAGATAACTGTCTTCGCCTTCCAAGAACGTGAGTGCAGCCAAATTATTTACTCCAAGGTCAATGGACATGATGTTGCTGAAGTGTTCCGGGAGTTCTTGTTCCTCTTTTTTGTAAATGATCACCATCTCCCATGTACGAAAGACTTGCCGCCACTGAAAACGAATTTGTTGAAGGGTGGTTACGTCAACGGGCATGTTGTCAGGATCGATGACAACATCCAAACTGTCAACCTGATGACGTTCCTGCATCTTTTTCGCCAGCGACAGCTTAAGCAAGTTCCCTTGTACACGAATGGCGAGATTGGTGAATATGATTTCGTTTTTGTGATACTGAATATGCTTATATTTGGGAGGTTGAGGCACACCTTTGTATTTATGGGGATTCTTCTGATAGTCTTTGCTGGAAGCAAAAAAACTCTTCCAGTTCTGTTCTACCATCTTCAAACAGTGCTGATAGGTATGCGAATGGAGGTACTCCCGGTGCCAATTGGACCTTAGTTCCTTTTCCAGTTTTACGTAGGAACGAAATCCCTCTTCCCGACAAAGGTGGTTGGCGATGTTATTGAGCTTGGTTGTATGAAAGGCCAAATCCTCCAAAAGAAAGCGTTGTTTCTCGCTGATTCGTGGAATCCATTTATAGGTCAGCTTCATTTTCGTATCACCTCCTTATTCCTCATTTTACCACACGATAGGAAACGTATGTTCTAGAAGCAAAAAAACCGCATTCATCTCACCACCTATAGAGGTGGGAGTCTTCTGCGGTTAAATAGATAAACGGGAAGTACGAAATCAAACTGAACATCAAAGCTGAGAATGCATACATCATTGGGACAGCCAGAGCCATCAGAAGACCTGCAGGCATCCCTGTCAGATTCAGATTTACGATCTGCGCTTCGGCACTTTCTACGCTCCCTACCGCGACACTGAACAAAAAGCGAATGATTCCATCCACAATCCCGATCGAAAGCGCTGCTAGCACGCACAGCTTTATGTAGGAAGAAATTTTGATGTATTTGATGGTGAGGTGCGTTTTCATTGGTAATGACTCCGTGGCTTACTGCATCGGATTCGTAAAGTTATTCACCAGAATCTGAGCCTGGTCCCCTTGCTTGATCGTTCCCGGACATTCGACAGCACAGACAATCCCTCTTCGCTTAAATGCGGCTTTCACGAACCGTGCGGCCAATTTCGGATGCACCTGTTCATCATGATTTTTTTGGATTTCTTCTCCCGGATGAACGCACGGGAGATTCTCTCCCATACAGATAAGCCCCGCTCCACCAGGCAATAAAATGCGAGAGCCCATCGTCAGGCTTGTCAAATCTGGAAAACCGCTTATCAACAGGTTCGCCCCTAGCCATTCGGGCAAGATAAACGGAACCCGTAAGTTTTCAGCGATAATGGCACAATCCTCTTGTGACACAACCGTGATTTGGCGGCGATTCAAGATTTCTGTTCCGCGCGGATACATCGTTTGACGGGAGTCCGCCCCGAAGGTCACGCCAAAATGCCGGTCGCCCGGAATGCCTCCGAATTCCAGCTTCGTCTCTGGGATACGGCGTGTGACGAATGTATCGGGATTGTCTGCAATGAGTATGGCTTCAATGGATGCAGCGTGTGCTTTCATGGGATCCTCCCTCTTTTTGTGATTGATGCTTATGTTCCAAATACCTGCCGCAATTGTTCAGAAATCTCTTCCAGAGCCTTCTTGCTCTCTTCTACTTCACCTGAATAATTGAGAAAACTGTGGACCATACCCTGATATCGTATGCCGGTCACAGGTACACCAAATGAACGCAGTCTGTCGGCATACTCCTCCCCTTCATCTCGGAGCGGATCGTACTCAGCTGTTATGACCAGGGCAGGCGGCAAGTTGCTTAAATCCGGAGCAAACAGGGGCGAGGCAAGAGGGTGTTTCTCCTGGTCTCTTTCTAAATAATGCTCCTTGAACCACTTCATTTCATCTATCGTCAAATTGTTGGAATGTCCATGCTCTTCGTAGGAAGGGGTAGCAAAGTCAAATCGGACAACCGGATAGATGAGCAGTTGAAACACGAGAGACGGACCACCTGTATCCCGTGCAAGCTGAGAGACGACCGTTGCCAGATTTCCACCCGCGCTTTCTCCCCCTACAGCCAATCTCGCATGATCTCCGTTCAACCTCGCTGCATTTTCTGCTACCCAGTTGACGGTGAAAGAAGCATCCTCAACGGCCGCGGGAAATTTATGCTCTGGGGCTAACCGGTAGGCGACAGAGACGACCAGGCATTTTGCCTTGTCTGAAAAGAATCGGCACATCCGATCGACCATTTCCAAATCGCCCAGTACAAACCCACCGCCGTGAAAGAAGACGAGGATCGGAAATGGTCCGGTCCCCGCCGGTGTATAGATTCGAAGAGGAATCCCTCCATCCGGACTGACTATTTCGACATCTTCCACCGAAGCAACGGATGAAACGATTTCGTTTATACTCGCTCTGGAAGCTGCTAATGCCCTGCGTGCTTCCTCTGGAGACAGCTTATACAATGGCTCACCGCCAGCTCTCTCCAGCCTTTGCAACAAGTCCTTCACTTGCGGATCAATCGGCACCCTAGTCTCTCCTCTCATTGTAACATGAAATGCTTCCTTTTATTAGGAGGAAAAAGAGTAGCACTTGTACTCGTATTGATTAGGAGGACCAATCGCGATCCATAGCTGTCCTTTGGTTGGTTCGGCAATGACCGAGGCAAAAGTAATGGAATCCGTTCCATCGTCACCGGGCATTCTGCACAGTGGATACGGCTCGCTTCCACGATCACGCAAAATGTTCTGCATCGCCTGCGCATCCAACTGGCCATGGTGGCCCTCCAGCAGGCTGCGCATACGAGCATAGCGTGTCTGCGAATTGTCCAGATGAGCTCCTGTCAGTCTCTCCTCTGCCATAAGCTCCTGACCGATGTAGTGGTTGGAATGCGCCAACAGCCCATGAGACGGCTCGATGAGCATATCGCGAGTCGGTGTTGTTTCCAAATCAGCTGCGTTCCCTTTTTTATCCAGCATGATCAAATTGCGAGAAGATGCGCGGTGAACACTGCGTACCAGGGCAATCGCTTCCGGGACTGTCTCTTTGGTCAATGCCAATCTAGAGAGAAGATAACGCGGAAACCCGACTCTCCACCCGTCGCACGTGAGAAAATTAGCAAAAACACCAAGTCCGTGCTTATTGATGCCGATGTACGAAATCTGGCCTGCCGGAGTGAGCATCAGACATGTGTGACCATTGTCGGGTACAAATTCAGCGACAATCCCGATTTCAGAGTAAAAATTCGGCAGATCAGCATTTTGTCCAATCAGGGGTGTACCATCTGCTGTCGCTTCCGTCTGAATCGCGAAGGTCGTGCATTCGTCATTGGAATCAAATTCGTTGTAAAGCTCTGCCCGGAGTTGAAGCAAGTAAGCCTCTCCAAGGGTGAGGCCAGTGCTCTCCGAGAGTCCTTGGATTTCTTCATCAAAGTAGGGGGCGTATTTCATTACGTATTCCCTGTAATGCAGGGCTGCCTCTTCCAATGCCCCTATGGACGGGATCTTCACCTTGGATTCCAGACGTGCCAATGCATAATCACGATGCTTTCGTATCAAGTCCGCGCAAGCCTCGCCATACTGTCTGCCGATTTCACGATGGGTGCCTTCAAACCGATAAAACGGAAAGGTTTTTTGATTCATGCTTATACTCCTCCTTGGGCTTTCATCGACCATTATCTTTTGATTTTGCTAGAACGTGGGTAAAGAAATCTTTTACTTCTGCTAGAACCTTGCCCCCATCGTGAGCAACGCCAGGAACTACATCATAGCGAACACGAATGCCTTCCCGTTCAAAATTGTCTCTCAGGGCGCCGAGTCGCGCAAGCCGTGTCTGACCATACGCATCCGTCCCTTCCATCCAATGGGCGGAGGCTTTATTGTTGATCTCCCATGTTTCGTTGTCTTCGCTGCCAATGACCATCTGCACAAAAACGCGCCGCATCTCCTCAAGAGACAGCTTTTTGCCAAACACTTCCTCCAAATCTTTCGTCCCCACATAAAACGGTTTGGATGAATCCAGATAAGTAATGATGCCAGGCGCGCCAATCGAAACTCCCAAAAGACGCTCGGGGTGCAAATAGTAGAAGCGATGGGCAAAATGGCCGCCCCCGGAAAAACCGAAAAGCAGGAATCGCTCTTTTTTGATGCGCACCTTTTCGGAAAGCTGATCGATCATCGAAAGTAAAATGTGATCAAAGCGTATGTCATGGAGATTAGCCGCGCGCTCGCTCAGGCAGGCTGCACGATGAATTACGCCTTCATGACGTTGTCACTGCTCGCCCTGGTCGTCATCCCTACGCTACATATTTCCGATACGGGATTGATTCGGATCTCCGATGAGGGCTTTGAACAGGTCTCGCTTTTTGTAGAATAAGGATGGATTGTTATAGGGAACGTTTAGGCAGCAAAGACTTTTGTCTATGCTGCTTTTTCTTTTCGTTTAGCTGTAAGTTTAAATAGATAATGAATCATTTTTCGAATAGTTATTTAATTCACAATTTTTAATTGACAAGCTCCTTGCGAGAAATTAATATGTAAGAGACGCATATGAACTCCATAACTGCATAAGCGGATGAATATTGCGGGAGAGACTAAACACATCGTTTAGCACCGAAGGAGCAAACCCTGATCATTAGGGCAAATCTCTCAGGTAAAAGGACCGCAATAGGACGCATCTCTGGAGAGAGCCACTGGCCACCAAAGGAGTTATACTCTCAGGTAAAAGGACAGAGAAAAATAGGAGCATCCCTATTTTTCAATGCCTTTTTTTATTGGCGAAAAATAGGAACCATAAAATCAGAAAGGAGGGAATTCAGCGTAGATTGAACAAAATGTTTATTATTTTCAAAAATGTAAGCGTTTTTACCAATAAAAAACGGACGGTAAAATAACTTTTATTGGAAATTTAATTTGCAATTATTTGATTTATATTTATTATTAACATATATCAAATCAATGAAATTGCAAAGTGTTTAGAAAAGTTGAAAGTGGGGGATCATATGCAAGACCAAAAACTAGATAGAGGTCTAAAAAACAGGCACGTCCAATTAATCGCGATTGGCGGAGCCATCGGAACGGGGTTATTCCTCGGTGCGGGAAAATCGATCCATTTAGCAGGACCCTCTATTCTATTTGCATACTTGATTACAGGCGTCATTTGCTTCTTAATCATGCGCTCACTTGGAGAACTACTCTTAAGCAATCTAAACTATCATACTTTTGTAGACTTTGTCAGAGATTATTTAGGCAATATGGCGGCATTTATTACCGGATGGACTTACTGGTTTTGCTGGATTTCCATCGCCATGGCCGACCTGACGGCAGTTGGTCTCTACACGCAGTATTGGCTCCCTGGAGTACCGCAGTGGATGCCTGGATTAATTGCGCTTGTCATTTTGCTCATTATGAATCTAGCAACCGTAAAGCTTTTTGGCGAAATGGAATTCTGGTTCGCTTTAGTTAAAGTCATCGCCATTCTAGCATTGATCGTGATCGGTGTTTTCATGATTATAAAAGGCTTTTCCACGAATTCAGGCGCATCGAGCTTCTCGAATCTCTGGAACCACGGCGGCATGTTCCCGAATGGAATAAATGGATTCCTACTTTCATTCCAGATGGTCGTGTTTGCTTTTGTTGGTATCGAACTTGTAGGACTTACAGCAGGTGAAACTGAAAACCCAGAAAAAGTTATTCCGAAAGCAATCAACAACATCCCGATTCGAATCTTAATTTTCTACATTGGCGCACTGATCGTCATTATGGGCATTTATCCGTGGAACGCCATCAATCCAATGGAAAGCCCTTTCGTTCAAGTCTTCGTCGCAGTTGGTATCGCTGCAGCGGCTGGTATCGTCAATTTTGTCGTCCTGACCTCGGCAGCTTCGGCCTGTAACAGCGCCATCTTCAGTACAAGCCGGATGGTATACTCACTTGCCAAAGACAAGAATGCACCTGAGTCCTTTACAAAGCTTACCTCAGGGAAAGTACCATCCAACGCCTTGTTCTTTTCAACGGTCGTCATTCTCATTGCTGTTATTTTGAACTATGTCATGCCCGAAGGAGTATTTACACTGATCACAAGCGTCTCAACAGTCTGCTTCCTCTTTATTTGGGGAATTACGGTGATCAGCCATTTGAAATATCGCAAAACAAGACCAGATCTGGCGAAAGCGAGCAAGTTTAAATTACCGCTCTATCCCTTCTCCAATTACTTGATCCTTCTCTTCCTGGTGTTCATTCTGGTCGTGCTTGCTCTTGCAGATGATACTCGTGTTGCCTTGTTTATCACTCCGGTTTGGTTCCTTCTCTTGGTTGTGATTTACAAGCTGCGAAAGCCGGCCCCGGCCTCAAATCAAGTGGAGCAACGAAATTTAGCAGAAAATTAAAAGGCAACGTACAAGCCATCCTGTTTTCACTGATAGAAGTGAGAGCGGGGTGGTTTTTTATTTCCTCGTTCCAGCCCCAGTTGCATCTGTACCGATACAGATGCCCTTTTTCTTGATTGAAGCCTCCCCCCACTCGCTTTACTATGATGGCAAGGCGCCAGATAAAAGCATTCCATATATGTCCCGGACATCTGTTATAAAAATATTTCAAGTGAGGACTTTTGATCATGAATCAGATAAATGTTTTGCTTTTGCTCGGGATCGGGATCATTTGGGGGTCGCAATTTTTCTTTGTCGACCTCGTGATCACCTCGATTACACCGATTACGTTAGCTGCTTACAAAGCTTTACTTGGCACCCTCACACTTGCCCTTTTGCATTTGTTTGGCGGAAACAAAGAAAAGGTCCCCACAACCCTGAAAGGATGGAAATTGTTTATCTGGATTGGGATCCTCGAGGCAGTTGTCCCTTTCATCCTGATTGGGTGGGGACAGCAGTATATCAATAGCAGCACTGCTTCTATTTTGCTCGGCACCGGGCCGATTTTCACACTGATTTTTATGAAACTAGCGGCACCGCATGAAAAGCTGCCATTCAAAAAATGGTTGGGCATTATCATCGGATTTGGAGGCTTGTGCCTGCTGTTTGCCCCTACCCTGTCTTCCCTTTCTTTTGTGGGAAACATCATGGGTTATGTGGCTCTCATCGGGGCATCTATGAGCTTTGCGATTTCGCTGATTCTCATCAAGCAGCTTCCACCCGTTTCTTCCATTCTAGCGATGCGTAATGTTTTATTCGTTGCGACTATCTTATTGCTGCCGCTCGCTTTTCTATTTGAAGACCCCTTTCAAATACGCCCCAGCTGGATGCAGGTCGTATACGTGGTCATCTTGGGCGTGTTTCAAGCAGGTATCGTTTACATGCTCTACAATACGCTGATTAGACGGACAAACGCCGCTTTTGCATCGCTCACGAATTATTTGGTCCCCCTGTTCGGGATTTTATTAGGAACACTCGTACTAGATGATCAGGTAACCTGGAATGCCATCGCTGCGCTTATCATTATTTTCCTGTCACTTGCTATCAGTGAAAAAAGCTGAGCACTACCATTCTCGCGCAGAAGCGAGATTGATCTCAAATGTCTCCAAAAAAATATGCAGCAAATAGTCCGCCTCTTCTTTGCCGCCGCAATACTCTGGGGATATGGCAACCGTAATAGCATCCCACTGGCAAAGGCCCCGCAGGGCTAGCAAGGAAGCACGAATTTCCTCAAGCGGCTGCAGAGTGGGCGTCGTATCCCGAGACATGTTGAAATAATCGAGGTCGATATCTAAAATTTTGGTCTGCTGGGGGCTCCATTTGTTCGGATCCACTTCTCTTAGAAAAGAGTCCATATCCATAAACCGCTGATGCGTGTACGTACATCCTGCAGGCAGTTTGTCGATGATATTTTGACAATTCTGGTTGCGTTTATGTACCGCATCATAGCGGAGCATTGAAAGCGACAAGACCTCGTCATCCTGATGAGAGACAAACAAGGTCTTTCCGATCGTATTTCTTGCCACACCTGCCCAAATAAAATTGTCGATCTGCATGCAATCCGGCGGGCACACTTGGCCGCTCGCATAATCGTGCCCCTGGGCTACCGCCATGATTTGCTCCACACTCTTTGCCTCTAGCAAGCCCGGTACAAACACTCCATCCGGTGTATCGTCCAAATGAGCGTCCACATGCACCAGCAATGACTGCGGCTGCAGGTTTCCTTTCAGCCTCTCCATCTCCCATGCCGCAAACGCCCAATTGTGCTGCCGCATGATATACATTCGCTGCTCTGGAAAAAAGACTTTCCAATCAAAATGCTCAAACCACTCCAAGCTGCCACCCTCCGATGCCTTCTCTTTTCTATCTTTCCCATTGTAGTTCAAGCAGACTGGCTTCAACCACTCCCATGCCCGCTTATTTCGTTTTCGCAGCGGCAACAGGCGTATACCCTGTCTCCTCCACAAGGGATTGCCCTTGCCCTGACAAAATCCATTCGATCAATCGCGATACATTCGGGTTGGTGCTGCCCGCTGTGACAGCGTAAAATTCTGCTGCTAAAGGATACTCTTTGTTCACGATTGTGCTTTTGTCAGGCATAACCCCGTCTACCTCCAGCAGTCGGATATTCCCATTTTTCACCATCTCGGTAGCAAAGAACAAGAACGAATACCCGATCGCATTGTTGTAATTTTTGTAGTTGGACGTTCTTTCGATAATGCCTCCCATCCCGCTCACCACGTCGTCTTGAGGGGGTGTCATGAGTTCTTGGCCTGCCATGACCTTTTGGAGCATGGTCTGGCTTCCGCTGTTTTCGGGACGTTGAAAGGCGCGAATTTGTTCATTCTGGCCGCCTACCTCCTGCCAATTCGTAATCTGCCCGGAATAAATCTTTTGGATTTGCTCTGTTGACAGTCCTTTCACCGGATTGGCAGCATTCACAAAAAACACGAAGGCCTCCCGTCCGATGGGCGTCAGCTTCAGCTCCACACCCTGTCTTTTAGCGTCGTTTAGCTGCTGCTTTGATGGGGCGGCGACGAAAATGATGTCAGCCTTACCCTCTATCAGATTTTCATAAGCTCTGGGAGTCGTATTCCCCATCACTTCTCCCTCGTATTGGTCGTATTGCTTTTTGGGGTAAACAGCTTGGGCAAACGAGGCATACAATGGATATAGTGCGGTCGCACCGTCTAATCTGGGCAGATCGGAATCCAGCTTGAGAGTGGAAGGCTGGTCTAGTTTTACTGCTTTTGTATTTTCACCAAAGGGTCGGTACTCCTCTAAATCAAAGTCTTGCTCACTAACCGTCGGGATACTGTTTACATAGGCTTCCTTGATCTCAAAGCCAATAACAGCCAAGGTAGCGAGAATAAAAAATACAGCCAGGGAACGATTCAAAATACGCGCAATCGTCGGCGCGAATATACGCAGAACCGTAAAAACGACCAGTACCCCGGTGACCACGATCGTGAGTGGCGTATAAAACTTCGTTCCGGTAGAAAATAACGAAAAAACTAGCACCGCGAAGCCCACAAACGCCAGAAGAACAAATGCAATTATACATCCTATGATTTTTCCTATCAGATTTTCATTCATCGGTATCCTCCTGAAAATATCAGATCGACTACATTTTTTTCACGAAAGTGGTAAATCTTTCGTTATGTTTCTCTTTATATATGTCCATTGTTTCTTCCTTTTCTTTATAATGGAAATGATGCACAAATCTAATTCCATTAGGAGGAACTTCATGAGGCAAGGAAAACACATCAGTCTGCTCTTATCCTTTTTGCTCTTGTTTTCAACGCTGTTTGCCAGTGCAGCTGCCGCCCAAACCTATACGGTGAAAAAAGGGGACAACCTGTGGCGAATTTCGAGAAACCACAAAACGACAGTCACAGCCATGCAAAAGCTCAATCAACTGCCCAATGTAAACTACTTACGCATTGGCCAAACCTTGCAGCTACCGGACAGTGCAGCTTCTTCTGCTCCTGTAGCGAAGCCGGCACCTGTTGCCTCGCCAGCAAGCTCGAAGCCAGTAGCACCCGTTGCCGCTGCACCTAAACCATCGGCACCAGCGACTCCTGCAGTACCAGCACCTGTAACACCTGCGACACCAATACCTGTGGCCCCGACCACCCCAGCTCCAACCGTAACAAATGAGGCAGATACAACCACGATCACCATCCTGGGAACATCGGATGTTCACGGCAACCTTTATGGATACGTGTATGAGGATGGTAAAGAAACGACAAACAGCGGCTTGGCTCGAGTCTCTACCTATGTAAATGAAGTGAAGCAATCATCTCCACATGTGCTGCTCGTAGACAACGGAGATACTTACCAGGGTAATATTTTGACAGATGATATTTACAGAAAAAAACCTGAGGTAATTCACCCTGTATCGGCAGCCATGAATGCGATGAACTACAATGCCATGATTCTGGGAAATCATGAATTCAATTTTGGGCTAGATCTGATTCGCCGAGTTGAAAAAGAAGTCAAATTCCCTGTGCTTGGAGCGAATATTACTACCAAAGATGGGAAGCCATTTGTAAAACCGTACACCATCGTCAGTGTAGACGGTCTCAAAGTAGGAATCATCGGGGTAACGACACCGAACGTTCCGCGCTGGGATGGCGAAAAGGTAGATAGTCTCTCTTTCCAGCACATGGGCGAAACCGTGAAGAAGTACGCAAAAGAGTTGAGAGAAGTTGAAAAAGTAGACGTCCTCCTCGCGAGTGCTCACTCTGGCATGATTGCTGAGTTTGACGAAGACGGTGGATCAGATGCGGCAGCCAAGATCATTGAAATGGTCCCTGATCTGGACGCCCTCCTCGTAGGTCATATGCATATTATCGTAAAAGACCAAGTGGGCCAAACAGTCGTTGGCGGTCCTCGCAACCTCGGACGGGATGTCGTACGCTTTGATCTGACGGTGAAAAAAGAAGCCGGGAGCGCATCGGTTGTAGATCGGAAGGTCGAAGTAGTCGATATGGCTGGGTACGAGCCTGATCAAAAAATCAGAGACATGATCAAAGACGCCCATGAAGCAACGATTTCCTTCATTGCGGGTGGCGGCAGTGCCGGCGAGGCAGGCTCCAGCGGCGGTCTATTTGGACAAGCAACCGCGGACTTCCAGCCAGAAAATGAAATCAACGGAATCCCTGAAGGCAAGCTGAGAGACACAGCAGTCGTCGATTTAATCAATAAAGTGCAGCTGAAAGCAACTGGCGCAGACGTTTCAGCCGCAGCGCTGTTTAAAGATACTTCCAATCTGAAAAAGGGAGATATCACCTACGCCAATATTTTCGACATCTACAAATTCGATAACACCTTATATACAGTGAAAGTAACCGGAAAAGAATTGAAAGCCTATATGGAATGGTCGGCAAGCCACTATAATCAGTGGAAGGAAGGCGATATTTCCATCAGCTTCAATCCAGAGGTGCCTGGCTATCTATATGACATGTTTGCAGGTGTCGATTATAAGATTGATCTGTCTAAACCAGCGGGTCAACGAATGGTAGATGTTATGTACAAAGGAAAGCCATTGTCGGATACAGAAGAGCTGAAGCTCGCCGTCAATAACTACCGCTACAGCAGCGGACTCAAAGCACTCAAGCTCGTGAGCGGAAATCGCGACTGGGAATCCCCGCGCAGCATTCGCGACTACCTGGTCGAGTACATTCAAGAACAAAAGGTGATCTCCCCGGAAGTCGACAACAACTGGGAAATCATCGGCGTGGACTTAAATAGTCCTTACCGCGATGAAGTGATTAAGCTCGTGAACAATGGCAAGATTGAAGTGCCGTATGCGAAATCGTTGAATGTAAACGAGCTCTTGAAGGGAGGTATTATTCAAGCAAAATAAGTGAGGCACTTCAAATGTATGCGCCCTATTTTCACAGCGATTTGTGAGAATGGGGCGCTGTTTCTTCAATCCCTCTATTGATCGGATGGGCTAGGGATCTTTTTCGCCTTCCCCGCATATTTCTTGACTAGCGATTGAATCGTGTCATTTCCAAACCCTCGTGTAAATGCGTTGTCGTCAAACCAGTACAGAACGTGAAAACTAGAATGGTCATCTAGAACAAAGCGTATGACAAATTCTGATTTGCGATTCTCAGGTAATTTCTCAATCATTTCATCGAAGGGTACATAATCCAGCGTCAAAAAATGGTCTGTAAATTGCTTGCTGTCCTTTTCAGAGAAGTCAACGGCGTACCGCTCTGTATTCTCATCATAATACTCCAGTGTCACTTTTTTTACTTTTCCAGCTACGTCAAAAAGCTCCCCCATTTTTTTCGCATCTGGACTCTCATTGGCTTCGTATAACTCATCGCCCACAAAGAGCCGGAACTTCGCTGAATATCCCTTTACTTGATAGATGGGGGTCCCGATCTCAGCCCAGGTCGCATCTCCATTTTGCATTCTGTATCCGGGGCAAACATTCCCGTTCAGCTTTAGGGAGACTTCGCTCAATTTCGTCCCTCGCTCCAGGTTCTTCGTATCTGATTCATAATCTTTTATATACCTGGTGTCATTCCATTTCAATGCAGGATCATATTCGTCGACCTTCGTTACACAGTTTTCCGTAAGTTGAATGATCATCGGCGTTTTCGTGCTCTTTTGAGGGGATATGTCATGGTGCGAATCAACCGAATTGCCCTCCACTAACAACAGGAGAGTCAAGGAAATTAATCCGAGTTTCACTCCGTCATTCACCTCCAACGTTCCTAGTAGGAAGACGATTTCGGATTGGGTTTTGACACATATTTACATGAAATCATTTCTATGGACAAAAAACCAAAAGCATACGTGCATACGCAAAACATCCCCAATCTACCGTTGGAGCTGTTCTCTTCCGTAGATTGAGGACTATATGACTTGATTCCAAATAAATTGGCGAACCCCAAAAATGGCCACGCCGATAATCGAGATGATGGTGGGATTCACAGTGCTAGCAAACACATTTTTCCCTTTTCATAAAACGCCCGGTAGCGCTCGGCCCCCTTTCTGGTAATTTCCTAAATCACATCTTGATACTCGGATATATAAGCGTGTAAAATAATGGCAACAAGCAGCTAAGGATTCCCTCTAGCAACAGATCGATCAGTAAATAGGATGAGGTGAACGTATGGCAAACGAATTAATCAGAGCATTTCAACTATTAAAAGAAAAAGAATGGGTAGACCTGACGCATACTTTTGGTCCTGAGTCCCCTCATTTTTCAGCTTTTCCCGATGCCCAGTTTACTACTCTGTTCAACCATGATGACGGTTTTTTTGCGCAAAGCTTTACATTCGCTGGGCAGTACGGTACTCATCTGGATGCCCCTATTCATTTTGTTCGAAATACACGCTTTTTGGATGAGCTGGACCTCAAGGAATTGGTGTTACCCCTTGTCGTTATTGATAAATCAAAAGAAGCAGAAGAAAACAATGACTACTCGCTCAGCATAGAAGACATTTTTCAATTCGAAGCGGAGCACGCCAAAATCGAAGAAGGCTCTTTCGTAGCTCTGCGAACGGATTGGAGCAAGCGCTGGCCGGATAAAGAAGCTTTCAGCAACAAAGACGCGGATGGCCATAACCATGCACCCGGCTGGTCGCTTGCAGCACTCCAATTTTTATTTCAGGAAAGAAAGATTAAAGCAGTCGGACATGAGACGTTCGATACGGACGCCAGTATCGACTATCAAAAAAATGGCGCCCTTTTGGGTGAGTATTACGTACTCGAGCAAGACACCTACCAGGTAGAGCTTTTGAAGAATTTAGACAAAGTACCTGCAACAGGTGCCATCATTTTTAACATTGTGCCCAAACCAGACAAAGCATCTGGATTTCCGGTACGGTCCTTTGCAATTTTGCCGTAAGCGATGCCAAAAAACACGCCGCAGCTGAAGTGGGCGTGTTTTTCATTTGGCTATTACACCATGATTTTGCAAATATCATTGGTAAACTCGACCGGATCTTGCAGCGGCAAGCCTTCGATCAAAAGTGCTTGATTATACAATAGAGCGGTATATAAATTCAGCTTTTCCTTGTCTTTTTCAAACGCATCTTTTAGCGATTGGAATACATCATGGTTGATATTAATCTCCAATACCTTGTCTGCCTTCACATTCGGGTTGTTCGGCATCGCGTTCAAGATTTTTTCCATCTCGATCGTTACTTCGCCCTCTGTGGACAGGCACACTGGATGTGACTTCAGACGCTTGGACGCTTTGACGTTTGTTACTTTACCGGAGAGCAAATCCTTCATGTAGTCGAATAGCTCCTTGTTTTCGGAGCCTGTGGAATCGGCTTCTTTATCGTTTTCGTCTGATTCAATACCGAGATCGCTGCTCGATACGGATCTGAATTCTTTCTCTTTGTAGTTCATGATCATTTTGATCGCAAACTCATCAATATCATCCGTGAAGTACAAGATTTCATAGCCTTTATCAGCTACCAGCTCAGTCTGAGGCAGCTTCTCGATTCGTTCAATCGACTCCCCGGACGCGTAATAAATGTACTTCTGATCCTCCGGCATTTTCGCTACATACTCATCTAATGTAACCAGCGCCTTTTCCTTGGAAGAATGGAACATGATGAGGTCTTGCAGCACGTCCTTATGGGCACCGAAATCACTGTAAATCCCGAACTTCAATTGTCTGCCGAATGACTTGTAGAATTGCTCGTACTTTTCTCTTTCATTCTTCAGCATGCTTTGCAGCTGGCTTTTGATTTTACTGGCAATATTTTTCGCGATCAGCTTCAATTGACGGTCATGCTGCAGCATCTCACGGGAAATGTTGAGAGACAAGCTCTCGGAGTCGACCATCCCTTTGACAAAGCTGAAGTAGTCCGGGAGCAGGTCGGCGCACTTATTCATGATCAACACGCCGTTGGCATACAGCTCCAGGCCTTTTTCATATTCCTTGGAATAATAGTCAAACGGAATGTTCTCTGGGATAAACAGAATCGCCTGATAGACGGCTGCCCCATCCGCGCTGATATGGATATGCTTCAGCGGCTTGTCGAAGCCGTAATGCTTCCCAGTATAGAACTGCTCGTAATCTTCGGTCGTAAGCTCGCTTTTATTTTTTCTCCAAATCGGAACCATGCTGTTCACAATTTGTTCTTCCACGTACTCTTCGAAGTCATTGTCGGTGCCTTCTTTGACTCTACGATTGGTGACATCCATTTTAATCGGGTAGCGGATGAAATCGGAATACTTTTTGATAATCGCTTTTAGACGGTATTCTTGCAAATACTCGTCGAAGTTCTCTTCTTCCGCATTCTCTTTGATTTTCAGGGTGATTTCTGTCCCGACGAAATCACTGTCAATCGGTTCGATCGTGTAGCCGTCTGCTCCGCTAGATTCCCACTTGTACGCACTGTCACTGCCCAGTGCCCTGCTGATCACCGTAACGACATCCGCCACCATAAAGGCGGAGTAAAAGCCCACACCGAATTGCCCGATGATGTTGTAGCCGTCCTTGGATTCATTTTCTTTCTTGAAAGATAGAGAGCCGCTCTTGGCGATGACACCCAGGTGATTTTCGAGCTCTTCTGCTGTCATGCCGATACCGGTATCGCGGATAGTCAGCGTCCGGTTTTCTTTATCCACACTGACCTTGATGAAATATTTTTCTTTGTCAAAAACCAAACTATCATCGGTCAACGCCTTGTAGTAGATCTTGTCGATTGCGTCACTTGCATTGGAGATCAGCTCTCGTAGAAAGATCTCTTTTTGCGTATAAATGGAATTGATCATCATATCCAGCAGTCGGGTGGATTCGGCTTGAAACTGCTTTTTTTCCATTGGAATAGCTCCCTTCTTATCAACTTAGTAGCCATGCATGCTGCTGTCTTAGCACTCTCTTGCATCGAGTGCTATTCACTATTTTTATAGCAGTCATCCATTTTTCTGTCAATATGTGTTAAGCGTTGAGCCTGAAAAAAGGACCACCTTTTCAGATGGTCCCTCAAGAGAGTACATAAGTAGGATAAAAGGTTCGTATGCTTTTGCCATCAGGGCTCATAAATAATTCAAGCTTATAATGTACGTCGTTGAGGACAAAATTCTCTGGTAGATACTCTTCAGGCATAGCTCGTACCGTTCCTAAGGCTAACAGGCCCTCCGCACTTATCCCGACAAAGAATGCACATCTTTTTTTGATGATTGTCATAAAACGCTTTTTTTCATAGTCAAAGGCATCTAAATGATAACCTACTGTAATCACATACGGTGCAGCAAGATTTTGTTGATGGTGATTCGCACATGTCATTTCAATTTGGTCTCTATGATGCTTGTTTAGATCCGCATTGTCTTCTACCCAGTATTTATACCAAAAATGATGGCCAACAAGCTTTTTCTTTTTTTGTTCGCCGATAAAGACATGCTCAAAGCCTGATAAATCTATTCCGCTCTCCCAATAAAATTGCCTAAACCATAGATCGTATAAATATGTATACCATTGCTGCTCACTAAATTTTTTATTCGTTTTTTCCTCAATGTATTCCTTTGCTATTTGGCCGGGAAGCGAATGAATCGCCATTCGTAAAAATTCTTCCACTTCCTTTGACTCGTCCAGCGTATTCTTTTCTTGATTCGTTTGGTTTAATTTATAGTTGTCAAAAAGTTTTTCGATCAATTGATAACTTCTTCTTTTTCTCTCGGGTATATGTACTTCCTTCAATACACGGTGTTCAGGATTGCAGATTTTTGTATCCACAACAACGTATCCTTCTGAAATCTCCCCTTTTTCAGTGGTTGAAATCGGTCGAATGCCATTGCCTCTCATATCTGCCTCCCAAATAGCTTGATAAATATCCACATAACTCCTCCTCAAGCGTATAGCGGACCCACACTATTATGTTTTACATGTAGGTGTTGTTTTAATGGTGCTTGATAAACAAATAGAAAAGAGGCTGCCATTTTCGTGAGGCACCCCCAAAGACAAAAAAACGCGAGTTCATTCGCGGAACGGAGACAGGCGAAGATGCACCGTAAAAAAATAACCCACCAGTGGCTACTGATGTGCCAGGCGGGTTTTCCCTTTAACAGGTCGATTCTGTGTTCTGGTGTAATAAATAATATTGAACGGGGCTTTCAGAGGCGTAATGAAAGCCTTGAATCCGATACTGCTGTTGGAAATAATGCAGCAGCATGTCCCTGACTTGTAATCGCCAGGACAGCAGCACTTCTGGCGATTTCTCTTTCAACCACTGGGTGTCCGTCGGGATTGGTATCTTCACGAAGTCACCCTGCTGCTGTAACCAGCCTTTACAGACAGGTACTTGTTCCTGATGGTCCCACTCGACGGATGCCACTTGCTGATACGCTTCCAGTTCTTGCAAGCCTGGTTCTATCCGACTTTCTCGCAGATCCCACTCAACCAGTAATCGATCCGTTGGCGAACCAGCATTCAAAAGATCCGCCATTTCGCCGTAAAAGTTGACTTTATAGATTTGGCTCGTAGCTCCTAGCTTGCAGATATTCAGATGGGCGTTTCTGCTTTCTAATGGATCAAAGGTCCACCTTATCGCAGTAAATCCGCGCTCACGAGCCATGTTCGCTTGAAATGCTTTGAGCATAGTCCCTACCTTCAATCCCCTGTAATCCGGATCGACAGCAAGCAAATGCGAATAAAGCAATATGTCCGTACCATCCATACAGGGGAACCCATAGGATATCCCAATCAGTTTATCCTCTACAAACCCGCCCAGCACCAGCCCGCCTACCTGAGAGTTGGCCAGAAGCAGATAGGGGGAAATCCCGTTGCTGCTTCCCCATACCTCTTGAATGAGCTGATTAGCTGCTTTCATCTCATCCATATGCGTAAGAACTCTGCATTCAACACTCATGCTGCCTCACTCCTAAATGACCAGCTGCAGAAATTGCTTGGTTCGTTCATGGCTTGGATTTTGAAAAAAGGTTTCTGGATCAGCTTCTTCAATGATTCTCCCTTTATCCAGCATGACAATACGGTCTGCAACCTCTTTGGCAAAATTCATTTCATGCGTAACGATGACCATCGTCATTCCTTCTTTTGCGAGATTCTTCATGACCTGCAAGACCTCTCCCACCAATTCCGGGTCCAGGGCCGAAGTCGGCTCATCAAAGAGAATCGCTTTTGGTTTCATCGCCAAGGAACGGGCAATCGCGACCCTCTGTTTTTGTCCACCGGACAACTTACTGGGGTACTGATTCGCTTTTTCTACCAAGCCTACTTTTTCCAAAAGTACCATTGCTTCTTTTATAGCCACGTCTTTCTTGATTTTCTTTACGATCATGGGGGCTTCAATCACATTTTCCAGCACTGTTTTGTGCGGAAACAGATTGAAGTGTTGAAAGACCATCCCTATTTTTGAGCGCAGTTTGCATAAATCAGACTGCAAGGACCGGATGCTTTCCCCTTCGACTATGATGTCCCCATGATCAATCTCTTCCAAAACGTTGAAACACCGAAGCAATGTACTCTTACCGGAGCCGCTCGCCCCCACCATCACAACAACTTCACTAGGGTTTACTTGCAAATTAATATCATGCAATACTTCCAATGAACCAAAGGATTTCCGTACATTCTTTGCAATCAGCATTCTCTCACTCCTTTACGAATTTGAAACATTCAGCCTTTTTTCCAAACGCTGTACAAGTTGAGTGAAAATGATGACCAGCACCAAATAGTAGAGACCTGCCACAAAGAATGCTTCAAATTGTTGGAACGACTGAGCCGCTTCCGCATTCGCGACCGAGTAAATCTCCGCTACACCAATGACATAAACGAGCGAGGAATCCTTTAACCCAATGATAAATTGATTACCCAACGAGGGAATGGAAAACTTGAACGCCTGCGGCATGATGATCCTGCGCATGGCTTGCCCATTATTCATCCCGAGCGATTTAGCTGCCTCCATCTGCCCTTTGTCCACGCTCTGAATAGCTCCGCGGAATATCTCAGCAATATAGGCCCCATTATGGATCGCTAGTGCAAAAGCTCCCGCCCAAAAATCGGATAAGATAAAGACGGACGATATACCAAAATACAAGAACGAGATCTGCACGATCAAGGGCGTACCGCGGACAACCGTAATATACAGGCCAGCTATTTTTTGCAGGAATCCAAGTTTGGAAATCTTAAAGAAGGCGAAAACAATTCCCAAAACGGAACCAAACAACAAGCCGACAAAAGTCAGTTCCAATGTAAGAAAAGCCGCCGAAAAAAATCCTGGAATTGTTCGCAAGAAAAGATCCACAATATTGGCTACCATGAATTTCACCCACCCGCTACATTACTTGTATACTGGAATGCCTTCCGTTTTCAATTTCAATAGATTGGTACCAAACATCGAGTTGGAAATTTCTTCATACGTGCCATCCGCAATCATTTCGTCAATCGCTTTGTTCAAGGCATTGAGCAACGCTTCGTTCTCTTTTGGAACAGCGATGCAGGCTTGTTCGATCCAGAGCGGATCGCCCGCTTCTTTGACAGCAAGGCCTGCTTTAATGGCTTCATATCCGACAACTGGCGCCGTAATGACAGCATCCAGACGGCCCGGCACGGTTAAATCCTTGAGTGCAGTTACATCACTGGTATAGTTTTTGACATCTTTCGTATACTTTTGAGCGGCTTCATAATACGTACTTTGGGCAACCACTCCAATTTTCTTTCCTTTCAAGTCATCTGCCGTCTTGATGGAGTCATTATCGGAGGAAACAAATATTTGTCCCCCTGACAAATAGTAGGGCTTTGTAAAATTGACTTGCTTTGCTCTCTCTTCGGTATAGGCCATGCTGCCGATAATGGTATCAAACTTATTCGCCTTTAAGCCCTGAAGAATGGTTTCCCATGGGGTAGCCACTGGATTTGGCTCAAGACCCATCTTCTTGCTTAGCGCTTTGCCAATCTCCACGTCAAATCCCTTTAGCTCGCCGCCGTCCTTGTAATTAAACGGCTTATACATTCCACTCATGGCAAAGGTCAGCTTCCCTGTTTCCAGTAATTTGAACTGCCCCGACTCTGCTGCTACCGTCGCGCTTGCTCCCTCTTTGTTTTCTGCTGGGGCAGCCCCTGTTGTTGTTTGATTGCCACAACCTACTAGCAAACTACCAACCAAAAGCACGATCATAGACACGGTCTTCATTGATTTCTTCATGTTCGCTCCCCTTTTCATATGAAAGAGTCTGATGTTATTTCGTAATTCTGGCTATGGTGGTTATTCCGGCTTAAAGACTTGAGAGTACTCTGTATATTTTTCCAGCATAGATGGGATGATGTCGTACCCAATCCCTGGCTTTTCAGGAACGATAATCGTTCCTCTCGAAGTAACCTCAACTTCAGGCTCGATAATATCCTGCTCCCAGTACCGTGACGAGGCAGCCGTATCCCCTGGTAAAGTAAAATTGGACAATGTCGTAATCGCAATGTTATGGGCCCGTCCGATTCCTGATTCGAGCATTCCTCCACACCATACGGGAACCTGATGCTCTAAACAGTAATCGTGAATTTTTTTAGCTTCATGTAATCCGCCGACACGTCCGATTTTAATGTTGATAATCCGGCAGCTTCCCAGATATAGTGCTTTCCGAACATCGTCTACATGATGGATGCTCTCATCCAAACAGAGCGGCGTGCGAATTTCCTGCTGCAAAATACTGTGGTCAACAATATCATCATGAGCTAGCGGCTGCTCAATCATCATTAACTCAAATTGATCCATTTCTTTGAATAACGCAATATCATTTAGGGTGTATGCAGAGTTGGCATCTGCCATTAGCGGAAGATCAGGGAATCGTTCACGCATCTGCCTCACAACGTCCAAGTCCCATCCTGGCTTGATTTTGATTTTGATTCGCTTGTATCCCTCGTCCACATGCTGTTCAATGACGGACAGCAACGTGGGGACGTCCTTTTGGATCCCAATGCTTACTCCAACCTCGATCTCCTTTTTCTCCCCTGACAAGAGCTTGGCCAATGTGAGGTTGTTCTGTTTGGCATACAAATCCCAAATCGCGCTTTCCACACCTGATTTTGCCAGATTATTCCGTCTAATCGCCTTGAAAAGCTGGCTTACTTGCGAAGGATGCTCTATCACATGCTGATTCGCAAACAGCATCGGCAACAAAAACTCCGAAATGACATGCCAGGATGATCCTACCGACTCTTCATTGTAGAGAGGAGCCACTTCTGTTGTAACTTCTGCATAGCCGGTAATTCCCTCACTATGCACTTCGACGACTAGAAAGCTATGGTCCTTTATGGTTCCAAAGCTTGTTTGAAAAGGATTTATTAACGGCATGACCACTTTCCGCAAAACCACTCTATCGATCTTCATCCTCGCGCTCCTCTACTCATGATAAAAAACATGATTATCCTTATAAATCTTCTCAAGCTCTAGCAAATTCTTTTCTACTTTCTCGGTATTCTCCACCGTGACTGCTCGAATCAAGGAAGTGATCAGGGATAAGCAAGACACGTACGAATCGCTCTTAATCTCCGAGTTAATCACACTGATCAAGACAATATCTGAGTAATTGGCTACCGGAGACAATTCCGAATCCGTGATCGAAATTACTTTTGCGCCCCGCTCTTTTACATATTTCACTACATCAACGGTACTTTGCGTATAGCGGGGAAATGTAACCGGAATGACCAGCGTGTTCTGATTCACCCGAGAAAGCTGTGAGTAGAATTGCGAACTATGAGGGATCATTAACTCGGTGTTTTGCAGCATAACATTCATCCAGTCGGAAAAAAGATGGGCTAAGCCTGAGGTATATAAACTGGCCGTAATAAAAATTCTCTCTGCTTTCGAGATCATCTCCACCGCACGTTTGATCTCTTCCTCGTGAAGGCTGTCCATCGTCCGTTGAATACTGTGAATGTCTTCGCTCATGAGTTGTTTCACAAACGATTGCTCCGCTTTCATACTCGAAATCTCTTGATATTGCGAGAGCGTTCTGCCTTTTTTTAATTCGTGCTTAATCATCTCTTGCAATTCTGCGTAGCCTTTGTAACCAAGCGTTTGGGTCAATCGAATAACCGTCGATTCACTAACCCCAGTTTGCTTCCCAATCTCCAAAGCCGAAGAAAAAGCGACCGAGCTCGGATTTTCAAAAATGATTTTTGCTACCTTTTTTTGCCCGTCCGATAAAGATTCATATTGCTCTTTTAATTTGGCTACCAAGTCTACGATTTCTTTCCACCCCCTGGAACACATCCTACCCTTATGCAGGATATGCTTCACATTATACATACGTGCAGGATATCATGCAACAAGATTCAAAATATTTTGTCGTCAAAAAAATTGAAGGGTACAAAAAAGGACAAACAGTCATCGCAAATGGTGCCTGCGACAACTGTTTGTCTTTCCCCCGGATTCCGGAACATCTCGATAGAACTCGTTTGATCCCTTATTGTTTCACTGTGGCGAGGGTATCATTTGCAACATCCAACAAGACGGCATTAATCCCGTTCAAAAAGGCCATTGCACTCGCTTTGATAATATCCGTGTCCATCGCACGGCCAGAGTAAATTTTGTCTTGATACGCGATTCGGATGTTGACCCGGCCAATCGCTTCCTTACCTCTGGATAAGCTGTTGATTTTGTAATCTTTCAATTCTACATCCAGTCCCACCAGCGATTTGATGACGCTGTACAGGGCATCAATCGGACCATCACCAACAGCACTGCCCTTAAAGCTCTCTGCGCCTTTTTTTAATTTGACCGTTGCCGTCGGATAAACATCATTCGTTACTACCTGGAATGATTCCAGCTCATACAGATGACCGCTGTTTGCATCCATCATACGGTGATTCGTCACCAAGTAAAATACATCGTGGTCATACACTTCTTTTTTGGAGTCAGCCAAAGTAAGGAACTTGTCGAACAGCACCTCAAAGTCCTCGGCATCGCCCGTGTCAAAGCCCATCTTTTCAACTGCATTCTTGAAGGCGTGGCGTCCAGATCGAGCAGTCAGAATCAACTCCATGCTCTCGGCCCCGACTTCTTCTGGCGAGATGATTTCGTATACCTGCTTATCCTTCAAAAGTCCATCCTGATGGATACCGGAAGAATGCGCAAAGGCGTTCTCACCCGTAATCGCTTTGTTCACCTGTACATCCAGTCCGGTCAAGTAGGTCAGCAGGCGGGAAGTTCTAAGCAGCTCGGTCGTCTTGATGTTGGTTCCGCAATTGAAGTAATTCTCTCTCACCTTGAGCCCCATCACTACTTCCTCCAGTGATGTGTTGCCAGCCCTCTCACCTAATCCGTTGATGGTAACTTCGACCTTCTCGGCACCATTTTTAATGGCACTCAGCGTATTTGCCGTTGCCAGCCCGAGGTCATTATGGCAATGGACACTGAGGATGACGTCAGGATTCAAGTTTTTCAAACGATCATTGATGCGTCGAATCAGATCTCCGAATTCTTCTGGAACGGCATAGCCGACCGTATCTGGCACGTTGATAATCGTTGCGCCTGCCTTGACGACTGCTTCGATCGTCTTCCACAAGTATTCAAACTCCGACCGTGCGGCATCCTCTGTCGAGTATTGCACGTGAGGCAGCAATGTTTTCGCATATTTAACCGCGTCAACCCCTTGCTGCATGACGGCATCCTTGGAACGATTAAACTTCTTCTCCACATGGATGTTTGAGGTACCCAGAACGATATGGATAAACGGGTTTTGCGCCAGCTTGATGCTTTGGTACACGCTGTCAATGTCGCCTTTCACCGCCCGGGCAAGTGCGGTAATCGAAACGGTGTCCCCTACACTGCGAGCAATTTCCTGGACGGCTTTAAAATCACCTTCGGATGATGCCGGAAAACCAGCTTCGATCATATCTACACGAAGTCGCTTCAATTGCTGGGCAAACTCCACTTTTTGCTGAACATTCAATTTGGCGCCCGGAACCTGCTCTCCGTCGCGCAGTGTCGTATCCAATACGATAATTTTACGGTTCATCTTCAGTTCCTCCTATACGATCGTTTTTGTCTATATATCAAGCGGGGTCGGTTAAACCCGGAATTTAACCAACAAAAAAACCCCGTCTCTACGTATAGAGACGAGGTTGAACCCGCGGTACCACTCTAATTCATTTCCTAAGAAATGAGCTCATTCGATGGCCATCACCATCTATCCCTGTAACGGTGGAATTCCGGCTTACCCTACATTGTCAGGCAGCTGTTCATAGACGAGTTCGAAGTGAATTCTGCTACCGTTTCGCACCAACCAACGGCTCTCTGAAAGATCATTACACTTCTACTATTTCTAATCGTAACATTTGGTTTTCTTAATTATTGGAAATTATATGGCATACCATTTGTATTGTCAAGCGTCGAAAACGATATCCATATACAGCACATTCCAGCGATGACCGTCTACATCAGTGAACCCGGCTCCATACATCCAGCCTTGATCATGAGGCTCAGCGAAGACCGTACCACCTGCCTCTACCGCCCTGTGCACCATTTCATCTACTTCTGCTCTGCTCTGTGCGTCAATAGAAAGCAATACCTCGGTGCCTTGCTTCGTGTCTGCCAGCTCGTTTCTCGTAAAGCTTTTGAATGTGGACTCCGGAAAAAGCATCACGATCACTTGATGATCTCCGATGACCAATCCTGCTGCATCGTCACTATTTTCATGGCGCGGATGAAAAGAAAACCCAAGTGCGGCGAAACTCTCTTGATTTGGCGAGGTCTTTCACAGGTAAATTGATCCAAAACTCTTTTGGCATCGACATTTCCTCCCAACGCGTAGCATTACTTGAAGTATTAAATAGAGCACATCGTTTCTCCTGCAAAAGTGCTCATGTACGTTACTTTGCCCCTTGCAGCTAATCGCTGCGAATGAAGCACGCAGCCGCCAATCTTTGCAAGTGTCCCATCCCCATTTTATTCGTTACCCGCAATGTGGAGAGCCCGGTTCAGTACCGAGCTCAGGCGGACTATGGTTTATTACTTGTCGTGTGAGTCGTATATTTCCTTAGCCTCAGCAGGTAAATTTCCCACATGCTTCAAGTATGCCGTCATGTTTGTGTCATCTTCTGCTGGATAGCGATACGTAAGAGACTCCGCTACTTCCCTCGCTAACGCTCGAAACAATTCGCAGGTGACAAAGAGAGACGCCCACACATTGCCATAGCTACCGTCAGAATACGTTTTTTTATACATTTCCCAGTGAGTAGCTGGAAGATATTGTTGATAGTATTTTCCCATCTTTCCTACAGAAACACGGAAATCATGTTTTGTCCCAATCCACCACGACACCATTTCATCCAACTGAGCTCTGGAGGTTTCTTCAAACATTCGCTTGGCATAAGGCAGTTCGTCTCGCCAAATTCCTTTGGCTACGTTTTGCAGACACCACCAAAAATCATTGCAACAGCTCATGAACTGCGGTTCGGTTGGCTTTTTCACATGGTAGTCGATATCTGTAGGCGGAGGGATGAGAGGGAGGCAGCTGTCCTTATCCAGTAGGGGCATCGTTAGTTTATCTACGCCGTACCCCTCGATCATCGCTTCTTTTGTTTCAATGTGCAGGTCGATTCGATTTCCATCGGTAAATAGCATCAAATAGCCGTACGACCGATCAAAATCCATCTCTATACCGACAGATTGATCATTTTTATCAGGCTCTTGGATCATGATCAAATCGCCAAATTGTTTGATCCATTGTTCATCTTTTATAAAAGAGGCCGTTTCCGTCACGACATAAACAATGTCATAGTCTTGAAACATATCTTTGGGTACATGTAGATTCGTTCTGGAACCATTCATGTAGACTGCCCTTATTCGCTCGTCCCTTTGGGCGATACCCAGGATCAAATCAAACATTTCTTTTTCATTTCTCATGAATACTCACCTCCTGCACGCTCTTGTGAATTACCCTTTTGACGCCATTGCATTTGCCAGCGCAACAAGCTTGTTTATCGTTTTCCAGTTCCGCACGGTTGACGGGACATCCAACTTCTGCAGGTTGTTCGCCAGCTTGGAATTGCGTACACTCTGACGGAATAATAGGTAGACATCTCGGCCCTCGATTCGATAGTCCTCACTTTCACTACGGTAAGCACTCAGTCTCTCCACTCTTTCCTGCGAAGGCTCCGCAAGCAATAAAGACACGTAAAGGCTCTCTCCTTCAGATAAAGCCTGGGCCTTTTCAACTTCCTCCTCGGAAAACGGACAATTCGCGGCAATAACTTTCAACTGTTCAGCCGTTCTCAGAATGACGGGTACCGAAAAGCCGACACTCGCCTCGATCTCCCTTTCGATTCGCTTGCGCAGCGGTTCTTCCTCCTCATCTGAGGCAAACAAAACATTCCCGCTTTGAATGTACGTCTGAACGGGGCCGAGTCCCATCTGTTCAAACGTACGCTTCAATTCAGCCATTTTGATCATGTTCTTCCCACCTACGTTAATCCCTCGTAGCAGCGCAATATAGATCGTCATCCTTCCAGCCCCTCTCTTTTTCCTATTCAGCTTTCATCATCGTTTCATTCATTCCTATCATTGTTACTTATTCGCGCTAAAAAAGCACGTCGTGATTTACCAAACAGGTATATATACCGTCCCAACGTGAAATCACATGCCGATCCGATCCATTCGTAACACAAAAAGACTTTATTTTTGATAAACGCCTCGAATAAATTGCTATCTGTTCAATTTCCTGTTATGCTAGTAGAGAATTATTTTTGTTCGAGGTAAAGGATAGCACAGGTAACAGTTTTTACGTCTTGATAGTCCTGAGAGCAAGGATAGTAATACATGTGTGGATATCACACTAGGAGGCAACAACAATGGAACAAGGTACAGTAAAATGGTTTAACGCAGAAAAAGGTTTTGGTTTTATCGAGCGTGAAGGCGCAGAAGACGTATTCGTTCACTTCTCTGCTATTCAAGGCGATGGCTTCAAATCTCTTGACGAAGGTCAAAAAGTTACTTTTGACGTAGAAAAAGGGCAACGCGGACCGCAAGCTACTAACGTTCAAAAAGTATAAGCAAGAAATAAATATAAGCAGACTCTCATTCAGGAGTCTGCTTTTTTATTGGCTTCGAAATAGATATGTTACTCGTTGATCTCCCATTCCGGGTTCCAGACTATTTCCCACAAATGACCATCCGGGTCTTGGAAGTGGCCAGAATATCCACCCCAAAAGGCGTCATGAGCGGGGTCTGTTATGATAGCCCCAGCCTTTCTAGCCTCTTCCATAACCTGATCCACTTCCGCTTTACTCCCTACATTGTGACCAATCGTAAATTCGGTAGGACTAGATACTGTGTGCTGTACCTTTGCCTCATAAGCGAGATCTTTGCGATTCCATATGGCAAGCTTTACTCCTGCTTGCAAATCGAAAAAGGCAACAGCACCATGTTCAAATTCTCTTCCTACAATTCCTTGTGTCGGCAGCCCCAGACCGTCACGATAAAATTTCAGCGATCTTTCCAAATCATCTACTCCTAACGTTAATACCGAAATACGTGGTTTCATAATAGAAAATGACCTCCTTGTACTGTGACAGTGTCTCTCCATTCATCCGGCTTACCAACTATGATTGCACATTGTCGATATTTTCGATTGTAAAAAACGGACATGTCGCATCCCTAGCTGTCGAATCCATACACAAAACAAAAAACCATGCCTGGTGACATGGTTCTCTTGCGGCTAATGACCTCGAATTTTCAATCAGTCACTTTCCACAAAAGTAATTTTTTTCATTACCTTCCTGATTCCTTTTGGCAAAAAATAGGCTGATGGAAAAGCTAACGCAAATGCCATCGGCCAAGCTCTGAGCCATTTTTCTAACAGCATAGAATTAAAGCCGAAGTTTACTGCCATCATGAAGAATGAAATGAGGCAAGACATACCGAGAGCCATGAAAAAGGTAAACAGGATTTGTTCGTATTTTTTATTGATTTTCAAAAGAATTCTCCTTATTTCTGTTCCTCATTTTCCAGAATATGAGCTTACAGCAAAATGAAAAAGACGTCAACCGCTTAAGTGCAGCATTTCCCCAAAACAAAAAACGCTCGGAAACTGAAGTGACCCCGAAAAGTTAGACAGGTTATTTATTTAAGCAGCTTTTAGGGTTTGAGTTCGGTATTGCACCGGACTCAAGCCTTTTAATTTTGCCTTTATTCGCTTGTTGTTATAGTAATCGATATACTTCGCTAGTTCGCATTTAAAATGTTCAACACTATCAAACTCCTGTATATATAAAAATTCCGATTTTAAGATACCAAAGAAGTTCTCAATGACAGCGTTGTCGTAACAGTTTCCTTTTCGCGACATACTCTGCGTGATGTTATTTTCTTTTAATGCATGTTGGTACTTGCTCATTTGGTAATGCCAGCCTTGATCCGAGTGAATAAGCAGCTTGTCTTCTTTTGTTAGTCGTTTACATGCTTGTTCCAGCATGTTAGCTACAAGAGAATATCTTGGTCTGGAACCAATCGTATAGGCGACAATTTCCCCGTTAAATAAATCTAGCATGGGTGATAAATAAAGCTTTTCACCAAATAATTTAAACTCAGTGATATCCGTTACCCATTTCTCATTTGGCTTTTCTGCCTGGAAGTTGCGATCCAAAATATTCGGTGCTGTCTTGCCAACTTTCCCCTTATACGAGCGATATTTTTTCATTCGAACCATGCTTTTTAAGCCTAACTGTTTCATTAATCGCTGTACTTTTTTATGATTCACCTGATGCCCCAGATTCTTTAATTCATCCGTAATACGACGGTATCCATAGCGTCCTTTATGCTCATGGTAAATAGCCTGAATCAATGCTTTTAATTCGGCATGTTTGTCTGGACGACCGATCGTTTTTACATAGTAATAATAGGTACTGCGTGGAATGCCAGCGAGTTTAAGTAACGCTTTTATAGGAAATTCAGTCCTTAGCTCAAAGACTACTTGCGCTTTGTCTTGCTTTGTAATTTTTCCTTGCTTTGAACTAAGGCATTCAACTTTTTTAGATAAGCATTCTCCATACGTAAACGCTCTACTTCTTCTTGTAGTGCCTCGACTGATCCTTCAACGGGTGGTACTTTCTTGGTTTCCTTTTTCATGGTTGGACGCCCCTTTTTCTTTGGTAGTAGGGCGTCTATTCCTAGTGAATGGAACTGTATTCTCCATTTTCGGATTAAAGCAGGAGAGGTGATCTGGAAAATGGCAGCTGTTTCATTCGGAGACGTCCCAAAATCATTCATATAATTGAGTACGTCCAGTTTAAAGTGTGCCGAATAACTTGTATAGGATTTTCTAAATGCCTCAACACCATTGTGCTCGTATTGCATCACCCAATTTCGAACGACACTATCAGTTGTACCAATGGACACAGCAATCGATTCAAAACTCCCTGCCCCATCTAAATAGCGTTGAACTGCTGATAATTTATCGTCCGGAGTAAATTTAGCCATAGAAAAACTGCACCCCCAAATGTTAGGTATGTCTAACAAATGGGGTGCAGTTCAAAACCCAAGCGTTTGACAACGTTCCCTAGAGGAGCATTACAGGATCATTTCCCTGTTGGGGGATTTGAGGCTTTCTCGTTCATCCGGCTCGCGATGGCTTCTACCAATTCTGTCGTTAACTGTGGAACACGGGTTTTCAGTACCGGGTTGATCATTGGTGCCTTTAAGCCTTTTGCTGTGATGTCGAGAAAACCGGTCATTTTCGTGCGCTGGTTTCCCAATACCTCCGCTTTGAAATAACCTTCCCCCGTAAAATTCTCATTGAGACCAGTCAGTGTAAACTTCACCTCGGTCGGCTCGTTCCATTCGGTAATATCCGCTTGAAGACTTATCGTTTTCTTCATGATGCCAATGTCTCCGATAAAGGTCCAGTTTACTTGGCGATCGTTGATGATCTCGTGACTGATATAGCCAGGTACTAATGGAATCCAGTTTTCCAATACACTTACAAACTGCCATATCTCTCCTATGCCCAGATCCAGTTCAATATCATGTACGCCTTGAGGCATGGCTGCTCATTCCTTTCCCATTATTCTTTATCTATCCTGTTATATGTATTATGCCAAGATGCAGGATATTTCAAGAATCATATTCACTCAACCATAGACAACACCCAAAATTTCTCCCCCAAAAACAAAAGACGCTGTCCCATTTTTACGGGACAGCCCCCACAATAATTCTTATCGTTAAGCAAATCAGTTTCTTACAGCCCCGAAAGTAAGTTCAACGTCCTTTTCACGGATTGAGCGGATCGGTCTAATGCAGCTTTTTCTTTTGCAGAGAGCGGCAATTCAATAATACACTCGATGCCATTGCCGCCAAGAATGGTGGGAACACCGAGATACATGTCCCTGTAGCCGTATTCCCCTTCCAAGTAGGCAATGGATGGGAGGATGCGTTTTTTGTCTTTCAGGATCGCTTCTGCCATTTGAACGACGGAAGCAGCAGGGGCGTAGTATGCGCTTCCGGTTCCAAGCAACTCGACAATTTCGCCGCCGCCTTTTCGCGTGCGCTCTACAATTGCCTCGAGCCGGTCAGCAGAAATGATTTTTTCAAGCGGAATGCCACCTGCAGAGGAATACTGGATTAAGGGAACCATCTCATCCCCGTGTCCCCCCAGAACAAATCCGGATATGTCCTGGGCGGATACATTCAACTCTTGGGCAACAAAAGTCTGGAATCGCGCCGTGTCCAAGACTCCCGACTGACCAATAACGCGATTTTTCGTAAAGCCTGTTGTTTGATAGCAAACATACGTCATGGCATCAACCGGGTTGCTCAAGACAATGACATAGCTGTTTGCTGCATAACGGGCTATCTTTTCTGATACTTCGCGGATGATGCTCGCATTCGTTGCGACTAGATCCTCTCTCGACATACCCGGTTTTCTGGCAATCCCCGCAGTAATGATCACCAAATCGGCAGCTTGTATCTCTTCATAATCAGAGGTGCCTGTGATGCTGACGTTCAGTGCCTGCACCGGACTTGCTTGCAGCATGTCAAGCGCTTTTCCTTTTGCCAGATTGGCCATGGCTGGGATATCCACGATAACAATATCGCCAAGCTCCTTTTGAGCAAGCATGAGAGCAGTCGTCGCACCAGTAAAACCAGCTCCAATGACCGCAATTTTTCGTCGTCGAAAAGTCATTTCTTTTCCTCCCACCTACCGATCTGGCCAAAATACTACTATTTACTCGATTCCGCTGGCGGGTCTTCCGGTTCCTTTACCGTATGAGGGTTGCTGGGTCCCTTTTTTACCGTCGCTTTTTCTTTGGCTTCCTCTTTTACTGGTTTGTCCAATGGCAATACTCTTTTCTTGCTTTCTTCCTTTTGCAAAAGACTTTTTATTCCTTCATCCGGATGCGGAATGACATGGGACGCAATCAATTCACCCACTCTAGCCGCCGCTTCCCGCCCGGCTTCGACGGCTGCTTGAACAGCGCCGACATCGCCTTCGACATATACGGTGACCAGTGCTGCATCTGCCATCTCCTGTTTCACTAAGCGAACATCGGCGGCTTTCAGCATTGCATCCGCTGCTTCCACTGAACCGATCAGTCCCCGTGTTTCGATCATTCCCAGTGCCTTGGCCAAGCTCTTCACCTCTTTTTTCATCAATTCAATCAATCACACAGATGCTCTTTCCCTTTTCTCGTGCGGCGTCACGGGCCAAAGGGGTGACAATGGTAGATTTGTGGATCCAGATTTTCTCGTCCTTTATATGCTCGATCTCTCTTTGGGTTACTAGTTTTCCGTGGAATGTAATCCGGTCATGAGAGGCTTTTGGAACGAGCTTGACCAAGGGAATAACCTGGACACCAAAGCCTTCCAGCATTTTTTTATAGCTTGCCAGATGATTGCCATATGCTGAATTCGCGACTTCTTTTCCCGTAAAATCCAGTATCCACTCCAAATCCACAGAAGGGATAAAGCTGATCCGTACACCTTTTAAGAGAAGTTGGGACAGCATTTTGCACTCCGGCGTATCGACAATCCCCAATGCCCCTTTTACGAGCAAATCTTGCGTGACATTCAAGAAGACAGCATCTTGAACATTCGCCGGAAAGTTGTTAGAAGTAGGCGGCATGCTTATAACATTCCAATGTTGTTCCAACTGCTCCACTTCAAAATCAGTAGCAGCATTCAGCACGACAAGGTTGGGTCTGATGGAAGATTCCAGCTTCAATTTTTGCAGAATTTCTCTGACGACGGCTTCGATCTCTGTACGATCAATCATGATGGACCTGCGTACTTTGATAATTTTCCTGTTGTTCCCGTAGCGATCAAGCCGGCGTTTGCTTCATCGGTATCAATATGCATATCCAGTTTGTAGTCGGGTGAGACACGAATAAGCACCTTCTCAAACAAAATGGAGCGTTCATTCTCTACTGCAATTCGCACATATTCACCGTCACTCACTTGAAAACGAGCCGCATCTGCTGGGCTCATATGCACATGTGCTTGTGCGATGATCAGCCCTTCCAGCAAATAAATACTTCCTTGTGGACCGATGATCGTGACCGGGGAAGATCCTTTCACATCGCCCGATTTCCGTAGTGGAGGATGTAATCCCAATTTGATGGAGTCGGTTTTGCTGACTTCCACTTGCGTCAGGTTTCTTGCTGGACCAAGAATCCGCACATTTTCTATGCCTCCCCTCGGTCCTACAATCGAAACCGTTTCTTGCGCGGCAAATTGCCCTGGCTGGGATAGCGCTTTTTTGTGTGCTAATTCATACCCTTTTCCAAACAACGTTTCTAGGTCATGTCTACTTAGATGACAATGCCGTGCAGAAACGGCAATCGGAATTCCTTTTTCAGGTGTCGACTGTATCGAAAACTGGCTGACCACTTCTTCCACGATGGATTGGATCACTTTCTGATTCATGTTGGTATCCCTCACTTTAACAATCCGTTGATTAAAGTTTTGGATTTATTTGCGGCAAGATGCTTTCGATTTCGCTATGCGGGCGCGGGATAACGTGTACAGAAATCAGTTCCCCTACACGCTGGGCGGCTGCTGCTCCGGAATCTGTCGCTGCTTTGACAGCTCCAACGTCACCGCGAACCAAAACCGTGACAATTCCTCCACCAACGTGGACTTTCCCTACCAGATGAACATTAGCCGCCTTCACCATGGCATCCGCCGCCTCAACAGAAGCAACCAAGCCTTTTGTTTCAATCATTCCTAAAGCAGTAAGTTCCATTGCCATTCGCGATTCCTCCCATGTCCTTCTTGCATGTACCTGCGCCGCGCTTGTCACCCGGACATTCGCCAATTTTTCACTCTTATCTCTGCCAGTCTCTTTGTATCGATATCCGGACGGGGAATGACAGCAAACGCGATCAGTGCTCCCTTTTGCTCTGCCACCTGTGCACCAGTTTCAACTGCGATTTGGACTGCGCTGCTATCCCCTTCGATGACAACAGTAACAAGCGCCATATCAACTGTTTCCTGATTGACTAGACGTACATTCGCTGCCTTTACCATGGCATCGGCTACTGCAAACGAGGTCGCCAATCCCCGCGTTTCAATCATCCCCAATGCTTTAGTCACCGGATTTCCCACTTCCTGTATCGATCGAATCGATAATCCCGATAATCAGCGCATCAATCGGTAATCGTTTTTCTTCCAGAATAGAAGAGGCCGGGCTGCCAGTAGTAACCATTACTTTATCCCCCACCCCCGCGCCTATCCGATCAACTGCAACAAATGATGGTTGACTCGGTTTCTCTGTTTCGACGAATCCGGGTTGCACAATCAAGAGCTTCAATCCAGTTAACCCATCCTCTTTACGTGTCGCCCAAATGTTTCCAATCACCGTGCCAACCAGCATTTCTTATACCCTCCCTGATGTTTTCGCGAATACAAGTGTTTCCTATGGCAAGATGATTTCCAGTTCGTTATGAGGGCGTGGAATGACATGGGCAGATAGGAGCTCGCCAACACGTTGTGCAGCTGCACTGCCCGCTTCAGTCGCTGCCTTCACAGCCCCGACATCACCCGTGACCAACACGGTTACAATCCCTCCACCGACATGGACTTTCCCTACCAAGGTAACGCTTGCGGCCTTTACCATCGCATCCGCCGCTTCCAGTGAAGCTACTAATCCTTTCGTTTCGATCATTCCGAGTGCACCATTGATTGCTCCAGCCATGTTCTACTCCTCCAGTTCATTGTTTAGTCAGGTATTGTCCGATTATATTTTCGACAATTCTGGAAACTTCATCCCGATCGATTGTGTAGGGATTTCGCTCGTCCGATTGCTCCTCAAGTTCCTGATTCCGTAATGGCTTTGGCCTTGGAATAGCCACATCCTTGATCCCGTACGCAATTCGCTTGATATTGAACAAGTGATGAGCCGTAATGTTGTCGGAGGAAATATTTCCGCCATATGAGCCACATCCCAGTGTTAGCGATGGGATTAAACCCGTTGTCGCTCCTGCCGCCCCGATGGAAGCAAGCGTGTTCACCATGATACGAGACACCGGCATTTCAAGTCCAAACCTGTAAGTTGCCTCTTCATCGTTTGTGTGAATCGAACAACTATGGCCCCTTCCCCCAAGATTCAATAATTGTATACAAATCTGCTTCGCTTCTGCTTCGCTGTTTACTGTATAGAAAGGTAAGATAGGAGCGAGCTTCTCAATTGAAAAAGGAACGTCTCTGCCAATCCGGTCTTCCTCTGTGATGAGCAACCGGGTTCCTGCTGGCACATGAATACCGGCCATTTCAGCGATGGCCTCCGCTGAGCGCCCTACGATCGCCGGGTTCAGTCTCCCTTTTATCGGCGAAATGACATTCTCGACCATGGTTTTTTCCGATTTGTTCAAGATGTACCCGCCGTTATGCAGCAGTTCTCGAATCGTCATCTCCTTGATATTCCGATGAACCACCATGGCTTGTTCTGAAGAACAAAGGGTGCCATTATCAAACGTTTTGGAATCCACAATCATCTTGACTGCCTGCTTCACATTGGCTGTCTTCTCGAGATAGACCGGGCCATTTCCAGGTCCTACACCATATGCAGGCTTTCCAGAGCTATAAGCAGCTCTGACTAAAGCCCCTCCTCCTGTTGCTAAAATCAAGTCGATATCTCGGTGCTTCATGAGTTGAATCGTGGTTTCTATCGATGGGCGTGGAATCCAGCCGATTAAACCTTCTGGAGCACCAGCCTCGACAGCAGCATCGTGACAGATTTGCAGCGCTTGGATTGTACACGCTGCTGCTGTAGGATGTGGACTCGCCACGATTCCGTTTTGTGCTTTTAGGGCAATCAATGTTTTAAAAATCGCAGTAGAGGTAGGGTTTGTCGTTGGACAAATAGCCGCAATGACTCCGAATGGATAAGCGATTTCAATGACTTTGTCCTTGGTGTTTTTCCTGATGACTCCGACCGTTTTCTCATCCTTAATCGACTCGTAGACACCCATGGAGCCTAATTCATTTTTGATCTTTTTATGTTCTACAACGCCGATCCCTGTTTCTTCCACTGCTAATCGGGCTAATAGCGCAGCTTCTTTATAGGCCGCTTCTGCTACGTGTTTCACGATCCGATCAATCTGTTCCTGTGAAAACTCGCGAAACTTGGCTTGTGCTTCTTTTGCCCGCTTCACAGCTACCCGCATCTCTTGAATCGATGTCAAATCATGATCAAATTCGATAATAGGAAACGCTCCCTTCTATTCATTTTTGCGAACACGTCTTGCTAGTTGTAATTAAAGGTAACCTGTCCTCTCTCTCTGGTACCTTGCATGGAAGCTGTAATCTCATTCCAGCGTTTGATCTCTGCATTAGAAAGGGGAAGCGCAGCTGAGTCGAAGGAAGTGTTGGCAATCTTTGCTCCCTGTATGGAGAGTGTGATGTCATTCCAGTGTTTGATCTCTTCAGCAGAAAGATGATGGACGCTGGGGCGCTCTTCTAGCTTCGCGAGAACCAATCTGGTGATCTTTTCTACCAAAACCGAATCCATATTCTCACCTCCTCGTACCCATCTCCAGCAACTCGCTGTAGCTTTTAATGATCAAATCAGCGTCTGCCAAATGAGTGATTTCGTTTTGAGGGTTCAAAACAATTCCGATCGTTGCTTTTACTCCCGCGCTTTTTCCCATTTGCATGTCGGCATTTGTATCCCCTACGATCACCGTGTTGCAAAGGGTGATGCCATGACGATCTCTCGCTAAATAAGCCATGTCAGGATACGGCTTTCCATTCTGAACTTGATCGCTGCCAATCACAAAATCAAAATATTTCGCCAACTCTACCTTCTCCAGCTGCACCCATGCTTTTTCGGTGTCATCTGCCGTCACTACTCCAAGCACAAGCTTTTTTTCCTTCAGTTCTATCAATAGCTCGTGGATTCCAGCGATGGGTCTGATCGCTGCCGAGTTATTCTGTTTTTCATCCGCATACTGAATACTTTCTCTGGCAAAAATCATTGCCGAATCCCAAGGTACGCCCTGCCCATAGAGGAGAAACGCGATGACCGCTTGCATTTCATCCAAACTCGCAATCGCGAGCGGGCTTTTCGGGTCAACCTCATCCTCTCCCCGGATTCCCAAAGCCACTCCGAATTCGCCCAGATCAAACTGGCAACCGGGTACCACCTCCGCAAGATGCTTATGGATATCGTGGGCCCAAGGAATCCATATGGACGGCAAGTCTATCAAGGTCCCATCTTTATCAAATAAAACAGTCTGTATGTCTTGCCCGAAAATCTGCATCGTCACCACCCTCCCTTCCTTTTTTAAAACGGAATCGCTGCACTACTCAACAGCTCCCACATTCGCTATATGTCTGCTTTCCTGACTAAACTGTTCTTCTGGTGCGTCCACGTTGATATGATTTCTGGCCCAAACAAAGTAATAAATAATCGCTATTCCAAAAACCGAAATACTGACCCAGAAGAACGTCAAATTCGCAAAGAAGCTGGCAAATAAGGCAATGACCGCAAGTATTAACGAGACGATCGGAATGAATGGGTACAAAGGAGTTTTGTACGGACGAGCGAGATCAGGCTCTTTTTTGCGTAAAAGGATCACAGACAGATTCATGGAAATATAAGACACAAGCGCTCCAAAGGTGGCGATGAGAATCAAATCATCCGGATTGAACAAGACAACCAACAGTAATCCGACAACACCTGGCAGAATGATCGCTGCGTACGGCGTCCTGCGTGTAGGGTGCAAGTGAGATAGAAAACGTGGAAGATATCCCGCTCTCGACAGGGCAAAAATTTGGCGGGAATACGCTAGAATGACGCCCGAAAAGCTTGCGATTAATCCAACCAATCCAATGGATGCTAAAATTTGCGCCAACCAATACGTATTGCCGAAGGTTGCTGCAACAGCAGTCGGCAACGGATCACTCGCGGTGCTCAATCGGTCAATCCCGCTCAATCCTATAGCTACTGTTGTCGTTAAAACCGATAAAATCAACAAGGTAACAATTCCTGATAAAATCCCTTTCGGCATATCCTTCTTGGCATCGCGACATTCCTCAGACAGCATAGGAAGCATTTCTATCGCGAGAAACAGCCACATCGCATACGGCAAGGCTGCCCAAACTCCTTTTATCCCTCCAGGAATCAACGGTGTACCCCGAGCGCCTAACAAGTTTTCCATCGATATCTGCGGCAAGCCAACAAAATACATTAAGACTATCAAGCCGAGAGCAATAAAGACGAGGATCGTTTCCAGGCTGGCGTATTCTTTTACCCCGACAATGTGAACAATCATAAAAAATAAGTACATGAAAGCTGCGGCCAAAATCGGATTGATCGTTGGAAACAAGAAGTTGATGTAAGCACCAATCCCGATGGCTACGACTGGCGCCGCAATAAAATACTCCAAAATCACACCAATACCGGTCAAAAATCCAGCGAAGGGTCCCATTGCACGCCTGGCAAACGAATAAGGACCGCCTGCATATGGCAAAGCTGCGGATAACTCAGATATACCAAAACACATAAACAAATACATAATGGCCATAAATCCAATGGCGATTAACATTCCCACGTATCCCGAATTCGCCAGACCAAAATTCCATCCGAAATAGTTTCCTGAAATGACGATCCCAACGCCAATTACCCATAGATGAAAAGAGGACAACGTCTTTTTCAATTCCAATTGATTGCTCATAAAGTCATCTCCCTTACATACTTGTTACCGAAGCTGTCGCAAGGTATATGTGACTCAGAAATTATGAAAATCTTTTTGAATATTCCAAATATTGTCTCGCCAAAAAGTCCGTCTGTACGGTGTATTCACCTCCCAATTCCCTGGTCGTTTCATTTTCCCGACTGCCAATCCAAGCGATGAGCTGCAGTCTTCTCATCATGATAAAGGTAGGGATTTCTTGTTCTTCCTCTTTGATCAGTTTACGAACTTTACGATAACCTTTGATCCAAGCTTGAACGAGATCGGGAACATACGGTTTATGCTCGATAAACGTTAAGGAAGATGCCAGATCGAAAAGGTACCACCCAAACCCGCTGTCATCGAAATCAATCACTTTTACTTGTTCATCCTTGACAAGCAAATTCGTATTGCGTAAATCTGCATGAATTAAACCGAAGTGATGGGGGTCTTTTCCAAAACGTTCTAATCGGGGTTTAATCGTATCTGCTACTTTCTGAAACAGTTCAATTCTTTCTGGTGTAATCGCTACTCCATCCTGCCATCTTCCCCAGATCGGTTGTTCTCCCAGAATGGTTTCATAGTCCCACGTAGGACGTTTGATCTCATTGAATGTATCCCAGTTGTCAATAGCGTGTTGATGAAAGTGAGCTGAGATTTCACCAATCAGCTCAAACTGCTTGACCAGTTCTCTCTCGTTATTGGCGTCTGGTGTCACGCCTTCTAGATAGGTGAACAGTACGCAGCAATATTCCTTGGGGTCGTTTTCCAACTGTACCGTCTGAATATATTCACCGTTTTTTCCTGCAACCGGCAATGATACTTCCACAGATGTATCTTTATAAATCGAGCTGATCCAATGAACTTCACCCTCGATCTCTGTTTTTGTGTGGTATCCGGGACGACATACCCTCAATATGAATTTTTCAGCATTGGAGGCATTTGTTACTAGGTAGGTAGCGTTTTCAGAGTAGTTCAAAAGATCAACCGTTGCTTGCGATAAATTGGAATAGGAATGAACGACATGCTTTGCAACTTGATTAAAAACTTCCACATGATCTTTCCAAAGTTCTGTACTTGAATGGCTCATCTTACTACACTACCCCTTTTCTGTAATGGGTTGAAAGTCACAAACATTCACACCAAAGCGCGCGTAGCTTGTCTAATACTGAGCTCACAGCGTGACAGCAATTCATCGCAATACTTTTGATCACACAAAAGACCTGGCTTAAATTGCAGCACTTTCGTGTCTAGCATCGAATAAATAGCCCATACGCCATTTTTATAAAGAGCGCGCATGACATGTTTTGCTCCCTCTGGCTGACTAAACTCCAAACCCATCACAACCCCTAATTGACGAATCCCTACAAAAAAATCAGCGTTTTGTTTCTTTATCGTTTCAAGCCCTGCACGTAAATAACGAGATACGTAATCAACATTTTCGATGACTTCTTTCCGCCCAGATATCTCCAATACTTTCATCGCAACGATACACCCTAACTCTGAACCGCCGAATGTTGAAATATGGGCAAAGCCGTCTTCGTTCATCCATTGCCCTGCTTTTTCACTCACTACTGTGGCTCCAATCGGGTAAATACCGCCACCAAAGCCTTTTGCCGTAACCAAAATATCTGGCTCTACTCCATAATGTTCAATTCCCCACAACTTTCCAGTACGCAACAAGCCCGTCTGCACCTCGTCCGCTATGTACAAGGAGCCATATTTTTCGCAGATTTTTTTCACAGTGGAAAGATATCCTTTTTCCGGAAGCGGAAATCCATAGGTTGCCGGAATGGTTTCAATAATGACGCAAGCAACATCCTCCTTCGAGAGTGCGGCCTCCATTGCCTCCACATCGTTGTACAGAACATGGATAAACTCTCCTGGACCCCCTTCACTTAGAAACGGCCGGGAATAGCGCTCATTCCCAAGCGATACCGCTAAGCCCGTATGACCATGATAGGCAAATTTGACGGAGACTATTTTTTTTCGTTTCGTAGCATATCTGGCACATTTTAAGGCTACATCGATCGCTTCACCGCCTCCGCTCGAAAAGATGGAATATTTCAGACTGTCCGGTGTGCATAAACCGAGAGCTTCGGCAAGATGCGCACGGGTTATCGCCGGAAAATGATGATTTCCGATATCAAATTCGTCCAAAGCGCTTTTTAGTGTTGAAATAATTTCTGGATTCCGATGACCGAGATTATATGTTCCTCCATTTAAATGAAGATCCATTAATTCTTTCCCGTTCATATCGTACAAATAGTAACCTTCCCGTTTCCCGATGACTAAGTCTATCCCGTCTTTTTGCCATTGTTTTGTTTTCCCTGGATTCCACCAATTTACAGATTTTTTGAGCACAGAGTCTTTATCACTGAATGTAAGCATTTGTCTTCTCCCCATTTTCGGCAATTTTTTTACGACAAAAGCTGTTGTCTCTTACAAATCATCGGCAATCAAAAGTTCGATTTCTTTCTCGGCTAATATTTTTCTCCATTCTTCCGAGCAATTCTTGTCTGTTATGACCATGGACGCATCAACTAGCGGACAGATGTATGCAAAATCGGTTTTTCCAAACTTCGTATGGTCAGCTAAAACAATGACCTCCTCAGCGCGTTCCATCATTTTACGAGAAATATTGGCTCCATCCAAATCGTAGTCAGTAATTCCGTCGATCATCGAAATCCCGCTCGCGGAGATAAATACTTTGTTGGTCTTCAATCGCTCAAGCATTCTTTCTGCGAGGGGACCGACAGTCGATTTTTGAACGCGTTCCACTTCACCACCGATGAAAATAATCCGTCCCTTAAATACTTCCATGGCAAGGAGCAGGACAGGAGTTGATTGGGTGATGATCGTTACATTTTTTTTATCCGCCAAAAAACGGACCATTTCTAATGTAGTTGTTCCATAACCGATCATGATACTGTCGCCGTCCTCCACAAGCTCTGCTGCAGCCTTGCAAAGGGAGCGTTTTTCTTTTTCATTGATGGTTGCTCGCTGATCAAAAGGGGTATCCCAAGAAGAGGTTTTCTCTTTTACAGCGCCACCATAAACTTTTCTCAGCATGCCTTCTTTTTCGAGCTTATCTAAATCACGACGAATCGTTTCGCCAGAGACTTGGAAAATTTCCGATAATTCTCTCACTTGTACTTTCTCGTCTCTTTCCAACGTTTCCAAAATTGTTTTTTTGCGATCTTCAAACGATAAAGACATGTTTTCATCACCTATCACGTTTTTTTCCACACGCTACTCAGATGTATGAATACCTTTATTCTTTGTTGATTAATGTGGAATTGTATTGATGATAACATTGTCGATTTATTACAGTCAATGTTTCTGGCTTTTGTGCTGCTCGTAGCTTGTTCAACTGCAAAACTTTGTGTAACAACGACTTCATTAGCATCGCAGCAACGATTGTCTTCCCTCACCCAGTTCGGTTCATCCCCGATCTCTCCCTCTAAAGTTTTTTGGATTACTTCCCTACAGAAGAAAATGATTCCACAAGAAGCAACCGAAAATACCTGCATTTCAATGTTGTATGTTGATTATTTATGTGGTTTTGACATGATAATATCATGCTTGTTTTTTGTAGTCAATATTTTTAGAAAATTAAAAATCTATTCAAAATATGTGAATCCATTCATAACACAACGGAAGAAACAATAACATGATTCCAATTTCGCACATGCAAAAAACCACTTCAATCTACATTGGTTGAAGTGGTTTTTTGTGACATATCACCCAAGATGCTGGATATTTCAAGAATTTGGCGCCCGAGCGTCCATTTTATTTACATTTATTACTGTCCCTGCCACTCCTTCAAAGTAAAATAAGAGACAGGAAATCCAATCCAAAAAGGGGGACCTGCCATGAGCTATACGAGTCCAAATTGGAACACATCCGTACTAATCACGATTGATACCCAAAACGACTTTACTTTGCCTAACGCCCCGGCCGAAATTATTGGTACTTCTGACGTGCTGCCGAATATGAAAAGTGTGCTGGAAGCGTACCGCACAAAAGGTCTGCCGATTATCCATGTCATTCGTCTGTATAAAGAAGACGGTTCAAACGTCGATCTCTGCCGCAGGGAAGTCATTGAAAACGGGGCAAAAATAGCCGCTCCCTATACGGACGGAGCAGAATTAGTCAGCGACATACGTTCGTCTAGCTATTCTTCCCTGGATACAGACAAGCTGTTGAACGGTGAATTTCAGTCCGCAGGAGAGAATGAGTGGGTGATGTATAAGCCGCGTTGGGGAGCATTCTATCAAACCGACCTGGAACAGTTTCTACGGGGACGCCGAATCGACACCCTCGTGTTTACGGGCTGCAACTTCCCAAATTGCCCACGAACCTCCATGTATGAAGCAAGCGAACGCGACTTCCGGGTAGTTATGGTGGCTGACACCATGTCGCAAGTCTACGATAAAGGTATCCAGGAAATGAGCAATATTGGTGTGCATGTTTGCGGGTGGGATGATGTCCTGGATGCCATCAAATAACAAGTGATCACCTAGGCAATCAGAGGACTACCACCATACCGAATGGAAAAAACCAAGCGGCTCACGTTCACCGCTTGGTTTTTTCCCGCGAAATCATGTTGATCCGTGAAATTGCATTTTGATAGACTCATTTTAACCGATTATTCCAGATGCTTCCACAATACATTATCCCTAAGCTCTGTCGCCAGAGCCAAACGGTACCGCAAGCAGAAAGAAGAAAGAAGGTGACAAAACAAGAAACCGTTCCTCTCTCTCAATCGTATTTCTAGTAATATACAAAAATTTACACCGAAATTGAGGTGCAAGCAAACATGCAATCAATCTCAATCGTTGCCTACCGCCCCGAGTTGGCCGCAGCAGTCGCTGATATGTGGAATGCCAGCCGGGATAGCTGGGGAGGAGGAAACTCAATTACGACAGCGGAACAAATCAGACAGGAAGAAGCCAGCTCTGATGCCCTCGCTGTTTACCTGGCGCTCGATGGTGAAAACGTGGTTGGCTATTGCAGCCTGGCAGAATACCGGGAGGATACCGGTGCCCTCTATATCCCGCTGCTCAATGTGCGTCCTGACTATCACGGAAAAAAAGTGGGCCGCATGCTGCTTGCGAGCGCACTGGAACACACTGTTCAGCTCGGCTGGCCCAGGCTCGATCTGTATACGTGGGCAGGGAACACGAAGGCCGTTCCGCTGTATAAAAAATTCGGTTTTTTCTGGGAAGACCGGGACGATTCCACGCATCTGATGAACATGATTCCTACTGTATTGCGCACAGAGGCCATCGCCCATTATTTTGAGGAGCTTGACTGGTACCAGGACTCTACACGGGAGATTGTGGTGGAGCCAGACGGACGCAAGGAGAACGGCTTTGATTATTTCACCTACTCCTGGGCAAAAGAAGAAAAGAACTTGCGCGTGGAGTTTGAGCGACTCGGTCGAGGCATGCGCCTAATCGAGACAGAGGATTATTTGCTGTCTGCCGAGGTGGAAAAGCTAGAGCTGGTCTTTGGCCGCCAGTACCAGATTCACTACCGGATCGTCAACAAATCAGGCAAGCCGCTTCAGCTTTCCTTGCAAGGGGAGTCAAACGAAACGATCCGCTTTGATTATCAGCAGGAGGTTGATGTTGCGGGGGACACGACGCTGTCAGCGAGCTTTTTTGTGGATGAGATCACGGAAGAGCAAAGCGTCTGGCGCACGCATCCACGTGTCTGCACACACATCCTGATTAACGGCAAGAAAGCTCTGTTTCAGGTGGGGATTCTCCCCAAGTTTCCTGCTTCCCTATCCCTGCATGTACCTGGTCTCTCCTTTCCGGGGCAGACAGTGCTTTTTTATCTGGATGTGGAGAATAACTTCGCAGAAGAAGCAGAATTTTCATTCGAGCTGCCCTCGTCTTCCTTTTTGAGCATTCAGGAGCAGTCCCGTACACTCCGGCTGCTTGGCAAAGAACGAACCTCGCTTCCCCTTACTGCCGACCTGTATGAACACGGTTTTTATGAGGTCAATGTGCAGGTGGCGGCGAGGCTTGCAGATGGGACCGTTCTATCTTTTATCAAAAAGATTGGTGCTGCCTTTACAGGACTGGGGGCAATGCTGTCGGGGGAAACGGAACAAACCTGGCAGGTTCACCATGGCCGTCACTCGCTTTATTTGAACAAGGATGATAATGAGATGACCGTTGTCAGTGGTTCTGGTGGAGAGCCAACCTATCTCACCTATCCCAAGATCGGCAAACCGTATTCCAGCGAGTTTTCCAAAAGACGTGCGGAGCAAGTAGAGTATATCGTAGAAAAAGGAGCGATTGGTATCCGCGTCACCTATCACTCCGGTGCATATCCTCAGCTAAAGCTGATCGGAAAGACTCTCCTGTTCGGGGATGGCATGGTAGAACACCTGCTGGAGTTGGAAAATCTCTCTGCTGACAAGACAGCTGCTGAGCTCTGGCTAAGCCAAGGCTTCGCTCATGATTTACAGCGCCCCATTCTCCCGTATCAAGGTCGTTATGTCGAAACACCAGCCTCCTATGGCAGCGATATGGATTATTGGGACGGTGAACTGATCAGTGAAAACTGGCTATACTCTAGAGATGAAACGACTACCTGGGGAATGTGCTGGCCGCAGGAGTACCGCCTTGATTTTCAAGGCTGGTATACGATGTTGGAAACCAGTCTTGGTGTTCTGGAGCCGCATGGCAAAAGAACATACGGACCCATCCACCTCACGCATGGCGGTTTCACCGATTGGAAGGAGTTTCGTGCATTTGCCCAAAAAGAAGCTTTGCCAGCGGACTTGTCCCTGACAGCTCATATGGAGCTTGTTGCCAATGAACAGAACCCGTTTGTCGGCAGCCAGGAACTGGGCGTGCAGGTAAAAGAGTACAAACATCTGTATCTGGAAGGGGAATTGACTGCGTCCCTAGCGAGCGAGCCTGCTTCCGGGCAAGCACAGCATTATACAGAGGATCAGGAAGAAACGACATCCGTCTTCTCCTTTGCTACTCCGCAAAAATCCTATGAACTCCTGCAGGTAGAAGGACGGTTTGCCACGCATGAAACTCTTTTGCGCAGTGCCGTTTTCCCGACTGGACAAGGCGAGGTGACACTAGAGTCCTCTGTGGAAGAAGGACAGCACGTCTTTATCGCGGATAACGGTCTATTGCGGATCAAAGCAGCTCCCGACTTTTACCCGACACTCTACTCGCTCACAAGCAATGGCCAGGAATGGCTGGCTAGCTCCTTCCCCGAGCGACAGCCCAAATCATGGTGGAATCCGTGGACGGGCGGAATTGGCAACCATGTGGAAGAACTGAGCGCATTTTCACTGGTTAAGGAAGACCGAAGTGCCGCATTTGTCGAACTGCAAGACAACAAGCAAAATGTCTGGCAGGGAATTAAGCTGAGCTACCATGTGAAAAAGCAGGAAAAATATCGCGGCCTGACGTGTCATCAGTACTACTTGCTTCTGCCGGGTGTACCTGTTCTGTGCCATACCGTAGAGATCGTGCAAAATACCGGAACGTATTTTGCTGGCAAGAGCTTCACGACTGACATCTTTTTGCAAACAGAGGATGCAGATGAAGCCGTTTGGCTGAAAACTGCTGGGACCTTTGGGGAGGAACTAACCTACAAGCTGGCACAAGGTGAGCTGTTCGTTATCGAAGACTCCGACTATGTAGTTGGTCGGGCATCTCGTAAAGATCAGATGCAGATCGTGACAGACCTCGATACGGCAGAACTGCATGCCTACTCCAATAAGGAAGTGGCCGTCGCCTCGGTCGTACGCGAACTGAATCTGCCAAACAATAGCACGACATTTACCCCACCTGTCTTTTTCCTGTTTGCTGACAAGATGATTCCATCCGATTCCTTGTCTGCCTTACGGGCGATACGTTTTCATAGCCAAGGGGGACTTCCGGATGAAAATCATTGATGCTCATATGCATTTATCCCACATTGAAGAGTTCAAGCGGACAGCGGCGGAAAAGTCGTTCGTCGATTACTCGGTCACGGGAATCCTGCAGGAATACGCGGAAAATGGAGTCGTGCTCGGGATCGGCATGGGACTTACAGAGACGCAGCAGGGCGGCTTCCCCGATACGGAGGCTGTCACTCCAATGGGACTCGATCTGACAGATACACTACCGCCGCAGCTCGTCTACTGCCTGGGAATCAATCCCTTCAAGCTGGACGCAGATGCGATGGCACGACTCGAAGCCGACCTGCAAAAGCCAAATGTAGTCGGATTAAAAATCTATCTCGGCTACTATCCCTTCTTTGCCTACGATAGTGTCTATGATCCGGTATATGAGCTGGCTGCCAAATATCAAGTGCCTGTTGTCTTTCACACCGGGGATACGTACTCGGAGCGAGGGCTGTTAAAGTACTCCCACCCTCTCACGTTGGACGAGGTCGCTGTGAAGCATCGCGGCGTTACCTTCATGATGGCCCACTTTGGTGATCCGTGGGTGCTGGATGGAGCAGAAGTCGTTTATAAAAACCGTAACATGTTTGCAGATCTCTCCGGCTTGATGGTAGGTGACTCGGCCAATTGTCAGCGGCTTGCGGACTCCCCGCTCTTTTTCGCCCATCTGCGTCAAGCAATCACGTATTGTGATCACTATGACAAGTTTTTGTTTGGAACAGACTGGCCGCTTGCTCCGGTGAAGGCATATATCGAGTTCGTTTCGGGGCTGATTCCAGAGGAGTATCACGAGGATGTGTTTTACAACACAGCATTGAAAGTGTTTCCAAAGATCAAGCCATTGGTTGAATAGACCTGCCGTCTGCTAGATTGCCGCTATTCAAATCCCATGTCTCTTCACGTGTAAGGTGTGAAGGTCATGGGATTTTTCAAAGCTTTACCTGAGTTGGCATATGTTATAATGATTTTTCCCATTCTTCGTTTACTTGATCGTTACGCCCATTTGGTCGTTAAAGTCGGCATCAATATTCAGCTTGGACAAACTTTGATTGTCTTTGCTTCTCTCTCGTCAGCAGATTTTGTTCGAAGGATTGCAAGAAAAGCTTATGAATCCGGAGCTAAAAACGTTTATGTTGATTGGAGCGATGATGATCTAACCCGAATAAAATATGATCTGGCACGCAGGGTATAAACCGCAGCCTTACACATGTGGATTTCATGATCGGTACGTCGGAAATGAATATTGACGGGGAAACAGCAGATGGAAAAAGAGAGACCTTGATCCGAGACGGAAATTGGGCGTTTTAATATAACAAAACAAAGCGAGAGTGGTCATTCCTCTCCTGTTTACTAACTTTACTCAATAAAAAAGATGTAGCTTTGCGCTACACCTTCCCTAAGACTATTCCACAACTTTATAACCTTTGGCTCTGATTGCTTCATGTATGTTAGATAGTTCCACTTCAGATTCATTATATTGAACCTGAACGGTGCCTTGCTCAAAGTTTACGTGACCTTCAACGCCGATCACACGGATCGCACTCTCAATGGATCCGATACAAGAACGGCAAGACATGCCCTCCACTTTAATGGTTGCCGGTTGCATCTATCTTCACCCCCTCTCTATTTTAGTTCATTATCCGGCAATCTGTTTCAATTGTTCCAATGAGATACGATCGACGAATTTACTGAATTTTTCTTTCCCTTTTGCATTTTCCTTATAAAAATCGATGATCTTCTTAATTGCCGGCACCAGTTGTACTTCCGATAATCCGGATACAAGCTGTTTGGCTAGGGCTGCTTTCAGACCTTTGGGTTCTCCCCCTACGTAAATGTCAAAGGAGTCCCGCATTTTAACGATACCAATATCTTTTAACAGGGGCTCGCTGGTGCCGAGCGCACAGCCCGCATACCCAATTTTGATTGGTGTAGGTGTTTCAATTCCAGCAATGGCCTGATTGACCATTCGCGCGGTTTCCAGACCGGCCTCTTCGGTACCTTTGCAAAAATTGCAAGCGATCAAGCTTTTGGTGACAAAACCCGCCGGATACACCTCAAGTCCAAAGCGTTGAAGCTCTTCCTTGATCGCATCATGCTGCTCAAGGGGAACCTCCACATACAGCTGTTTGAAAGTCGTCATTTCAATTTTGGTATCCTGCCCTGCCACGGTACCGATCTTGGCGAGCTGCTCCGCTGTAAATAAACTTCCTCCGATTTGAATCGCAGGGCTGACGGCTATTTTTATTTTTTCTCCCATGATCCATCTCCTCTCTCCCGTTGCCGATTATTTCACTTCAACTACAAAAGGAACGGTAATGACTTCGCCTCTATGCTGAAATTGTCCCCAAATCTTATAGGTGCCGCTTTTCGGAAAAGATGTTGCGAACTGTGCTTTTGGCCCGGTTGCTTTTTCATCAAGCGGATGTACATGGAGGTACTGTCCCGCATCTTCTGAAAGAATGACCACATGGCCCACCGCACCCAAATAAGGCTCCAGGTTGTTAATTCCTTGCTTCGTCTTCGCATCGCGGATGTCGAACGTCAACGTGACATCTTCTTTTGCTTTCGTGCTGGTCAAGGCGAGCTCGATTTCTTTATCGTTGACTTCTTTGACTAGCTTGGAATCAGGTGTGACGGCAGCATGTTCCCCTTCTTTCCCTTCCACATCCATCCATTCGCTCAAAGTCGTGGTGGACCCGCCGACAGGTTTGAAATCCGCAAACATCTTGTATTTGCCACCGGCAGGAAAAGCATTGTTTATGGTAAATTTACCGTCTCCCTTGAAATCGGGATGGATATGGGCAAAGTATGACAGATCGTGATTAACGATGATCAGATGAAGCAATTTCTCATGATTGACCTCGAAATCGTTTACCGGCGAGCCATCCTTATTGGTGATTTGAACGGTTATTTCCGTTTCTTCGTTTGCTTTTGCGCTGCCCGAGGCGAAAGCAAACGAAGCTTTCAGGTTATCTGACACCGGTATTTGTTCAGCGCCATGTCCGCCGTGATTGTCTGCTTGATTTTCCGCTTGATTGCCTGCTTGATCGTGACTTGCTCCATGACCAGAAGTGTGGTTATTCTCGTTGGCAGGCGCATTTTCGTTGGCATTGCCGCATCCGGCCAATAAACTGAAGGTGAGTAAAGTCGAAAGAATCATCATCTTCTTATTCATAACCGTTCTCTCCATTCATTTTTGTGGTACCTTGACTCGCTGCAGCCGCAGTGCATTGAGAACGACGGATACTGAACTTAACGCCATGGCCGCCCCTGCTACCCACGGTGCTAATAAACCAATGGCCGCAATCGGAATCCCGAGCGTGTTGTATCCGAGTGCCCAGAACAAATTTTGTTTGATGTTACTCATGGTTTTCCGACTCATAAAGATCGCATCCGGAATGCTGGAAAGGTCACCACGCATGAGAGTTACATCCGCTGCTTCCATGGCGACGTCCGTGCCTGTGCCGATTGCCATTCCAATGTCCGCTGTTGCGAGAGCAGGCGCATCATTTATGCCATCCCCGACCATCGCTACTTTTTTGCCCCCGGCTTGCAGTTTCTTAACTTCCTCTGCTTTGCCCTCTGGAAGGACTTCCGCAAGCACATGCTCGATGCCGACTTGGGCTGCGATGGCCTTTGCCGTCCGTTCGTTGTCTCCGGTGATCATGATGACCTGGATGCCCATTTGTTTCAGACGACTGACAGCATCCTTGGAGGTTTCTTTAATCGTATCTGCTACCGCTACTATACCGGCGTACTGTTTATTGATAGCGACAAGCATGGCCGTTTTACCGGCTTCTTCAAGGAGAGACATCGTGGCATACGAATCCTTGGCGTCCACTTCAAATTTTTCCATCAACCGGCGTGTGCCGATAAGGAGCTCTTTCCCTTCCACCACGGCCTTGATTCCAAAGCCCGGAATCGCTTCAAACCCTTCCGTTCCTGGCAGTGAGATGCCTTTTTCCCGAATGCCCGCCACAATCGCTTCTGCAAGTGGATGCTCCGAATTTTTCTCGGCTGCCCCAACGAGTCTGAGAAAGTCCGTTTCGTCACCGTCGACGAGAACATCTGTCAACTCGGGTTTCCCTTTTGTGACTGTGCCAGTTTTGTCTAAAATAATCGCGTCAATTTTATGGGTTTGCTCCAGATGCTCGCCGCCTTTGAAAAGGATGCCGAGCTCGGCTGCGCGTCCGGATCCTGCCATAATAGAGGTTGGTGTTGCCAATCCCAATGCGCAAGGGCAAGCAATAACCAGGATCGCAATCGCTATTTCCAAAGCCCCAGCAAAATCGCCTGGAGTCACGAAGAAGTACCAAACCAAGAACGAGACAATCGCGATTCCGACAACGATGGGAACAAAGATTCCAGAAATCACGTCTGCAACCCTTTGAATTGGTGCTTTCGAGCCCTGCGCTTCTTCCACGACTTTAATGATTTGGGCAAGCGCCGTCTCTTTGCCAACCTTGGTTGCTTTTATTTGTAACATCCCGTTTTTGTTGATAGTTGCGCCGATTACTGCGTCACCGGGTTTCTTTTCTACAGGAATGCTTTCTCCGGTGAGCATGGATTCGTCCACGGACGAAATGCCTTCCATGACTTCCCCATCGACAGGCACTTTATCTCCAGGACGGACCAGAACGAGATCCCCGGCAATCACTTCATCAACCGGAATGGACAGCTCTTGACCGTTGCGCACTACCAAAGCAGTCTTGGCTTGCAGTCCCATCAAGGACTTGATGGCTTCCGACGAACGTCCTTTGGCGAGCGACTCGAACAATTTGCCCATGATCACGAGTGTGATAAGAACGGCACTCGTCTCGTAGTAGAGGGACGGACCGTGGTGCGCTCCTCCACCGCTTGTGAACCAAATGATTGTCAGATATAAGCTGTAAAAGTACGCCGCTGATGTACCGAGCGAGACTAATACATCCATGTTGGCACTGCCATTACGCAGGGCTTTGTATGCACCCACATAAAATTGTCTGCCTACGTAAAATTGAACTGGGGTGGCCAGAATCAGTTGCAACCATGGATTCATGAGAATTTCCGGCATGTAGATCCAGGAAGTAAACGAAAAGTGGCTAACCATGGCCCACAAGAGTGGGAACGAGAGAATCGCCGAAAGGAGCAATTTCCGTTTTTGATTCTGCACTTCTTTCGAACGGTGATCGTGCGCAGGTTCATTCTCTGTTTTCAAAATAGCTTTATATCCGAGCTGCTGCACCTTTTTCTGCATATCGCTTACGGAAACCTCGCTCGGGGAATACTCGACGTGCGCCGTTTCCATGGCAAAGTTGACCGTTGCATTCGTAACGCCAGGGAGCTTATTCAGGCCTTTTTCAATTCGGTTCGCACATGCGGCGCATGTCATCCCTTCCAGTTGGAAATCGACGACTTCTTTCGCCATGCCGTATCCCAGTTTCTTGATGCTTTCTTCGATGCGTTTTACATCGACTTTGGTCGAATCAAAGACAACACTTGCTTTTTCCATGGCGAAGTTTACATTTGCCGTCGAGATGCCTTCCAGTTTATTCAAACCCTTTTCGATTCGGAGCGCACATGCAGCGCACGTCATGCCTGTGATTTGCAAGTTGACTTGTTTGTTTGCGGTCGAAGCCGTTGCTTCCATAACCAATTACTCCTTTCCTTGTTTCATAATTGTTCATAAGACTTCGTAACCTTGCTCCTCAATCGCTTCTTTTACGGTCTCAAGAGAAATTTGGTTTTCATCATACGTTACATCCACCGTATTGCTCGCGAGATCGACTTTTCCGTTCGCCCCGATTTCTTTAAGCGCCCCTTCGATGGAAATGACGCAGTGTTGGCAGCTCATGCCTTCTACTTGCAATATAAGATTTTTCATCATGCTCTCTCCTTTATTTCATCAAAATTTTTAATGTTTGGATCGTTTCTTCGAGAATCGCTTCATCCTTCTGTTGAATACGGCTTACCACGTGCGTTTTTAAATGATTCTCCAAAAGCAGTTTACCTACTGCGTTAAGTGCGGAGTGGATGGCAGCCAATTGATTCAAGACGTGATCACAATATTCATTTCGTTCCACCTGTCCCTGTACACCGCGAATTTGGCCTTCAATCCGATTTAGTCTGGTTTTGATAGCTGATTTCTCTTTTGAATTCAGGTGGCTCTTTGGTTGATGTAAATCAGTTGACTCATTGGGTTTCATTTCCATCGACCCCTTGGTTATAATATACTCCCCTATGGTATATGGTGTCAACAATAATTTTACGATACCCATGTACCCTATATTTTAAACCAAGAAAATAGCAGCACGACAGCTGCCTTCTCTTTATCTTCCCGTTACTTCATCAGTTTATTCATGGTTGTTATGAGTTCTGTCAACACTTCCGTATCGCCTTCCTGGATCCGCTCGATCACACAGCTTTTCATGTGATGTTCGAGTAGGAGCTTTCCCACCCCATTCAGCGCAGATTGGATCGAAGAGATTTGATTCAGAACATCATCGCAGTATGCATCTTTTTCAATCATCCCTTTAATACCGCGAACCTGACCTTCAATCCGGTTTAAGCGGCTGATCAAACCATTTTTAATCTTATCGGAATGATGGCTCTTGCGCCCAGTTTCTCCAGGAGAACAACAAGTCGACTCTCCAAAAGTTGTTTGAACCATTTGTTCTGCTTCCGTACTCATTCCCATCATCTCCTTTTTACATTAATTATAGTATACTCCCTCCCCCTATTCCAAGCAATGAGATAAAAAGAGGCTCCAGCCAAACCGCTTTTGGCCGGCTGGAGAGGAATCTTTACATTGCCGAAGGTCCCTTAGACTCTCCCTGCTTAGGTGATTGGATAAAAAAGAGCGCCAAGACCGCACCCACGAGAGCAACGATGCCTGACCAAAAGAAGGCTTGGTGAAACCCTGCGTTGAGTGCGACAACCTGTTCCGTACCTGTTTGTGATCCCGTGGTTGCAGCAGCAATCGCTACCATAGCAGCGAGTCCGATGGCAGAACCGATCTGGTAACTCGTATTCGCAATGCCAGAAGCAAGTCCGGCCTCCTCCGGTTTTGCTCCAGACATCGCAGACATGGTTGCCGGGATATAGGCAAGTGACATACCTAAAGCCCCTAGTAAGGAAGCAGGAAGGACGTTTACCAGGAAGTTACCGTCAATGGGAGTGTTTTCAGCAAACAGGAGCAAAGATCCACCTAAGGCAATCAAACCAATGACTAAGTTCGCCTTTATTCCAAACCTCCCGATGAGTTTCCCTGTGATGAAAACCATGAAGACCATAATGAGGATTGTCATGGGAAGCATCCCAAGACCGCCTGCAAAAGCATTGAATTTCAAAATTTGCTGCAAGTACAGATTCAGAAAAAACCAAAGCGGAATCCATGCGCCGGAGAGCATGATCAAAGCAATGTTGCCTGCTGCCAGATTTGGTGCGGAGAATATTCGCAGTGGGACCAATGGTTCTCTTTTGAACGTCTGAACAATAAGGAATAGAACGAACAGTATAACGGCGGAAATGAGGGTCCATATCGTAGTGGTTGAACTCCACCCGTTATGTTCTGCTGCCACAATCCCATAAACGGCTAGGACAAGGGCCGCAGTGACGGAAAGAGCGCCCAAAATATCGACACTTCCTTTTCTGACCATCCCTTTTGAAAGGATAGCTGGTGAAAGGAAAAGGACAAAGAGTCCAACCGGAATATTAATCAGAAATGTCCACTGCCAGCTAAGCCACTCGGTAATGACACCCCCGAGAAATACCCCGGCAGTTCCTCCTGCCGCCGCTGAAGCTCCCCAAAAGCCGAATGCTTTCCCCAGTTCTTTCGCATTGCCACCAAATAACATCATGACAATCGTTAAGGCTGCCGGCGCAATGAATGCAGAACCAATACCTTGCAACGCCCGGCCGATGTTAAGCGACTCTTCGTTCCAGGCAACACCAGCAAGTAATGAGGCGAGAGTAAGGATCGAAAATCCCCACATGAACATGCGTCTTTGACCAAAAAGGTCGGACAATCTACCACCCAATAAGAGTAAGCCGCCAAAGAAAATGACATAAGCGTTGAAAACCCACTGTAAATTCGCTTGCGTGTATCCAAGTGCTTCTTTTATCGCCGGCAGTGCAACCCCGATAATCGATGTGTCCATGATCACCATAAAATTGGCCAAGCATAATAATGCAAGTGCTTTCCAACGTCTCGGATCCGGCAGAAAAACGGCCTGTGCTTGATTTCCCATGAACGTACCCTCCTTTACTTTCGAATCACTCGGTTGATCCCGGAAAAGTGATTGACGCTCGTGACGGCCGTCTTATATCGACGCCAATACAATCCCATAATTTACCGGAGTTCGACGCTTTTATAGTATAGCCCCCTACCCTATATTGTCAATAGGAGTATTGTAACTTCTTCTCAACTTGAATAACCCAACTAAAAACCGTGTGTAAAACCGGCAACTCTTTTGATTAACATAACCTTGTAAAATCTTCGTTTTTTGGTTGGTGACATTGACCAGGTGTCCGATCCCTCGCATACTTTTCTGATGCTGCAAAATTGTTTGTTAGGAAGTTTGTTAGGAAGATGATGAATAATGTCACCTACATTGGGACAATAGTGGCCATGATGGCCGGAGCCGTCTGGATCTCATTACTTATTTCACCAATCTGGTGCTTCCTTCTTGCTCATTAGCGTCTTCATTACCGGGTATTCTTTTTCCTATGTGAAAAAAGGGAAAGCCGCTCCAAAGTAAAGCACTTGCCCCTACAAGTCAATAAAAAAAGAAGACTGAGAAACAGCCTTCCTTACAACCTCGGGATGGAACCTGCTAGGCTTTGTCATCATGTACCACGGTGATGACTACATTTCCCTTTTTGTGCCCTTGTTCTACATATTTGTGCGCTTCAGGGATTTGCTCCAGCGGGTAGCGTCTATCTATAACCGCTTTTAATTTCCCCATTTCCATAAGCTCTTTGAGGAAAAGCAAATCTTCCGTGCGAACCTTTGCGATGCCCTGACCATCCACTGTCAAGTAAGTCCCGTTCGTCGTCAGTGCTTTCCTGCAATTGGATTTCGAGCTTTTCCCAACGGCATCAAAGACGATATCATAACGCTCTCCTGTCCTCGCAAAATCCTCTTTCGTGTAATCGATGAGCTTATCGGCTCCCAGAGATTTCACCATTTCGAAATTCGCGGTGCTGCATACCCCGGTAACCTCTGCCCCAAAATACTTGGCAAGCTGCATGGCAGAAGTCCCTACCGCTCCTGAAGCTCCATAGATAAGGACTCTTTGTCCGGGCTGGATATTTCCTTTTCTCAGAAAATGCAAGGCGGTCGTTCCTCCAAACGGAACGGCTGCCGCTTCCTCATAGGTTGCATTCGCAGGTTTTAAGGTCATGGTACCGTCTTCAGGCAGACAGATGTACTCGGCATGAGCACCAAAATGCATCCCGTTTAATGCATAGATCTGGTCGCCTTTCTTAAACCGCTTTACATTTTTGCCTATGGCTTCTATTTCCCCGGCTAGCTCCACACCCAAAATCGGTTTTCTTGGTTTGCTGAGGCCTAAAAATATTCGCATGGGGATCCAGTACAAGAAAAGGGCTTTGGAAGCTCCTCACTCTACAATCCCCAGATGTTACAGTTGTCGCATGAATTTTAACCAGCACTTCATTATCCCGAGGGACAGGTTTATCTACCTCAGTAAGCTCCAAAACATCCGGTGATCCATATCTCGTGCATACAATCGCTCGCATTGGTTTTCCCCCTGCAATTCAATTTGCAATGAGTATAGCCTGTCGTTTATGTAAGCTGCTTCTTATCGAGCTTCCCCAAATGCGTGTAGGCAATCTGGTCAACGAAGACGATCTCTTTGGGCAAGTGATACCTTGCAACTTTAGGGCGCAACCATTCTAGTAGTGCCTCTTTTGTAAGATCCACATTTTGAACGGGCTGAACGACCGCTTTCAACCGTTGCCCATACGTTTCATCACGAATCCCTATTACCGCTACGTCTTGTACCGCGGGGTGATGGATCAGTATTTGTTCTAGCTCGATCGGATAAACATTTACACCGCCAGAAACGACCATATCATCCGTTCTTCCGCATAAAAAATAATACCCTCTTTCATCCCGGTAACCTAAATCGCCAGTCGAGATCCACGTTCCATTTCTATTTCGCATGGACCATCTATTTTTTATGCAAAATTCACCTATGGCGCCCGCTCTACATTTTTTCTTAGTGGGATCCACCACGTGTATTCTGGCGTTTTTTATTTTTTGGCCAATCGTATTCGCCGAATATTTTAAATCCAGCGGTGTGGCAATGATATTCAGGCCAGCTTCCGAAGTACCGTACAGATTGTATAAGACATTACCTAATTTGCTGAACACCTCGGCTACAAGTTTCGGACCCAGCTCTGCTCCACCTGATGCGATGCAACGAAGCGATTTCAAAGACTCGACATTATGTTTCATCATTTTACTGACCATCAGAGGGACGACGGTTACAACTTCAACCTTATGTTTTTGTATGAGGTCACATGCCTTTTCAGCGTCAAATCCGGATGTAACGACTATTTTCTTTCCCAATGCGATAAACAACAGTAATATGGCTATCCCGTATCCATGATAGATGGGAGTGGCGATATAAGCCGTATGATGACGCATGAGTTGAAGTCGGGTAAGCAGTACTGAAAACGGAGGCAAATAATTGAACAGGGATGGCTTGTGTGCGGCATTTTTCGCCTTTCCCGTAGTACCGCCTGTCAGCAGTATGATCTGGCTTGAAGACGTTCTGCGTCGCTTATGTTTCTCATGAACGAATGTATCCAGCAGATTATTGATGGCGGGCAAATGATCGTGGTAACTCAATACCTTGTCTCTAGTATACTTCGATTGTTCAATAAATGAAGTCAGCTCCTCATCAAAGACAAGAAAATCGAAATCATACATGTCCAGGAGTTGATTGAACTGTTCGTTGCTCATTCCGGTGTTGAGCAAATAAATTGTTGATCCTGTAAATGAAGCAGCAAAAATAGATTTCACCAAAGAAGCATGGTTTTGGCATAAGAAACCAACCTTCTGGCCGCTGGTAAGCCCGTATCTTTGCTTCAAAATGATAGAGAGGTGCTCCGATTGGGACAATAACTGTTGAAAGCTGATTGTCTCCTGCTCATCCACCAAAGCCACCTTGGAACCGTACGCTCGCTCAGCTACCCTCACAAGCATCATTAAATTGATTCCATACTGAAATATGGCAGCGACCAGCCTATACAACCCCACTGGCGAAAGCATTCTCATTTTGTAGAGCACCACGAATAGATGAACGATCGGCAATGTCATTTCCCCCCTCTCTGCAGCCTTCCCGGGATTGTCCACTCCCAAAGTCCTCTGCCAAAAAGGGAGGCCAATTGTCCAAAGATCAACCACCACGGCTTCATGTTTTTACGTTTTGTATACATCGATTTAGCAATCATTTGAGCTGCGTGCTCCGAGCTCATAGCGGGCATGTTTTGATAAGCAGCAGTGGGCAGGATCATTGGTGTTTTCACAAGTGGAAGGTAAATAGACGTCGTGGAGATCCCCATTGCATTCAATTCGGGTGCTGCAGACCGAAACCATGTATCAAAAGCTGACTTAGAGGCCTGATACGCAGCCCAAAAAGGAATAGGGATTAACGAAGTGTTTATGGTAGAAACGTTGATCACCTGACCTTGATTTTGTTTAAGCATGGGAATGACAGACAAGAGCAATCTGACAGGGGCAAAATAATTAATCGCCATCGTTCGGGTAAAATCGTGATACCGATCCAAAGAGTCCGCAATCGAACGTCTGATGGATAGACCTGCGTTGTTCACCACAATATCCACTCCGTCAGGCTGTTGATGCAAAAACGAGAGGAACGCTTCCATCTCATCCGAATCTCTCAGATCTGCCCGATAGAAGCTCACCTTGGCAGCCTTCTTTTCGATTTCCCGTTTCATATTTTGCAGCTTTTCCTCTCTTCTGGCCACGAGGATCATCTGAACCTGGAAATCGGCCAGGAGATAAGCGACCTGCTCCCCAATCCCGGAGCTTGCCCCCGTTATCACAATGGTCTTGCCCTGCACGGAGTCTGCCAGCTCTTCTTATCTAATTTAGCAGGTAAAAACAACACTTTTTCCAAAAGGTTATAGGTATGCATTTAATCCCACCAAAAATACCACACGTCATTCTTCATTAAATAATCGACGTAATGTCCTATCGTTGGCTGATCTTCTAAGACATACTGACAAAAAATAAAGTGCTCTTTCGCCAGTGTTAATGCCTCCTCATACGTCTGCGGTCGTCTTCCTGTCTGTAAAATCCACGTATCGTCAGACACTGCGAGAAGCGTGACTCCATAACTCTCTTGAAAATGTCTAAAGATCACCGACTGATATACGGGCAAAGGACATTCATTGAAGCCTCCCATTGGTACCCACAACGGTGCTTCGTATCCCGCTTCCAACGGCAGTGTCAGGACAATAAGCTCCTCATCTTCACCCATTTTTCTCTCTACCCATCCTGTATGAAACGCAAAAGGCATTGTCTTGGTTTCACAATGCTGTTCGTTCATAAGCTCGTTGCCTTCCCATAATAAAGCGTACGCCCGATAAATATCTTCAAAGTCTTTTCCTTCCAAGCTTTTCTGCTCGGGTGAAAGATCCGTATACACAAGCTGAGACTCTGCAATTTTTCGAAATGCATCCTCCACAGATAAGCGCTGGACCTCCTCCAGCTGTGTATGAACATAGGCAGAGAGTGAGTCTTCTTCGTCCTGTACTTCCTCCATCATTTCTACCAGATTGTAACCAGGTACGACCAAAATGTTGTGCTTCCCTTCCGTTGTGGCAGGTAGCAATAAATTTTTTACTGCAACAACTTCAATGTCACATTCCTTTAAATAATTGGCTAGCTCTTCTACCATATTTACACCTCTTTTTAAATCGCCCCTTTTCGGAATATTCCCATTTGGGCGAACGCACACCGAAAAAGGACGTTTCATTTTGAGCCGCAATACATCTACTTACATTTATTAACAAATGAACTCAGAGCGGTTTATATGTTTTTGGTGTTCTTCTCCCCAGTGATTCATTAAATCCATTAACGGGATTAAACTTTCCCCATAAGCGGTCAAAGAATATTCCACTTTCGGCGGGATTTCAGGATATACCACTCTTTTTACTAACCCATGAGACTCCAAGTCTCTTAGTTGATAGGTTAGTACTTTTTGCGTTAGACCTGGAATTAGACGGGTAAAATCACAAAATCGTTTGGTTCCATTTCGTAAATGACAAAGAAGCAGCAACTTCCATTTTCCTTCGATGATTCCAAGAGTCACATTCGCAGCATAATCAGATTCTGCTGGTCTCAATTTTTCTCCCCCCATGATACTTACTTTGAAGAAACTAACGCGAATGATTGTGCGTACTTCTCACCATTCTCCCTATCAAGCATAATCGACTGTGCAATCAAAATCAAAAGACAGGAGCAAGAAACATGAATCCCGATTCTACTTTGACTCAAAAAGAAATCAAATCACGCTTCCCAATCGCGATCTATATTTTGATGATCAGTGCCTTTGCTATTGGTACAACAGAATTTGTCATTATGGGACTCCTACCTGAAGTCGCAACAGATCTCGACATTTCCATTAGTAAAGCAGGATTATTGGTTTCTGTTTACGCTCTAGGCGTAGCAATTGGTGGGCCTCTTCTAACTGTAATGACAATTCGTTTACCGAGAAAAATATTGCTTATGTTATTGATGGGATTATTTGTAATCGCCAACATCCTTAGTGCTACTGCCTCTACCTACAAGCTCTTACTCATCGCTCGCATTCTATCAGCCTTTACACATGGCACCCTGTTTGGAGTCGGATCTGTAGTTGCCGCAAAATTAGTCAGCCCAGATAAACAAGCAAGCGCGATTTCCATGATGTTCATCGGAGTAACTTTGGCCAATATACTTGGTGTTCCATTCGGAACCTATATAGGACAAGCATATGGATGGCGTTCCACATTCTGGGTCGTCTCGTTCCTGGGCGTTTTTTCATTACTAGCATTAGCTATATTTGTTCCAAAATTACCCAAACAGGACATCCCTAGTTTCCGTAAAGAAATAAGTGTTCTTCGCCAACCTCAAGTATTACTAACACTGTTAACGACCGTTTTCGGTTTTGGTGGCGTGTTTGTCGTTTTCACCTATATTTCACCCATGCTAACCAATATTACAGGCTTCCACCACGATACGGTGACGAGCTTGCTTCTATTACTTGGTGCAGGCTTAACCATTGGCAACATCGTGGGAGGCAAACTATCCGATTGGAAGCTTATGCCTTCCTTAATCGGAATGCTCATCCTCCTGATTGCTATTTTAGGACTCTTCTCTCTCACGATTCATCATAAATTCGCGACGATCGTAACCATTTTCATTTGGGGGATTGCTGCGTTTGGCACCGTTCCCGGGTTCCAGATGCGCGTATTGGAGCAAGCAAAATCTGCTCCAAATCTAGCATCTGCTCTCAATATCGGAGCTTTTAACCTTGGAGGTGCCATCGGTGCTTGGTTAGGCGGCATTGTGCTAGAAAGTCCTTTAGATCTTCAGTCCCTCCCATGGGTGGCTGCTTTAGTTACATTGGTTGGATTGATCCTCACTATTTTGAGTAAGGTTTTCGAAAGCAATAATGTACTTAAAAAGAAAGCAGTTTGATCCAGAATTAATGAAAAAACGAAAAAGCCTCCCTCATAAATTCAAGGGGGGACTTCTCGTTGTTCTGTCTTCTAGGACATTTTCACCAGACTGTAATTTTTCTTGCCTTTGCGGATGATGATAAAACGGCCACCGATGGCGAGGTCCGCTGTCACTTCGAGCCCAAGGTCGCTGACGCGCTCACCATTCATCGAAATCGCGCCTTTTGTAATATCCTCGCGTGCCTGGCGCTTGGATGGCTCGATGCCTAGATCAACCAGCCAGTCGACGATGTTTTTGGATTCCTTCGTTGCTTCATACGTCGGCATCTCTTTGAAGCCTTGCTCGATCTCATCGGCAGTCAGCGATTTAATATCTCCGCTGAACAAAGCGGCGGTAATCCGTTTGGCCTGCTCCAGCAGTTCTTCGCCATGCACGAATCTCGTCATTTCCTCTGCCAGCATTTTTTGGGCTTCGCGTTTGTGCGGTTCCGTCTGCACCTTTTCAGCCAGCTCATCAATTTGTTCTTTGGACAGGAACGTAAAGTATTTCAAGTATTTCACAACATCGCGGTCATCGGTGTTTGCCCAGAACTGATAAAATTCGAACGGCGTTGTTTTGTTCGGATCCAGCCAGATCGCTCCCCCAGCTGTTTTTCCAAATTTCGTACCGTCAGCTTTTAACATGAGGGGGATCGTGAGACCGAATGCTTTTGCCTCTGGCCCTTCTTTTTTCCGAATCAGATCGAGACCGCTTGTAATGTTCCCCCATTGGTCCGAGCCGCCGATTTGCAATTGTACATCTTCATGCTGGTACAGATGCATGTAGTCGAGCGACTGGAGGATTTGGTAAGAGAATTCTGTAAAGGAAATACCCGTTTCAAGCCTGCTCGACACAATATCCTTTGCCAGCATGGTATTGATGCTGAAGTTTTTCCCATAATCGCGCAAAAATTCGATAACATTGATTTTATGTGTCCAGTCATAATTGTTGACCATGCGAATTTGGTTATCGCCTTCTGTTACGAACAGCTTTTTCATTTGTGCGGTCAGTGCGTCCACGTTCGCTTGGACTTGTTCCAGCGTTTGCAGGGAACGTTCTGTTTGACGACCGCTCGGATCCCCGATCGTACCCGTTGCTCCGCCAATCAGAATGACCGGACGATGCCCAGCAAGCTGAAAGCGTTTCAGTACCATGAATGGGATCAAGTGACCAATATGCATACTGTCACCCGTCGGATCTACACCACAGTATAGCGAGATTGCTTTTTGTTCCGTTAATTCCCGAAGGCCATCAGCATCTGTTTGTTGATTGATGGCGTCGCGCCACTGCAGTTCGTCGATAATATTCACAGCCATACCACTCCCTTTGGTTCTTAGGTATCCTATACCAAATCATCTTTGCGCGTTGAAAAATAAAAAAATCGCCCCTTGTCTATTGTAGACATAGGGACGATTGAATAACCGTGTTACCACCCAGATTGCACCAATGGCCATTGCGCTTTTTGCACGCCATTCATGCCGCTCTCGGCGAGTTATCGTTCGCCATTCCGCTCAGCATTACCCGAGATACTCCAGAGTTGTAATTCGCTAGCTTCGTGTGTACCGGGTTCCATCACCACCGGCTTTCTAGAACAGGGACCAAGCTGCTACTGGGCTCTTTCAACGTATGTCGCATATAAGATTACAGACAGTATAGTGAATTACTGGATCAGTGTCAACTGCCTTCGCGTGTAAAGGCTGAGGAGCCTTCATTTTTTAGTAAATGCAGTGCCGACTTTTTTTCTTTATCCCTTTTGACATAGGCAATCGTCCTTCCAGCTTCGGCTTCGGTGCAACTACTGTTGTCAGCTACTTGGTAGCAAGATCGCATTGGCTGAATTCCTTTTTATCAGTCACCAGCATAGCCTTGCCGTCCGCAAACGGAAAAATTCTAGATGGTTGAATCCTCGTCCAATCACTCTCCCTTTGTCCAACATATCTTAAGATTATCAAACAAGAGGAGTTGTTTTTTATTGGCAAGGGTACTCGATAAAGCTGCCGTTCAGCCGCGACGTAAATTCAATTTAGCTAGGGCATTTACTATCAGACGTTCTCCAGGAAGGTCTCGCCTAGCAACCATTCGAATCAGAATACCTGCTATGAATGCTCGACCGAATCGGGTTGAATTAGTAGCAACTGTTGGGGTCCGAGGAATTACTGGTATCGCTCAAATTCTCTTTCGAATCTTCCGCGACGGAAAAGAGATTTTCAATACAGTACAAGGTATTGAATCAGCTGGTTCTGAACGAAATTATTCCGTCACGTTTCAGGCAATCGATAGAAATGTTAGATCTGGAAACCACACCTACACATTAACCGCTGAAAATTGAACCGCAAATACCAGAGCTAATGTTGTTGGTCCTGTTTCTTTTAGCGGTCTAGCCGTTAAAACGAGAAAGAAGTGAGCTTCTCACTCACCTAAGCAAGATTTATTACTGTTTCCTCATGGTCTAAGGTATGAAAATACTCCACACCTTTGCAGAAGGCAGCCGCTCCATTGTTATCGGCAGCCTTCTGTTTATGGTAAAATCCCGAGAGTACATATGCTTTACGCGAGTCGGTTTTACCCTGATTCATAAAGTTTAGTATCGGAGTTACTTTGAAATTCGGGTTTAGAACATATACATGCTATAATAATGGACAGGAAAATTCTAACAAGATACTGTTTGTGGTTGAATTTGGAATCAAGGAGAAGCCAAACTATGTCGCACAGAGTCTATTTATATAACATCAGCGCGCCTTCCGAAGCGCAGGACCGTGATAAGATGATGATGGAATGGGGCCCTGAAAAACGGCTTAGCAGATTCGAATTCGATCTTTTGACACGGAAAGCACACGTTAATGGTTTCGCCTATGCTTTTAAAGGACCTGACGTTTATGTGGTGGACACGTGCGGGCTATCTAGGGCAGATAAAATCCTGGTGCTGGACGATGCCGAAGATCCCTATTACAACTATTATTTTGATGCCAACGTGCGCAGGGAAACTACGGCATCGACGCTCCTATCGTTATACGCAACCTTTCGTTGATTGGAGTCGGATTTCTTCTCCTTTAGGTGGGGTTTTCTGCGCCACTTTACAGGGATCTGGCAAGACGAAAGCCGAGATCATCAATTCGAAAGGTAGGGTGACTGCGGCGACGGCATGTCACCCCACAGCCCCTTGCCTCTTCCGCCCAGCTTCCACCGCGAAAAACTCTATAGGAACCGTACACTTCCACATCGTACAGATCCCAACACCACTCCCAAACATTCCCTAACATATCGTAGAGCCCCCACACATTCGGCAGTTTTTTACCTACCTCATGTACCATACCCTCAGAGTTTTCATGATACCAAGCGATCACATCAAGCTCGCCATATCGATAGCCAGTGGTTCCCGCTTTGCACGCATACTGCCATTCCGCTTCTGTAGGAAGACGATAGCCATTCGCTCCCCAGTTACAGTCGACACTCTCACCATCTTCACTTACCAAGTAGCATTCCTGCAGACCTGAGTGCTGAGATAGCAAATTACAAAAAAGAATAGCATCATTCCATGAGACTTCCACAACCGGAGTCTGTGGATTGTCATTAGGTCCAACTGTCTTTTGCAATATCGAAAAATATAGCTCTTTCGTAACGGGAACCGGTGCAAGCAAAAAAGAATTCACATCTACCGTCCATGTTGTCTTTTTTCGATCGTCCCTTAATTCAACTTCACCTGCGGGAATTTTCACCATTGGATACTCAGCATGACTGCGCCGTACGTTTGACACCTATCTTCCTCCCATTCAATCTACTACTTCAACATGCTTAATTTTTCAATCGCTTGTTGTTCGGTCGGCAAGAAGAAGATGGCGTTTCCGTTGTTCGATTCATAGATGAAGTCTTTTAAGCTTTTGCTTGAATACACGGAAAAATCACCAACGATGGCAACCTTTACGCGATAATTGATGAACTTCTGAAGGATTTCGCCTGCAAGGCGTGTTTTCAAATCGAAAAAGCTTTCGTTGAGCAGGGATTTGTTTATGATGATACGATCGCAGCCTGTTTCATATTGTACGGTTGCCATAAGATCCAATGCTGTCTGAACATCCACAATTAGTATCTCGTTGCTGCTCACGACGGCAATATTTGCCCCGCCTGCTTCTACCTTTGCTATCTTCATAATCGCCCTCCTATTTAAACGTATAGTCCACTATTATTGAATCTTCTGACATAATCCTCACAATTCCTATGCCATGGAGATCAGCCATAACGCGCTTGGATACTACTTTCTGCAAATTGTGATCAAACACAGCTTTAGAAAAAACTGTAACTAATTGTTTGCCATTTTGTCAAACCTGGAGTCGAATGTGTTGAAGCTCGAAGGGAAGTAGTCCAGTTATCCGCGTGGACATACCGAGAACAGAACAATGCTGTTAGTCGCTTATCTGTTATTAGTAATTGATCACTTACCATTATTTAGATACATACTACCATTCAGCATGGGATGGACGGGATCGGGACCAACTGCATGAAAAGGATGCTGCTAAATTGAACAGCATCCTAGGAGTGAACACATTCAGATATACATTGTGTTCATTTTTGATTAATTACAACAAAAGAGAAATAAGATCTACAATTTGTTCAGCTCGGTAGGTCGCTAATGCTGGATTCGAAGCATATGCAGCAAAGTTATGGACTAAAAAATCACTAAGGCGTACTACTAGAGCCGCAGCGGCAATTGTTCCAGCTTCACCGATTCTTGCCATAATTGTGCCTTCCAAAAAACCAGCAACATGAATAGCGGATCGGTATGGAAGTCTTCTCATAATACGTACAGCACTCTTCAAGGAATACCATGCAATACGTGCTCTTTGTTGTATTTGTACACCTGAAACATAATCATAGTAAACCGGTCGTTGTCTATTATCATTTTCTATTTGGGAAAAAATGTTGTACAAAATATTGTACGCCTCTTCTTCGCTCAGTCTTGCTCCTGGCCCTTTTCCAGGGCCTTTTCCAGGCCCTTTTCCGGGTCCCTTTCCAGGTCCCGGTTGTGTTGGATAATATTCATACGGGAAGGGATCATAACCATACGGTTGATAGTACGGGGCATGGGGATAATACCAACTGTAAAAAGGTGACATAAGCTGAGTATTCTGGAAAGATGCGGAAGGGTATGAAAATCCTATAGGTCCTGGCCCAAAATCTTGCATATAATCGTCAGTTCTATAAAACTCGTCGCTGAACGCCTCTTCTTGGTTCATCCTGGAAATTCCTCCTCCAATTTTTAACTACTTTCCATCAAGTACTGTGTTAAACTATGCAGATAACTAGAAAGAGGCGCTTGCCTGCAAAAGAAATGGGTATTTGTCTAATTTCGCTCGTAAAGTAGGATTACGGATAGCGCAAACATAGGCCATTTGGGAACCACTCGTAATCTATCGTAATCTCTTGACCTTCTTGAATATTTTCTAATGCCTGAAATTCGATGCACATGTCTTTTATCCTCGTGAAATAAGTGGCATTTGGATGATAGGAATGGTTATATAAGGAGCCGTACCCCAATGCAATCGCTGAACTGTTACTTCCCCAGCTGAAGATGTAATTTATTAAGACGGTTTTGAAAATGTACATTAATTCATCAGGTGGAATCACGATGACCTGTGAACATTCAATGATTGCCCCTTTTTTAATATCCTTTGCGGCAATTACTCCCCTTCCCTTTCCTTTAATGTAATCTATCCTGAGCATAACCTCACTCTCCTCACATAAATTCAATTCTACATATCATATTCTTTTGATGTTGGGATTGTTTTCGTACATGTAACATAATAAAAAACGCCTCCTCAATCGTTTTTGAATGGAATAGGCGTCTTGGTGCCGCTCTACTTGGAGTTAATATCTATGATAGTTCCTTACTTAATACCCAAGTCATCAATACGATCGTCATCGTATCTCTAGTAGTCTCACTAATGGGATTGTTCTTCCCTAAATCCAACTCTTAAATGTACCAGCGAAAATAAATAGGTGGAAGCATATTTATTAAGTATCTGATTCCGAGTATGATAATAGAAAAAAAGAAAGAGGCAATCATATGGATTCTACATTCTCATCAAGAAGCACATCGAGAACAAAAATGCTCGTCATCAATGCCCTTTTCATCGCTTTTACCCTCGCAGCTACAATGTTCATCAACATCAGGCTCCCCATAATGGGTAACGGAGGCCTAATCCATTTGGGCAACGTGCCTCTGTTTATCGCAGCCTTTGTTTACGGCAGAAAAACAGGAGCCATAGCAGGCGCCTTCGGAATGGGTCTCTTCGATCTGATCTCTGGTTGGACAGCATGGGCACCGTTTACATTCATCATCGTGGGTGCAATGGGCTATGTAGCCGGCCTCATAGCCGAAAAGCTACCTGGCAAAAGAGTGCTTGTATACACACTGGCAATTGCCGCTGCCCTGATTATAAAAATCGTGGGCTACTACTTTGTCGAGGTTATTCTTTACAGTAACTGGATACAGCCATTCGGCTCCATCCCCGGAAACTTTCTTCAGGTTGTAGTCGCCGGTATCATTGTACTGCCACTTGCAGAACGCTTAAAGAAAATTGTCGGACAATTATAGTCGCGAAAAAATCGCTCAGGGGATCATCAGTCACCTGAGCGATTTTTTCTCTTCTAGAAAATCAGTTGCTTACTGGTTACGGTTTCTTACTAATTCATTCGCTGCCATCGTAGCAGATAATGTCCCTTCAGTAACTGCCTGTTCAATCTGCGGTAGAACTTTTGTTACTTTGGGATGAGTATAGAAGTTCATTCGCAAGTAATCTTCCACCATGTAATGCAGCCAATCCAAGTTTTGTTTTTGACGTCGTTTAGAAAAGACGCCTGACTCATTCGTTTTTTTGTGGAATAGCTGAATCATTGACCAGACTTCATCAAGGCCTTCTCCCGTCAAAGAAGAGCAGGTATAAGCTTTTGTTTCCCAGCCTTTCGTTGCAGGCTGTAAATAATGGAGAATACCATTATATTCAGATTGGGCTATTAATGCTTTCTGTTTATTCACCCCGTCTGCTTTATTGATCAAGATGGCATCTACTAGCTCCATAACCCCCTTCTTCATTCCCTGAAGTTCGTCCCCCGCCCCAGTAATTTGCAGTAATAAAAAGAAATCGACCATGGATCGAACCGTAACCTCACTTTGTCCAACACCAACCGTTTCAACAAGGATGACGTCAAATCCAGCCGCCTCACAGACGAAAATGGTTTCTCGTGTCTTTCGGGCAACACCACCTAACATTCCACCTGAAGCAGAAGGGCGGATAAAAGCATTCGGATTTTTTGATAAATTCTCCATCCGCGTTTTGTCTCCTAGAATACTCCCGCGTGTAATGGTACTGCTTGGGTCTATGGCAAGAACTGCTACACGATGACCTCGCTCACATAGCAAACTGCCGAAACCTTCGATAAAAGTGCTCTTTCCTACACCAGGTACCCCAGTAATTCCAATTCGGATAGACTTTCCCGTATAAGGATGCAATTGCTTCAATACAGCCTGTGCCGTTTCCATATCTGCTGAAGAATTACTTTCTACTAAAGTAATGGTTTGAGCAAATATCGCTCGATTTCTTTTTAACACTCCTTGCACATAATCGTCCACGGGAAGTCGATTCCTCCGGTTTACCTCTTTACACATGAGTAGGCACACCCATACGACGGTTGATCTCTTCCAGAACTTTTTCTGCGGCAAACGGGATTGCTGTACCGGGCCCAAATATAGCGGCAGCGCCATTTTGCCTAAGAAATTCATAATCTTGGGCAGGAATGACACCACCCGCTACAACGATAATATCTTCGCGGCCAAGTCGCTTTAATTCAGAAACGAGTTTAGGCAGAAGTGTTTTGTGTCCGGCAGCCAGAGAACTTATGCCAACGACATGCACATCATTTTCTACAGCCTGCATCGCTGTTTCCTCTGGCGTTTGAAATAATGGTCCGATATCGACATCAAAACCCAAATCAGCAAAAGCGGTAGCAATCACTTTGGCCCCTCGGTCGTGTCCGTCCTGACCCATCTTGGCAATCATAATCCGTGGACGCCGTCCTTCTCGCTGTTCAAATTCATTCGTGATCTTATGCATATGAACGACCTGTTCTTCGTTGCCAAATTCGGAGCTATATACGCCAGAGATCGAACGAATGACTGCTTTGTGTCTCCCTACAACCTTTTCGTACGCATCAGAAACCTCACCAAGGCTTGCTCTTGCCCTTGCCGCTTCAACTGCCAAAGATAACAGGTTTCCTTCACCAGTCTCAGCTGCTTTGGTAATGGCATTCAGCGCGGCTTGGACACGGGCTTCATCACGGTTAGCACGCAGTTCAGCCAAACGCCTGATCTGAGCTTCACGAACGACAGTGTTATCTACCTCTAAAATTTCCAACGGATCTTCTTTGTCCAGACGATACTTATTTACGCCGATAATCGTTTCCTTGTAGGAATCGATATGCGCTTGACGGCGTGCTGCCGCTTCTTCAATCCGCATTTTTGGCAATCCAGTCTCAATAGCTTTTGCCATACCTCCAAGTGATTCGATTTCTTGGACATGTCCCCATGCCCGTCGCAACAATTCATCGGTTAATGATTCTACATAATAAGAACCGCCCCACGGGTCAACTACATTGCAAATCCCCGTTTCATCTTGGAGAAATAGTTGCGTATTACGGGCAATTCTTGCGGAGAAGTCGGTTGGCAATGCGATTGCTTCATCTAAGGCATTCGTATGAAGGGATTGGGTGTGCCCAAGTACAGCTGCCATCGCTTCCATACATGTTCGGGTGACATTGTTAAATGGATCTTGTTCGGTAAGACTCCATCCAGAAGTCTGACAATGGGTACGCAAGGACATCGATTTCTCATCTTTCGGGTTAAATTGTTTAATCAATTTCGCCCATAGTAACCGCCCCGCTCGCATTTTCGCCACTTCCATAAAATAGTTCATCCCTATCCCCCAGAAGAAGGACAACCTTGGTGCAAAAGAATCGATATCAATCCCGGCTTTAAGACCTGTACGTACATATTCAAGACCATCTGCTAACGTATAACCGAGCTCGATATCTGCACTAGCCCCTGCCTCCTGCATATGATAACCGGAAATACTAATGCTATTGAATTTCGGCATATACTGCGAGGTGTAGGAAAAAATATCAGCGATAATTCGCATAGAAGCTGCTGGCGGATAAATATAAGTATTACGAACCATATACTCCTTTAAAATATCATTCTGAATCGTACCAGTTAGTTGAGATTGCTTTACTCCTTGTTCTTCAGCTGCTACGATATAGAACGCCATAATGGGCAGAACTGCTCCGTTCATCGTCATAGATACCGACATCTGATCAAGTGGAATTCCGTTAAATAACGTTCTCATGTCAAGAACGGAATCAACCGCAACCCCCGCTTTGCCGACGTCCCCTTCCACCCGTGGATGATCGGAATCATATCCCCGGTGAGTGGCTAAATCGAAAGCAATCGATAAACCTTTTTGTCCGGAAGCAAGATTTCGGCGATAAAACGCATTACTTTCTTCCGCTGTTGAAAAGCCTGCATATTGTCTAACAGTCCATGGCTGCGTTACATACATAGCTGGATAGGGCCCCCTCAAATAGGGAGGGATTCCGGAAAGATAAGGGATATGTTGTAATCCTTGAATATGATCCCTTACATATAATGGATGTACATCGATTTGTTCCATCGTGTGCCAGACCCATTCGTTACATGATTTCCCTGTTTCTTGCTCAACTCGCTCTTTCCAATCATTGAAATCCACCCTAGGATTTTCTGTATGATAAGGTATTCTGGTAAAATCCGGATGCATCCTCATTTCCAAATCCCCTTCTCTTTCTGCAGTTTGAAAAGCATCTCATAACAATTTGTCTGGATATGCAGAAAATCATCTACTCCTGCCCGCTTATACATTTCCTGTTTCTCAGCGGTTGGATAACCGGCTAACATGATGGTGGTATCGGAATTCGTTTCTTTGATTCTTTTGGTTACTAACGGTACATTTGTCATATAGGCTTCATCTGTAGAACAGATCACCACGATTGAGGCTCTAGAATCAATGGCCGATTGTGCTGCTTCGTCCACTGTTTCATAGCCTTGGTTTTGGATAACTTCAAAACCTCCTACCTCAAAAAATCCCTTTGTGAAATCGACACGCCGTTTATACTCAGCAATTGGACCCAGATTTGCCAAGAAAACTTGCAGCTTTTTGCCTGTTTTCTCTTTATGTCGCTCCATTGCTTTTCGCAGTGACTCAAATAGCTCAGCTCCACGATGAACAGGTACAGCTTTTATTGACGGAAGCCCCTCCTCTTTTTGACCAATGGTTTTTACAAATTCTCCAATCGTCACACCAGCCATTGCTGCACGGATTGCTATATTCACAGCATGGTTGGATTCTGAGTGAAACACCTCGCCGAGATCATTTATAATTTTCCGACAGTTATTTTCGTCCCTTGATGAACGGTCAGCATTGGCATCGGCAATTCGTTTTTCTTGTAGCAACCTTGTTTCCGCCTGTAAGTCAGATAATGATGTTTCTTCGTTGTTAGTATACATATTGGTTCCTACTATTTTATCTTTTCGATAGCTTATATTTTCAGCTCGCTGTGCTGCGACTTGAGCAACCTGGGTCTGTGGAAAACTTTTTTCCAAAGCTTTCAACATACCGCCATTCCTTTCAACTTCCTGAAATAAAGTCCAAACCTTTTGAGCGAGGGAGTCCGTTAAAACTTCTACATACCAAGATCCTCCAGCCGGATCAATTACCTTCGACAAATGGGCCTCTTGTTGTAAAATCAGCTGCGAATTTCGAGCAATACGACGGGAAAACTCATCAGGCGGACGGATCGACTCATCGAAAGGTGTCACGTGAAGACTGTCTACTCCACCAATGATTGCAGCAAAAGCCTCTGCCGTACTGCGCAACATGTTTACATAAGGATCGTAAACCGTTTTGCTCCAGGCTGATGTTCTGGCATGTATGGTCATTTTCTGAGCTGACTCACTCCCGCCAAACGATTTTACGATAGTCGCCCAGAGCATTCGTGCTGCCCGGAGTTTGGCAATTTCCATGAATACATGAGAGCCGATAGAAAAAGAAAATCGAATACGCGATGCAATATCTTCAATGGTAAATCCGTGCTTCTGCATTTCTCTCACATATTCAACCCCTGTTGATAGTGCAAATGCTAACTCATGAACCGCACTTCCACCTGCATCATGATAGGGATCGCTTTTTACCAAAATGGTTTGTAATCGTGGCGTATGCTCTTTCGCCCATGACAGGATATGAGCCATGTGTCCATAAGCCTTTTTCAATGAAAATGGAAGTGTCCCTTCCTTCGCTAATTCTCCGAGTGGGTCCATCCCTATACAACCACGAAGTTCGTTTATATCCTGATTCTGTTTATGGATTGCCGCTATTAGGAAAGCATAGATAGGTAACCCAACCGAGCCTACTTGAAGGAATACGGGTGTTTTTTCCAAACAAATCCCTTTTAATGCTTCGTCAAAATCCTTTACCGAAGAAATAGATACTCCGCCCTGACCAATATCTTCCTTTTTGGCTTCATGTGGATCTACCCCTCGTAATCCTGCCCTGTCCAACCGAAGATTGATCATCGTCTGGCCTCGTTCTAACTCTTGTCGGATGGCCTTATTAAACTCCACTGGATCACGATAAATCATTTCCTGACATACTTCCCATGGTTTTTTTACATATCCGAGAAATTCTGTTCCACGAACATAGGGAAAAAAACCTGGTAAAGAAGAAAGATGGGGAATGTCCGCAGCGTCTTCTTCCCGATAAATAGGTTGTAATTCTATTCCCTCATAGGTTTGTGTTACGAGCCTTTCGTTGAATGAAGCTCCTTTGAGAGATTTCTCTACGATTTGTCTCCACTGTTGATAAGTTGGAATCGGAAACTCGTTGAATAAGCAAGTTTCCTCGTCAATCATGTTGACGCCTTCTTTTTGATCTGCCATAGCCGTCTTACTCCTTTTTAAAATATTTTGTTTACAAGACACGATAACAAACGGTCGATTGTCGACAAAATACGAGTATATAAAAGCCTTATGATTTTGATTATCTTATTGTATTTTAAAGAAAGGTAACACCTCCTTTTGAATAAAATAAGTCGATTGTCGACTAAAAGTCAAGAATAAAAATCATTCTTTAAGTGATTCTTCCACTCGTGGAAATACGGCATCATTATGGGAATTTAGTAATAACTTCGCTTTCTCGATCTCACCTGATGAGAGAAATTTTACAAATTCTTTGTGTTCCTCTAATGACTTTTTAACTACCTTCTCTTTTCCCATTAAAGAAAAGGTTTGCAATGAGATTAACGAATATCCTAAATTTGAGTAGATGTTTCGCAAAATCTCACTCTCGCTTGCCACAATTAGCTGAAAATGAAATTCAAAATTAAGTTTTGCATACTCTCTTACGTCTTGTTCATTATTTTCCATTTCGGAAATGATCTTACTCATCTCCTGCACACATTTTTCTCTCATGTTTACCGTTAGCTTATCAATCGCTAATTGTTCAAGAAAATTTCTAATTTTCAATATATCAGACATTTCTTCTCTCGAAAAGCCTCTAACGACTGTTCCTTTTCTCGGAATTTTTTTTGCAATTCCTTCCAATGTTAAAAGATAGAAAGCCTCTCGCACGGGAGCCCTACTCGTACCAAAAAGCTGAGAGTACTCTGATTCTACTAATTTATCTCCAGCCTCAAGTTTTCCTTTTAAGATATCTTCCATTATGCTATCTTTTATTAATTTGGGAAGAGCATTATCCAACGTTCTCTTTTCAACCACTATATAATTCTCCTTTTACGATTTATTTGTATTTATTATAGCCTAATTAGTAATGATTCGAAACAAAATTAGCACGCTTGCCTAGAGGAAAAATATAAAAATTCAAAAAAGTTATTGACATAATTTTTTGTCTTTAATTAAAATAACAAAAAGAATAATTGTCGACAATCCACAATCGACTTTATCGTTCCTAACTAAAACAAGGAGGTTAAAAAAAATGAAACCACTTCAAGGCTTGCAGGTCCTAGATTTATCACGTATATTGAGCGGCCCTTACTGTACAATGATTCTTGCTGATATGGGCGCAGAGGTCATTAAAATTGAATCTCCACAAGGTGACGATACCCGTGCTTGGGGTCCCCCTTTTATCGGAACAGAAAGTTGTTATTTTCTTAGTGTGAATCGGAACAAAAAAAGCCTCGTACTAAACCTAAAAACTTCGGAAGGAAAGAAAATTTTCCTAGATCTTGTAAAGTCAGCCGACATCGTAGTAGAAAATTTCCGGCCAGGTACACTCGATAAATTAGGGATTCACTATGATGTATTGAAACAGATTAACGAACGGATTATCCTCGCCTCTATTTCTGGATTCGGACAGTATGGACCTTATGCGAAACGCCCTGGATATGATGTCATCGCTCAAGGAATGGGAGGATTGATGTCGGTAAACGGTGAGCCTGGTGGTCCTCCTATTAAAGCAGGGTTTTCATTTGCTGATTTAGGATCAGGAATGTGGGCATTAATCGGTATATTAATGGCATTGCAGGCAAGGAATCATACAGGAAAGGGACAATGGGTTGATGCATCACTATTGGATACAATGATTTCCTGGCAAACATATTTAGCAACCGGTTTCTTTGCAACCGGAAAAAATCCACAACCTATGGGAAATGCTCACCCTAGTATTTGTCCTTATCAAGTTTTTCAGGCAAATGATGGTTACTTTAATGTTGGTGTCGGTAATGAAGCTCAATGGAAAAAGCTATGCGAAATTATGAACCTAAATATAGCAAATGATCCCCGTTTTTCTACAAATTCAGAAAGAGTAGAGAATCGTGATCAATTGATTCCCATGCTAGAAAATTTATTTAAAAAAGAACCCTCTAAATATTGGGTTGAAGCTTTAGATGAAGCTGGTATTCCAACCGGTCCTGTGTATCAGCTTTCTGATTTATATGCCGACCCTCATGTATCAGAGCGAGAGATGCTGCTTTCGCTACATCATCCAACCATTGGTGAGATTAAACAGGTAGGTATACCAATTAAACTTTCTGAAACTCCCGGAGAATTAAAAACTCCTCCTCCTTTACTCGGAGAACATTCCTGCGAAATTTTACAAAGGCTTGGATACAGGGAAGAGGATATTGTAAAGCTTTTTCACAATGGCGTTTCTAGTGGAAATGATTCGATTTTACAAAGTACAAAAAGGTATTCGTAGATAAAAGGATAGATGCTGTTTCTAACCTATTCATACTTATTGACTTTTCAGAAAACGGATTGTAGAATTTTATTGTCGACAATCGACTTAATATTATTGGATTCGTTTGCATAGGAAGGAGTACTTACATTGTCGGTAAAACCTCCAAAACAAATTGCGCATATTGGAATTGCAGTGAAAAACTTAAATCAATCGGTTGAGTTTTATACCCATTGCCTGGGATTAGAATTGCTGGGCATCGAACGGGTAGAAAGTGAAAAAGTCAGGATTGCTTTTTTAGAAATAGGAGAAACCCGGTTGGAGCTCTTAGAGGCAACAAGTTTGGATAGTTCGATCCACTCTTTTATAGAAAGAAGAGGAGAAGGAATCCATCATATCGCATTTCAAGTAGATAATATAGGGGAGCGTTTAGCCTATTTGAAAGCATATGGCATTCAATTAATCAATGAAATACCAAAAGACGGAGCCCATGGTAATTTAGTTGCTTTCCTGCATCCTAAATCTGCCAATGGAGTATTAGTAGAATTTTGTCAACCTCAGTAAAAAATAATGAACCGTTACTATGAACATCTCTTAGGAGGAGTAATCTATGAGCATAGAAATTGGAGCTATTATTGTACTTTTACTCATGTTTGTCGTTGGAGCTATTCTTCCAATAAACATCGGTATATTTGGTTTTGTTGCTGCTTTTATCATGGGGGTGGCTATCAGTGGACTGAGCGTTAACGACATCTTTAGTGCTTTTCCTGCAGATCTATTTATCCTACTTGCAGGGGTCACATTTTTATTCGCTATTGTTCAAAAAAATGGAACGATCGACTTAATTAGTAGATGGGGACTCCTCATGGTTAGAGGTAATACCGGCTTTATCCCCTGGGTTATTTTTGTATTGGGCTTTATTTTGACAAGTATAGGTACATCTGCAATTGCTGCTGCCTCTATATTAATTCCGATTGCCTTACGGATTGCGTATGAGTACAGGATTAATCCGCTTATGATGGGCCTAATGCTTCTTGTAGGAGTGACTTCGGGTGCTTTCTCGCCACTTAATCTTTTTGGCGTAATTGTGAATGGCATGATGAATTCACAGCATATCCCGCATGCGCCAGGCTTACTTTTCCTCAACACCTTTATCCTCTGTGTAATCGTTGCGGTTATCCTATTCATTGTTTTTGGCGGACTTCGTCATTTTGCGGGAAAACATTCGGTGCAACAGCAGATAGCGGCTACAGCAGAAGCAATTGAAATACAGCCTGATAACAATGAATATACGGAGAAAAAAAGGGAAGGTTTAACTTGGTATAAAGGATTCACACTACTTGGAATCGCTATTCTAATCATATTGGCCCTTGGTTACAAGGTGAACATGGGTTTTGCCGCGTTCGGAGTAGGATTGGCACTCTCCTTACTAGCTCCAAAAAGGCAAGAAGGCGTCATGCAAAGTATACCTTGGTCGATTATCCTTATGGTAACAGGAATTGTAACATATGTAGGTGTATTGGAAAAAATCGGTGTTATCAAATATATGACCCATTTAATAGAAGGCATGAATAACCCAGTAATGGCAGCGCTTACAGCATCTTATGTTGGTGGACTTATCTCATCTTTCGCCTCAACAACAGGTTTCTTGGCAGCTATTATCCCGCTCTCCATTCCAATTCTTAAGGATCCAACTGTATCATCCATTGGGGTTATATCATCCATTTCTTTTGCAGCGAGCATTGTGGATATAAGTCCCTTCTCGACAAATGGGGCTATGTTGCTTGCAAATGCACAAGGTACGAACCAAAATCAATTTTTTAGAAAGCTCTTGATTGTATCCGGATGCTTTGTTGTTCTTGGACCTGGACTTGGTTGGCTCCTATTTGTAATCATTGGGACACCTTGGTAAAGAGTCAGAAAAATCCGTATTGTTTTCTCCCAGCATGACACAAAAAAATTTATAGTCGTAAAATTGTTGAGTGAAAATGATAGAAAAGCTTTATTTTATGCGGCGACAATTCCCCACTATTCTATTGGAGAAAAGTCGCCTGCTTTTTTGAAAGCGTTGTATAAATTCTAAAAACTAAAGCGTTGATTACCTGATGAAATGAGTTTATTATTATCATAAATTCGCCAAATTTACATGAAGTATTCCTCCGGTTCAGACTAAACGACAAATGAAAGTTCGTTTAATTATCAAAAACACCTTAAATTCAAAGGAGGCCGTATCTATGGACCATATCGACCAAAATATTCTTTACCACCTTCAGCACCAAGCGCGAATTTCCATGACGGAGCTTGGCAAGTGCGTAAATTTATCACAACCGGCCGTAACGGAAAGAGTGAAGCGTATGGAGGAAAAAGGAATAATCGAGCAATATCGCACGATTGTTTCTCCTGAAAAAATCGGAAAACATGCCGCGGCCTACATGCTGTTTCATACAAGAGACTGTGACGGGTTTATTGATTTTTGCGGCTCCTCTCCCGAAGTGATCGAATGTCATCGCATCAGTGGGGAATACAATTATATGTTGAAAATCATTACCGATTCCATACAGTCTCTGGAGGAATTCGGAAATCGGTGTAATAAATACGGAACCTATACGATTCTAATTGTCATGTCATCGCCTATTGATCATAAATTTTTCATTTCTGAAGATCTAAGTACACAGGCCGATTAGAAATAGAATGGTTATACGAAAAGAAATCCGGAAATCAAACCGGATTTCTCGCATCACGATGAATTGGGAACACATTTTAACCGAATATTTTCATTGATCGGATGCTGCTTCAGCGTTCAATGTTACGAAATCCATATCCTTTGGCACGCCCTGTGACTAGTAGAGCAAAAAGCAGTAGGATGACCAAGATCCATGGGAAGTTACTGATACCAAGCGTTTCTAGGAAAATACCACCGATTACACTACCGCCGCCGATAGCGAGGTTCCATGCCGTCACCAGCATGGATTGGGCCACATCGGCATTCTCACCAGCAGCTTCGGCAACCGCCGTTTGCAGCAAAGTCCCCGAACCCCCATAGGTCAGCCCCCACATCGCAACACTCAAATAGATCACCATGTGCTGGCTGCTGCCGATACCCAATAAGACAGATGCCAAGGCAAAACCAGATAGACTAATGAGTACTAGCAATCGTAACCAACGGTCGATCAACATGCCGATCACCCAAATGCCAACGACGGATGCAATGCCAAATAGAAGCAATATCAAGTCGACTCGCCCAGAAAGCCCGGCCTGCGTAAGGAACGGTGCAATATAGGTGTAGAGGACGTTGTGCGCAAGTACCCAGGTCAACACGACAAAGAGTACGGATCGTACCCCAGGTATGATGAAAACCTTGTGAAGGGGAAGTCGCTTTTCGGCAGCTTGCCCTGGAAAATCCGGTACCGCCTTGAGCACCCAAACGATAAGTAGCAGCGACAGCAGAGATATGATCCCAAAAACGAGTCGCCACCCTATCACCCCCCCGATAAATGTTCCGATAGGGACACCGAGCACAAGGCCGAGTGGAGAACCGATCATCGCCACCGCCAACGCCCGCCCTCTCAAAGATTCGTGAACCATGCGACGTGCATAGCCTGCGGTTATCCCCCATACAACACCGCCAGACACACCCGCGAAAAAACGGGCAACCAATGTCAGTATATAGTTGGAAGATAAACCTGTAATCGTGTTGAATACGAGAAAAACAAGGATACACATCAGCAGCAATGGCCGTCTTCGCCACATGCGTGTCGCAGTGACCAACGGTATTGCGGCCAAGGTCGAGCCAAGGGCATATGAGGTGACGAGCTGACCGGTGAGAGCTTCCGAGATTCCAAGCCCCTTGCTGATCTGGGGCAATAAGCCCGCTGGTAGCGTCTCAGTTAGGATACAGATAAACCCCACCATCGCCAAAGCGAGCAATCCAGCCCATGGAAGACGGCGAGAAGACGATTTGCTGGTGGCACTCTGTGAGGCAGAAACTATGTTTTGGTTCATTTTGAAAGCACCTCTCTACTCTATAAGTTCTAACTCGCTAGATCCATGCTAGGCGATTGTTCACCCAGCGAAATTAAGTTTACAGGATAAATTTGCTATTTTACATGTGAAAACAACTGAAAATTTACCAATTCGGTTTTATTATCCATTTATTTATTGTCATGTTCCTATAAATTAAAACCGAAAGTTCCTTGCTTAATAAAGTGCCCCCACCACTGATGACGGGTTAAAAACGGTCGTAAAGACGGCAGACGCCGGTAAGGCAGTTTCGCCCCTGTACGTAGAACCCGTCTATCTCACCACCAAAAGCTGAAAAAGCCCCGTAACAACAAAAAAGCTCAAGCCATCTATCTAACGGCTCAAGCTTACCACCCGATATTCGTTTTTTGCCAAGTCCATCCCTCTTTACGGGCTCAGCAATACACTGAGTCGGTAAAGAGGGACTTTCTGTACTCAATTCTGATAAAGAAGGTTTCTCTCCCCCCACCAGCCTCCACCCTCATAACGCTAATAAATAAAAAACGGCATCTCTGCCGTTTCCGTAATTCCTATATGGTGGAGCATAGCGGGATCGAACCGCTGACCTCTTCACTGCCAGTGTAGCGATCTCCCATAATAGTTAATTTCACTACCCATAAATTACAACAAGTTATTCCACTCCCGCTTACCATAAAGAACCCTAACAATCGTAACTAACTTGTTGTTCTCAGAAACAATATAAAAAACGATATAATTTTCAACCACAAGTTTTCTAATTCCTTGATAAGCTAATTGTTCATCACTGACAAGTGCATATCGAAATGGCAATTGCTCCAACTCTAGAATAGATTCCGCCAGTTTTACCATCAGCTGATTGGCGGCTGCTGGATTCTTTAATTCATCTGCTATATAGTCGACAATCTCAAGTAAATCAGCCTCTGCAGGCCCAGTAATCATAATACTGTAGTTCTTCACTCTAAGAGTTCCTTCTGAATTCCATTTATGACTTCACGAAAGGGCCTTACTTTATTTTCTTTAACTGCATCCATACCTTCATCAAGAAGTTTATAAAGCTCAAATTTGCCTACAAGTCTTTCATAGGTTTCAATACTCATTACCGCTAAATCGCCTTTTCCATTTTTGGTGATATAAACAGGCTCTGAAAATTTATGACAAAAATCAGATATTTCATTATAGTTATTTCTCAAGTCTGAACTTGGTCTTATCGTAGGCATGAAGATCGCCTCCCCGTTAATCGTATCGTTATTTTATCATAATAACGATATATTATTCAAGATCTTTCCGGGAACTGTGCCATTCCTTCGTTTGCGAATATATTCATAAATGGTTTCTTTTGTAACCGCTTTAAAAACACGGGTGAAATGAAATTTTGAAAAAGCTGCTTCACTTGCAAGCTCATCCAAAGTCAGATCACAATCGATCCGGTTTTCCATATATTCGATGACCCTTAAAATACTGCCGTCATATAGTTCCATCTCTTGTCCTCCTCCCTAAGTAGATATACTTATTTTACCGTGTTTTGAAAAGTCGTTTTTTGATTTTAATTGCGTTATTTCATTCATACAAATCCATTATCAATCAATACTAACGTGTAGTCCCATCCTTGATTGTTCTACCGGCTACAGCCGTTGTCACAAAAAATGGCCAGCCAGTTTTTCTGGCTGACCACATAATGTGAAATTCTTCGCAAACCTTTACTGGAGGACCGGCAGCAATTCGTCATTATTAAATCAAAGCTACAACTTTATTTCTCCCGCTATTCTTAGCCTGATATAATGCCTGATCTGAGCGCACCATTATGCTAGATAGTTTTTCATGATGGAATTTAGGGACCGCTATTCCAATACTCACGCTGAAACCAAGTTCAGTTGCTTCATCTATCAAAAGTTTACAATCTTCTATATTTCTTCGTAACTGCTCTGCGAATTGAAGGACCTCTGAATGGTCAACATTATCGAAGAAAATAGCAAACTCTTCACCACCAATTCGCCCCAAGACATCGCCTTTTCGTAATGACTGACTACAAACCTCTGCCACTTTTTGCAGCGCCAAGTCGCCCACAGCATGTCCAAATGAATCATTAATTTTTTTAAAATGATCGATATCCAATAATAATAAAGCACATTCCTTTATACCGTCACGTGACGTCTGTTCTAATTTATTATCAACAGACTGCTCAAAAAATCGTCGATTACAAATCCCTGTTAATGGATCTGTGCTGGCAAGATGCAACAGTCTCGCTTCCATTTGTTCCGAATATCTCCGATAGTAATAGGAAGCGTATGCAATGCCTACAAAGTTGGCAACTGCATTAAATGCGTGAATCAGATTTAAGGTGCTGTAATTCAGCTTGTTAACTGGTGGATAGGTATGTGTATAGTCAAACATGAGTATCGTTGCAGTACAAAGAAATGCGGTTACCAGTAATCGTAGTAAAATCGCCCACCTTGAATAAAATACGATGATAACCAGAGAAAGAAAGTAATAATAATATCCCTGTTCCCAACCATATGCATATGTGCAATATAAGGTATGGGCGGATATTTCAAATATCCATAGAGCCGTTGCCGTTTTGAGAAAACCTCTGTAATTTAATCTTAGACAAAGCAAATCCAGAAAAATGGCAAGGATATTATTGATAAACACAATCGTGTCCCCCATTTTATAAAAGAGAGGGACAAAAATGATATGGGCAAAGAAAGCAAATAGAAACATAGAATTGCAAAATACAAAGAAACGATGATCGCTTGGACTAATATTCGCTGGAATGTGTACCAATTTTTTAGCTATATTCATAACGAATATCCTCTTCGTCACAATAGTTTTCTGGGGAAATTACACATCGTCCCCCTACAAGCAGATCACATGAATGGAATAGCAGATGTAACAACCATTAATACTGTATCGGAATAAATTATACAAAATTTGATATCGAAAATAAAAACAACAAAACAAATGCCCCATGACAGAACGCAAGCTATTTCGATTGCACCTCCGACGATATCCAACGGTTGATGTAACAACTGTAATATGAAGTAAGCTCCGTATTTAATAAAGGAACATCGTTCGGAAAACGACCCCATTTCACGATAAAAACTCCCTCCTTCAGAAGGATCCGAAAGAAGGGAGTGCTTCATAAGAATTCAATCTTTGCTTTTTGTCTATTTCACGATCGAGCTATCTTGAGTGGCAGGATCTCCGTTATCAAAATAAGAAGTGTCTACAATCCTCGCATAAATATATGGGTTTAAATTAGGGCTTTGTACATGGATTTTGATTCTTTCCAGACCTTCCACATTAAAGACAAGCTGCTTTACGGTGTCTTCCGGACTGACCGAATGCTTTTCCAGAACAGTCTCGGCTGTGTTTCCAGCAATGTCCACAGCGTTATAAAGCGAAAATTCCACCTCATGCTCTCCAGGGCTTATGACAGCGGCATCCAGAACTAGGCGTTTGTATTTGCGGTCGAGTTTAAAATAAATGTCGCCATATTGGTCGATCTTTAACACCTGTTTGAATTGTTTCCCGTTTACCAACGTTTCTTTGGAATCCTTTGTCGTCGTCACGTAGATGTTGTCAATCTCTAGCGGCATGGCAAAAAGCGGTGTTTTTTCTGCCGGTCTTCCGCCGATGTAAATTTTTTGACTGGCTGGATCAAATTCGATCGGCACTTTTAGCGCTTCAGCCAGAGCGCGGGCCGGTAAATAGTTCGTTCCCTGATAATAAATCGCCGCCAGCGGTTTTCCGTTTGGGTCTTTGGGCTGCCACAGCTCGCCTTTTACGACAAACGATACACCCCGATTAAAAAAGGCGTTAATTGGTTCCATATTTGCCGCTGCATAAGCGGATCCGAAAGAACTGACAAGGATCGCACCGATGAACAAGAAAATCTTGACTGCTTTCAGCTTCATCCATTTCATTTTCAATCAATATCACCCTTCCGTCATATAATGAACAACTGTCATCCGCTTCATTTGTTTTGTTTAAAAATCCCTCCTTCAGAGCCATTCTAAAGATGGGAGCGCTTCAAAAGCGCTTCAAACTTCACCATCTCTCTTCAATAATTTGTCAACATGGCAGTTCTCTTGTAAAAACCGCTGCTTACTTTTTCACTTTCAGCATGTTCAGTATGGCGGTTACCGATTCGGCACGGGTCGACGGTTCGTTAGGCCCGAACCTATTGTCGGTAATGTAGCTGGTGATGCCGTACTGTTTGGCTGCAGCGGCTTGGTCTCGGGCAAACGGAGGAATATCCATGTCATCCAGGTACCCGGCGGCGGCATCGTCTGCGACCGGCAGGTTGGCTGCTCGCACAACCATGACGATCATCTCGGTGTGGGTGATGGTCTTGTTAGGGCGAAACGTGCCATCGGAGTAGCCATGTATGATGCCAAGCTCCACACACTGGGCGATCTGCCCCATCGCCCATGAACCGATCGCGTCCTTGTCTTTGAAGGTTAGCTCCGCACCTTTGCCTTCGGGCTTCAGCGCGTTCATCAGCAGTACGGCAAATTCAGCACGGCTGACGCTGCGATCCGGTTTGAAGGTGCCGTCGGGATAACCATACGAGATGCCTTTGTTCACAGCCTGAACGATATTGTTTTTCGCCCAGTGCCCGTTGATGTCCGCCAGAAGATTGTTCTGCGCGGGGGCATTGCCGGGCGCAGGCACATTGCCGATTGGTTCTAGTACGGTAACCTTTGCTTTTGCGGTGTGGTCCAAGAACGTTGCGGTTAGATTCGATTGACCCGCACGCAAGCCGGATACCACCCCAGCCGGGCTCACGGAAGCTATATTCGGCTTAGAGGATTGATATTTCGTCTGATCCGTGACAGTTAAGGTGCTTCCGTCCGAATAAGTTGCTGTCACTTTGATCTGATCGTTGCCGCCGGTGGTAAGTGTGAACGCTTCACTATCCAGTGCGATCCTTGTCAAAGATTTACGTAAAAACAAATCCGGAACTTGACGGGGAACATTGGAAAACCCTTCAGGAGGCTCAGGCGGAAGCGTTTTGTATCCGAGTCGGTAAGAACCATTTTGCCCCCAGCTCCAAATGGTTCCATCGTTTTTTATGGCAAGCGAATGAAACTTACCCGTTCCAACGGCGACGAAAATCCCATTCAGATCGAGCTTCGTTGCAAGTGGACGATTATTGAAATCACCGGTTCCGAGTTGGCCATATCTGTTATCCCCCCACCCCCATACCGTTCCGTCGCTTAACAGGGCAAGTGCATGACCTTGTCCTGCAGAAATGGAGACGACACTGTTCAGCTCTCTGTTTGGATTCATGTTATAGACTACTTTTTGAGGGTCGAAAAATTCAGTCTGTTGGCCACTTGTTCCGTTGCCGAGTGAAGCAAGCAAGTTCAGTCCCCACGTCCATACCGTTCCGTTGCTTGCCAAGGCAACAGTAAACAGTTGTCCTTGCGCAATCGAGACAATCCCCTTCACTTTAGGCACCTGCTTGGGTGTGGGGTTAATTTCTCTTTTTGTATCGTAGCCAAGCTGACCATAAAAGTTACTCCCCCAAGTCCAGACCGTTCCATCGCTTCTCAAGGCGGCGGATTGAAGATATTGTGCGGAAATGGCGATGACACCGCTCAGATTGGACACATGCACAGGGACAGAACTACCACCCGTTGTTCCATTTCCGAGTTGCCCATAGTAGTTGTATCCCCACGTCCATACCGTTCCGTTGCTTTTCAAGGCTAAGGTATGGAGGGAGCCCGCTGCAATGGCGACGACATCGCTCATGTTGGGTACTTGCACAGGTACGGAACTGCCCTTGTCAATTGTTCCGATTCCGAGTTGTCCATGTTCATTATTTCCCCAAGTCCACACCGTTCCGTCGCTTTTCAGGGCCACGGTATGTCCGGTTTTGAGAAAAGACTCTCCTCCTTCTGCTGCAATGGCGACGACATTGCTCAAGTTGCTTACTTGCACGGGGACGGAACTACCCTTGTCAATTGTTCCGATTCCGAGTTGCCCATAACCATTTTCTCCCCATGTCCATACTGTTCCGTCGCTTTTCAAAGCAACGCTATGTCCGTCTCCCCCGATTACTGTGGGAACCGTTGCGGGTCTCGAAATTGGTTCGAAATTGCCTGGAATTTGAGCTCCATCCAGATTAATGTCAATTGGCTTGATTTTGATCGGTTTGATTATTTCGATGGGTTTGTTTACGTTCGGATCGGCAGCAAACTTTTGTTCAAGCTTTATTGCAGGTGCATCATAGCCTGCAGCAAGGGTAGTTGAAAACCCAAATATCGACATTGCTGCCAATAACAAGATGATCGCACCTATTTTCCACTCCGATAACCGGCGAGAATTTGATTTCATTTTCAACGCAGGAACATTCCTTTCCACTTTTTATCGGGGGTGACATTCATGCCTATTTTTTCACTTTCAGCATGTTCATTATGGCGGTTACCGCCTTGGCACGGGTCGACGGTTCGCTAGGCCCGAACCTGTTGTCGGCGATGTAGCTGGTGATGCCGTACAGTTTCGCCGCAGCAACTTGGCTTCGGGCAAATGGGGGAATGCTCGCGTCATCCAGGTACCCGGCAGTCGCGATATCGTCTGCGATCGGCAGGTTGGCCGCTCGCACGACCATGACAATCATTTCGGCGTGGGTGATCGTCTTATTCGGGCGAAACGTGCCGTCGGAGTAGCCATTTATGATGCCAAGCTCCACGCACTGTGCGATCTGCCCCACTGCCCACGAACCGATTGCGTCCTTGTCTGCAAAGGCTAGAGCCGCACCTTTGCCTGTGGGCTTCAGCGCGTTCATCAGCAGTACGGCAAACTCGGCGCGGGTGACAGTTCGATCCGGTTTGAATGTGCCGTCGGGATAGCCCTTGACGATTTCTTTGCTCACAGCCTGGATGATAGCATTCTTCGCCCAGTGTCTGTCGATGTCCGACAAGGATGAGTCAGGGTCAAGCAGCGCATCGTTCGCTTCGACTACCGTCACGACGCATTGTTTGAAATATCCTCCGTCCTCCGCACTCGCCGTAATCGTGGCCGTACCCGGTGCGATCCCCTTCACCTTGCCGGAATCGTCCACCGTGGCGATGCGATTGGCGCTGCTGGACCACACAATGTCTTGGATGGAAGCGTCGTCCGGCGTGACTGACGCCTTCAGCGTCTCGCTCTGCCCGACTTCCAAAGTCAATTTGGTTTTATTCAGGCTTACTCCGCTTACGTAGACCATCCCGATTGCGTATAAATTTTTGTCCAAGGATCCTACAAATACGGCTCCATCAGGACCAATCGCCGGTGAAGAGCCTACTTGATCACCTGTTGCGAAGCGCCATTTTTCCTTTCCGTTTGACTTGAGCGCATAGAGATTTTTGTCGAGGGAACCAAAATAGATGGTACCGTCTTCTGCGATCGCTGGTCTGGAGAGTACAGCGTCTCCTGTTGCGAAGTGCCATTTCTCCTTTCCATTCTCCGGATTAATCGCATAGAGTGTCTTATCATACGATCCGACGTAGATGGTTTCGTCTGCGCCGACTGCTACAGCTGAGAGCACTTGATTTCCCGTTGAGAAGTGCCATTTCTCCTTGCCATTCTCCGGATTGATCGCATACAGATTCTTGTCAACTGAACCTACGTAAATGGTGCCGTCTGCCGCGATCACCGGTGAGGAATAAATCGCATCACCCGCTTCGAAGGCCCATTTCTCCGTACCATTCGGCTTGATCGCATAGAGCTTCTTATCAAAAGAACCGACATAGATGGTGCCATCTGCTCCGATTGCCGGTGAAGAGACGACTTTGTCCGCCGCTACGAAGTGCCATTTCTTCTTCCCATTCTCCGGATTGATCGCATAGAGCCTATTATCCCAGGAACCGACATAGATAGTGCCGTCTACTCCGATCGCCGGTGAGGAAACGACTCTGTCCCCCGTTACGAATTGCCATTTCTTTTTTCCATTCTCCGGATTGATCGCGTAGAGTCTATTATCCCAGGATCCGACATAGATGGTACCGTCTGCTCCGATCGCCGGTGAGGAAACGACTTTGTCCTCTGTTTCGAAGTGCCACTTCTCATTTCCATTTTTATCAACTGCATAAAGATTATTATCGAGCGATCCGACATAGACGGTTCCGTCTGGGCCGATTGCCGGCGAGGAGAAGACCTCAGCTCCGGTTTCGAACCTCCACCTTTCTTTGCCGTTTGAGCTTGCCGTTGCGGAATAAAGCGGAAACAAACCGGCCAAACCAAAAACAAAACAGGTAACAGCAGAAAGCCATTTCTTTTTAAACATGGCAAAATTCCTTTCTATTCAAATTTCACCTGCTGGACAGACTTTTCCGCAGCATCGATGTGAAAAAACTGTTCGTGCTGAAAGTTGAACATGCCAGCGAGCAGGTTGGCCGGGAAACTCATGGCCGCTGTATTGTAGGCTTCCACCGCATCGTTGTAAAACTGCCTCGCGAAGCGGATTTTGTCCTCGATCGCGCTTACCTGCTGCTTCAGGTAGAGGAAGTTTTCGTTCGCTTTTAGCTCGGGGTAGCTTTCCGCTACCATCAACAATCTGTTCATGAGTCCGCCGATTTCACCGCTTGCTTCCATCTTGTCCTGAACCGACTGAGCGGAGGCGTACGTCGTTCTCAGCTCGGTGAGGAGGAAGAGTGTCTCTTTTTCGTGAGCCGCATAGCCTTTGACTGTTTCCACCAAATTTGGGATCAGGTCGAAGCGGTTTTTCAACACGACATCCACCTGCGACCAACTGTTGCGCACCCGGTTTTTCAGCATGATCAAGCGGTTATAGGTGATCATGCTCCACAGTAATAACAGGAGAACAATTCCAATCGTGATATAGACGACCATTCGCAACACCCCTGAAATAAATAAATGTACAAAGCCGTAAGCGCCTTAGAATGCACCGCGTCCGCCCCCGCCGCCTCCACCACCGCCGCCGGAAGAAAAACCCCCGCCCGATCCTCTTGAAGCTGCGTTGCCCTTCGCGGCAGAGACCGTCTTGTCGAACGATTCGGCAAAATGTTCAAAGTGTCGATCAAATCCGCCGTCCGTTGCCGCCCAATATACGGCATTGGTATGGCGATTCGCCTGTTCGTAATCGATCGCTGTCATCGCGATCATTTTCTTTGCCACGCCGAGCGGAATCGCATAGACGAAATAATGCTCCCACAGATGGACGGCCATCGGTTCCCTCGATGCCAGCTGGCTGTAATCATGGAGAAACCGCTTGAATGCCTTCCACTTGGCCCGTTCGGTTGCGCCGGTTTTCGTTCTTCTTCTCACTTTTATCCCATAGAGCAAGAGCGGGGTCGCACAAAGCGCAAGTTCAATGGCCGAGTAGAAGTAAATCAGCACGACTATTTGTGAGAGAGCCGCAATGACGGCGATTCTCGGACCGACTTTGGACGGATCGAAATACCCCTTCTGCCCAGCCTCCTTGACCACCATCGCTTTCCATTTGGTCAACCGTTGGGTAAACAGCTCGGCATTCGCCTTTTTTTGCGTGTAATGGCGGATATCGGCGAGCGATACTTCGTTGCTTTGGCCAATCTGGTGGAAAAACCAACTGATCAAATCCGCCTCGTGCGCCCTCAGTCCATCCGTCTGGTTGTTGATCAGCTTGAACAGGTAATCGGTTTTGTCTTTCTGAAACAAACCTCCGTCTTTCTTGACGACTTGCAAATCGACGTATTGTTTTCGCACCAGATCGATCAGTGTCGCCATGAGATCGTGGGGGTGAACCTTGCCGTCCATCAGGTAGCTGACGACCGCAGGGGTCACATCTGCGGGAAGCTCGCGATAGTAATTTCCGCTCCAATCCGGGTTTGGTTCCTTGCCGTATCGGAAGTAAAGAATCACGATGAGTGCAACATTGGCGGCGAGCAGGGCGATGGCATAATCAAACGAGCTCCACGGTTGCGGTTGGTCAGCTGCCCGTTCGTTGTCCGCCTGCTCAGCCCACGTTAATTCCTCCTGCCTGATCTTGTCGAGTACGGCAAAGTTTTTGATATTTGTGCTGTCCGGGACATAGGATTGGGGAAACAAGACTCTTGCTTCCAGCATCTGTTTTGCCTGCAGAGGGCTGACCCGATACATGACTGCCCCATCGCCGACGATTTCAACTGTCCCCGCCAATGGACCGTGCCCAAACGCCAGGATTTCGTCCTTCTTTACCCCGCCCGGCAGATCGATACGAATGCGTACGGTACCCAGCGTGCTTGGATTTGTCCGATCGAAGAATTTCCAATACAACTCAGCGGTATCCTTGTATACTTGCACGACATTTTTCCATTCGTACGTAAATTTAAACATTTTCGTTTCCTCGTTTATCTGGTTGTATACTTTGTACTGAATTTGCGTGCCTTCGCCGGACTTATCGAAGGAGAGCGGTATTTCTTGCTCCGGAGTCACTTCGAAGGCTTGAAAACCCTCGATGCCGTCGGAACCGGACGAATCGAGCTGCACCAAAACACCGTTAAATGCCCCATTGAATCGGTACGTATCCCGTTCGGTCACCTGCATGTCGCCCTTCGCATCAATTCGGGCATGAATTTCCACATCGCTGATCTCAAACGACCGTTCGCCCGCCTGATAGTACCGGACTAACAGGAACAGAAACAACAGTCCGGCGAGCCCTAAAGCGATGTTCCGGAACATGGCCATCGCCCTGCCCCACTTGCGGAAAAGTGGTTTTTTCATAGAAAAAACTCCCTCCTTCAGAGTCATTCTAAAGAAAGGAGCGCTTCAAAAGTGTTTCAAGTTGTTGATCGATTCAAATAGCAATCGATTTCCGCCAAAATATCAGGGGAGATCCTTTTGTTTTGTACGACTTCAGCTGCATGCTGCGGCATCGGACGCGCTGCGGCGGCTTGGGTTGCTGCGTTCATTTCGCGGCAGCGAATAAGATATTGTTCTTTGCCGGACCTCCGGTAGAGCTCCTCGTTCAACAGTAGTGCAGAGGTCCGATGCTCGGGCGACTCTGGATTCAGCTTCCACATCGCGAAATGAATGGCAGCCCGTTCTTGTTGACCTGGGTATTGTTCCGGCATCCTTTCCAACCGCTTGATAGCTTCGACAGGAGTTATCCACCCTAAATCCGTCTTCAATTGGGCCAGCAGTACAACAAGGTTCACCTGCATGTCTCTTCGTTTGAGCCGTTCGGCGATCTGCAGTGCTTCTTCAGCGGCCTCCACAGCACTTTCGTATTGATTCTGTCGCTGCCTCAGCAAGCTCATGAAATAAAGCGCGTCGCATTCGAAGAAAGGAATATGTTGCTGTTTTGACAGCCGTAACGAGCGCATGATCATCAGACCGGCCTCCTCATAACGCTGCTGCGCCATAAGATTGCATCCTTCGATACCGAGCACGACAGCAGCAATATGCAAATCCTTGATCAACACCGCTTCTTCAAGACAGAAGGCGATGCATTGCTCCGCTTGCAGGCGGGATCCGTGCAAATGATAGTACTTGCCCAGCATGCCGATGGCCATCGCAAAACTCATTCGAGCCCCGATCGATTTGCTGATCACCATCTTTTCGTTGATATGCTCAAAAGCCAGATCCATATCATCCGTTTCGAAATAAACCAGCGCTAACCCCCCCATCGCTTCTCCGACGAAATACTCGTCCCTGAACTCTGTGGCGAGCTTGATTTGTCTTTTGAACCAATGAACCGCTTGGTCGTATTCGCTTTGGTCATAATACTGGAATCCGATGACACCGAAAAATCGGCAATCGTCCCTAGACCGATTATCGACATCGGGCAACTCTATTCGTTCCAGCAAATAATAAAGTGCTTTGTCGTAATTTGCTCTGAAATAGTACAAAAAACCGAGCGTTCCATATACGAGACTCAACCCGGCATTGTCCTCCATCAGCTTAAAATGGCGGAGTGCCCGTTCCAAATGAAACCCCGCTTCTTCATATTTTCCCTGAAGACGCAAGCAATTTCCCAGCGCAGCGTCGCAGAAGGACCGCTCTTTGATGGTAACGGAGTAACCGAAACGTTCAAGCCAATCGCTGTAAGTTCTCTCCGCCTCTTTCCAATCTCCCACAATGATCAAGGCATCACCGAGTTTCAGCAAAATCGGCAGGATCTGTTCGGGAGGAAGCAGGATGCACAGCTTGCGATAATACTTTATTCTTGTATCATTGGCGTAAATCTTCTCAGCCGCCATTGCTGCCATTTCATAGTGGACAATGGCTTCCATTTCCATACCTGCACGCTCGTAATGAAAGGCGATTTCCGCAGCTAAGACTTCCAATTCACCCTGATGAAAAATACTCAAACTGCTCGCGATTTGCCTGTGAAATTGGCGGCGCTTGCTCTCTTTGTTCAGCTTATATGCAGTTTCCCTGATGATGTCATGTGTAAAATCGTACCTCCCGTTCCCTTCCTCTTGCAAAACCTTCACCAACACCAACCGCTCGATCCACTCATGGGCCAAGTCCTCTTCCATATTCGCCACTTTCGCTATAAACGCTGCCGATACGGGCCGGCCGATGGCGGCAATGACCGAAACAAGCCAGCGAAGAACCGGCGAAAGCTTGCTCAACCGATTTTCGATGACCAATTTCACCATAGGAGAAAGCTGAAATTCGCTGTTGCCGCCGCCCAATTGCCACTCTCGCAATGTTTCCACAATGAACAAAGGATTGCCTCCGGTATCAGCGTATATACCGGAGGCGTGGAGGTTCGCCAAGGCGTCGCCAATGTTCGCGGCCATCAGTCGTTTCGTTTCTTCCTCGCTGAGCGGAGAAAGATCGATTTCGGCCAGCTTCCGTTCGTTCCGTAATCCGGAGACAACATGTTCAACGGTATCGGCCGAGTCCTCCTCGGTTCTCATCGTCGCGATAACGAGCAGTTTGGCTTTGGAATCGCCCCGGAGAAGGTAAGCGAGCAGTTGCAGCGTCTCAGTGTCGCTCCATTGAATATCGTCAAGGACGAGCAGCAGCGGTTGCATGGACAGCAGCATTCGTTCGATCGCTTCGTACCATTGGTTCAACTGCCAGCTCTCCTGAACAGGATTTGGCTTCGGCAAGTCAGGGTATCGTTCCAACAGCTCCGGCAGCAAACGGGCCAATTCCGACAGCCAGATCGGGCTCAGGTCCGGCAAGGGAAGGCTTCTGAGCCAGACTGTGACCGGAGTGTAGGACAGGGACCTCACTGACGGATAACAGCCGGCCAATGCCGTTTCTGCCCCTTGGCTCTCCGCCCATGCTTTAAATTCCATGGCCAGTCTGGTTTTGCCGATTCCCGCCTCACCTTTTATGATCAGCAAGGAATTACGAGCGACCGTTGCCTGCTTCCAGGCGCTCAGCATCATTCCCCACTCGTCCATTCTGCCAATCAGCTTTGCAGGGCTGTGGTCAGCCCTCACAGTTTCGTCGCCTTTTTCCGTGAGCCTTTCCAAAAGCTGCGCTGTTTCTTCTGCAGGATTGATTCCCAATTCTTCATGCAGTGCCTTGCGTAATTTACGGAATATTCCAACAACATTTGTCGTATCACTATTTAAAGCATGCAGCTTCATCAGCGTGCGATATGTTTCCTCTCTTACTTTATTTTGGGCAAGCAGCTTATTGGCAAAAAATATGGCTGAGGAATACTCCCGCTGACTTATTAAAGCAGAAATGAGCTTATCGAGAACGTTACTATACGTTTGGGCCAGCTGTTCCCGCTTTGCTTGAAGCCACTCCTCGTAAAATCCTGGCAGCAGCTCGCCCCTGTACAGTTCTTCCGCTTTGCGCAGTTCCAAGAGGGTGCTTCCTTTCGCCGCCTGTTCAAACTCTCTAACATCTGAATAAAAGGCGAGGTCATGATTCCATCGAATGTATGCAGGGGTGATCTGGAGATAACGGTCTATCTGCGGAAAAGACTCCCGCAGACTATACAGGAGTTTCCGTAAATTGGAAAGCGCTTGCTTCTCAGTGGAATCCGGCCAGAAGTCAAAGGCAATTTTCTTCCTGCTTTGCGGCATGTCGAAAGTTAAAACCAAGTAGGACAGTAGCAGCCTGACCTTTCCAGCGGAAATAACCGTCATTATCTCTTTGCCGTCAAAGTTGACTCTCATGCCGCCTAACAGTTGAAAATGACAGTCCCCCAACCCGTTCACCCCCAATGCAAGTCTAATCGTAATCAATTTATTCAATTTTTTGCAGACAAATCCCTTTCATCCACGGGCAACTCTTCTTGAAAAGCAAAATGCGATGAAAAACCGGCTTGGAAGCTGGAATAAGCGGGAAAACCGAATTGCTAATGAACGGATGAGCCTGTCACTCCTTTGATGAAGGTTGGCAATTAGATATCAGCCTTAGGTGGTTTGTTTCACTGCCCATTTGGTTTCTTCGTTCAAGCCCTCCGAATAGCAGCAATTGTAAGCCATTCTTGATTCTAATCCCTTCTATTGCTTACGTTAATGCTCGTTTGACCCTGCTCGCGATTCCCTGTAGTCGCGAAACGGGCTCATTCGCAAACACAAATCGCACATATTTGTCACTGCTTCCGCTGCCCCAGTTGATCATCGGCGTGGCAGCGATTTTTCCTATATCTAGCAGACGTTTTGATGCTGTTGTGCTGTCAAACCCAAGTTTCGAAACATCAAAAAGCAATGACCAACCACCGTGAGACGGGATTACCGTAAATTCATTCATTTCCTCCAGGATCACGTCGCGCCGCCGTTGCCATTCTGCAATGCAGCCCTGAAGTCCGTCATGCCGATCATCCATCGCTTGTGAAACAGCGCCCATCGCAATCCCTGTTTGACAAACTACGTTTGAAATGCTGACTCGTGCTATATCTGTCATTATTTTTTCAGGGCCAACTATCCAGCCAACCCGCCACCCTAGCCCATTTGTTCAACCCCGATTGGGCTTATAGCGACAAGTCGCGAAACGGACATGGTTTCAACAGCCTCCCTAATGTTTTCTTGTAATTATGACTCCCCATAATACATAACCACTTGAATGGTCACATCTTCATCAGAGTTATTTATGTATTGGTGTTGAACATTGCCTGCAAAACGTATAGCTTGGCCTTCTTGTAATGCAAAGCTTTCATCACTGATCTGTAGACGAAACGATCCTGAAACAACGGTGATGTACTCTTGAACCCCATCATTGTGAGGGGACGAAATGTAGTTACATGTAGGTCTTAGAACAAGCGTAAAGATTTCCATTCGCGTTTGCGGGTCGAAAGGAAACAGTAAGTATACTTTGCATTTTCCATTATCCTCTGTAACATCCGGAAATTCTTTTCGAGTTGCAATAGATACTACTGCCTCATCCTCTTTAAGCAGGGATGAAAACGAAATATTGAGTCCCGTAGCAATTTTCCACACGGTCGTCACGGTGGGCTGTGTATCCCCTCGCTCAATTTGATGAAGCATACTTTTACTAACTCCAGTAATATCAGCAAGTTTATCTAAGCTTAGCTGCCTTTGCTTTCGAATACGTTGTAAGTTGTGTCCGATCCTGATGTGAATAGCATTCAAGAAATAACAACACCAAAAAAACACCTATAAATCTGACATGATTTTGCAGGCGAAGTAAGCATTTTTGCATATGAAAAGGCATGAATCGTATAGACTCATGCCTTTATTAGTGCTCAACTTGTTCCATTAAATGAAAAATGTCTTGATAGCTTAGTTCGTTCGTTGCGACATCTTTTGTAATCATTCCGTTTTCAAGTCGGATGATTCGCTGACATGCCCCTGCAACAAGCTCATGATCATGTGTAATGACGAGTACGTGGCAGGAACGTTTGACGAGTTGATGGATGATGTCGATAACGCGCTGGAGGTTCATACCGTCTAGTCCTGATGTTGGTTCGTCTAAGATGAAGACAGAAGCCTTTTGCATTAAGCCAATGGCAAGGACGAGCCTTTGTTTTTCACCCCCGGATAATGTAGCAGGATGATGGTCTTTTAGATGCCATAAGTCAAGGTCCTGTAGCAAACGTGAAGCCACATCCTCGCTCCCTTGATGATGTAGCAACAACTCATTCCAAACACTGTCAGTAAACAGTTGATAGACCGTATCTTGCATAACAAACCAAATATCATTCATACGCTGCTTACGATTTAGCGGGCGTCCATCTACAAATATTTTTCCAGACTTTTCTTTTGTGAGTCCGATTAATGTACGAGCAAGTGTTGTTTTACCTGCTCCATTTTTGCCAATAAGTGCAGTTACTTCATGTGTATGTAATGTGAGATTCACATCTTGCAATACAAAATCTTTGGCTTTAGGGTGACGCACAGAGAGATTTTCTATTGTCATTTTCGGCTTAGGCTCTGGAAGTGACCATATGTTCATCTCGCCCGTTTGAAGAGAAGGTGAGCGCAGCCCAAGTTGCCCGATGGCATGATATGGCATATTTTGCAGTTCATTTGGTGTGAATGTTTTTGTAATTTGACCATTTTCCATATAAATGATGCGATCCACTACGTCCATGAGATAGTAGAGCCGATGTTCGACAACAACGATCGTTTTTCCTTGTCTTTTCAATGAAAGGAGCTCATCATGAAGCATTTGTGTAGCTGACAAATCAAGGTTGGCAGAGGGCTCATCCATAACAAAGATAGGCGGCTCGATAAGCTGTGTAGCGGCGATAGCCACTTTTTGTTTTTGACCGCTAGAAAGACTCATAACATTTTGGTGACGGATCGCTTGTAAGTTTTTTTGGGCAATCACTTCTTCTAAGCGCCGTCGAATGATTGGAGGTTCAATGCCATAGTTTTCGAGTTCAAAGACTAGCTCATCTTGAACAATGGACGTAAAAAATTGTGACTTCGGATCTTGAAAGACGCTACCAATTTTTTTGCTCCATTCCCAAATGGGCAAAGCTTGTGTCGATTGTCCGTCGATTGTTACATCACCCGTGACATGTCCTTCATAAAAGTGGGGAATGAGCCCGTTAAGGATACGGCCAAGCGTTGTCTTGCCTGAACCAGATGGACCTGTAATGCAAACACATTCACCTTTTTTTATATGGAGATTGATGTTTTGTAAAAGAGGTTTTCCCGCTTGATATTCAAATTGAACATTTTGAAGAGTAATCATAATTATTCTCCTTATGCAATCCATAATGTACTAAGCATGCTGAGACCTACTATAAGTCCGACAGCATCTTTTGGTCGAAAAGCAATTTCATAATGACTTGTTTTTTGACAAGGAGCGTCAATGCCTCTTGTTGTTGCAGAAGCGCTCAAATCATCCGCTAGTCGAATGGTTCGCATGAGAAGCGGAATGATCGCATATTCGAACATTTGCTGAAGATGCAGCCAATTTTTGGGTTGTTTGAATGAGATACCGCGAATTTTTGCGTTTTCGCCAATTATTTTAGATTCTGTGCGCAAAATGGGGAAGAATCGCAATGCTATTGTAAAGGTAAGCAAAATACTTTCAGGGATTTTAAGTTTTTGCAAGCTTGCGAGTAGCTTTCCAGAAGGCACTTTTGCTAAGCCAGAAGCGATAATTACTGTCGGTAATGTTTTGAGTGTAATGGAGAGCATAAATAAAAAGATATTCAAAAATGTATCGCTCATGTAATTTGCAATGAAGTACCGTAGGAGTACGAATCCGCTGTAGCTGAGTAACCAATTGAACCCTAATCGGTAGTGGCTTTGGCATACGAGTAGAAGGAGGGCGATAGAACCAAGGACAAGTGAGCCTGCCTCAGTGACAAAAATCGCTAAACATCCACAAATGAGTAATAAACTAAACTGTAAACGAACATCAAACATAAAACCTCTCCTAATGATTCCTGTACATGACTTTTTGAAAAGCGATAGAATCCTAATGGACATGCCCATTAGGATATCGGAATTGTTTAATTATATTGAATATAACCTGCTTTTACGAAATGTTTGTTAAGTAATTTCTTCGATACATGACAACCAATCATCGCCATTATGAAAGAGAAACCAATCCCGATGGCTAGCCACATTGGTGAATAGGCATAGCTCACCATGCGATCAATTGTTTCTGGCGAAAATTGTAGCTTGTTTAAACTTTCTTTCCCGAATACATAAATGTTCATCACACCGCCAGTTCCATAAATAGCACCGTATAATCCGAACGCAACTCCTTGGCGTTTGACATTGCGATATTGGGAGCCATTGCCTTTTAAAAGAGTAAGTTCACCTAATAGACCTGCAATAGCGAAGAATGGCAGCATCAGTGGCGCGCCCATAAGCGTATAAATAAGACCTTGCACAATCGCCATAAAGAATAATGCACCACCTTTACCAACACGGATAGCCATGAGCATATACACTAAACTCGTAACGAAAAGGCTTGTTCCAGAAGTATAGGGCATCGCAACTGCCGTGAATGGTGTCATAATCATGTTGACAATGGTTTGAAGGAAAAAAATCAAAATCGTATACAAACCAATCGTAATGAAGTCTTTTGCAAGTAATTTATTAACTTTCATCATGTTTAGCTCCTTTTCTTCTATTGCTTAAATAAATGATAACGATTATCATTGTTATAAACTACTCCATTATTTTCGTAATAATCCAATCGGATCGTAAAGATAACTCAGAAGGGATGTTTCACTTGACGAATGACATTTTAAATCGAAGTTATGAAGCGCTCGAAAGTGTATACATTCAAAAAATACGCGATATGTGGCTAGGTGAGAAATATGAATACTCTCCTCGTTATGGTAAGGGAACGATCGAACGCTACATGTTAGAACCTGGAATTGAACTTACGGTATTCCGTCAATGCACGCATGAAAGACTAGCCGAATCATTGCCTTATCATCAAAAGAATATGATTGAAATTACGTCGGTTGCGAGAGGCGAATTGTATGTGCGCTATCATCCAACTAATGAATGGACGAAATGTGACAATCAGCAACTCATTTATTTTAGTTGGTCAAATCCAATTACGTACTATGATTTCCGCTGTGAACAAGCAGACGGTATTGCGCTGTATTTGAATATGGACTTGTTGACGAATGGGATTTCGGACAGTCAGAGTTGGACGCAATTGTTGCAACGGTTGTTTAAACCAAATCAGCGCATCTTCGTAAGAGAAAGCTCACCCATCCACCGTTCCATTACAACGCAACTTATGGTGCAATATGAGAAAAATGTCATGAATCATTTTCTATTGAAATCAAAAGCTTTAGAGTTTTTATCACATTGTGTGAACGATGAATTAGGGAAAGAGACGACTTTTTGTCCTGATGCCCGCATTTGCAAAGTGAAAGAAAAAATAGATACATCCTATCATTCCCCATTACAAGTGAATCAATTGGCGAAAGAGTTCAATATTCCAACGCTTGTGCTTCAAAATCAGTTCAAGCAAAGCTACCGTTATACTGTGTACCGCTATATTCAAAAACGACGAATGGATGTAGCAGCAGAAGAGTTACTTACAACAGACCAAAGCATTACAGACATTTCAATAAAAGTTGGTTATGACAACCCAAGCAAGTTTGCAACAGTGTTTAAAAAACATTACAGTGAGACACCACTTCAATATCGAAGAAAGCATCGTCTCCCCTGCAATTGAGTTATCGCAAAAAGCATTTTATAGGTTCATTTCGTAAAAAAAAGACCTTTTCAAAAGCAAAATACTTTTGAAAAGGTCTTTTTGGATTGTTTTTCATTTTTTTAGAGTGGCGATTGAAAATTACTTTCAATTATAAAAGAGATATGTCATGAAAAATGGGAGACGAAGATGAAAGAGCAAACGAATTTCGCATTTCTATGGAGCGAGACGAAAGGCGAACGCGGGAAACTGCTAGCGGCAGTCATTTTTAGCGCGCTAAGTACGATATTGACGTATGCTCCATTTTTAGTTGCATACTTTATTTTAAATGAATTATTACAACCTGATCCTCGTCTCCAACAAGTGAAAGGATGGGCATTCACCGTTGCGGGAATCATTCTCGCACGCTTTTTATTTTTAGGATTGTCAGGTGTGTACTCACATATTGCTGCATACAACGTTTTATACCAATTGCGTGCCAAGACGATGGCACATTTAGGGAAATTACCACTCGGTTACTTTACGAAAACAACATCAGGTGATTTGAAAAAAACGATTAATGAAGATATCGAGAAAGTAGAAAGTTCATTGGCGCATCAATTGCCTGATTTATCCGCTGCATTTATTGCGCCTGTTGTTATTTTTATTTACCTGTTAACGGTTGATTGGATGTTGGGCTTATTATTACTTGTCCCATTAGTGTTAAGTTATGGCATCCAAATGTTGATGTTCCGAAATGTTGAAGAAAATATGAAGCTCTACCATCGCCATTTGGTTGAGATGAACTCATCTTTTATTGAGTATATTCGTGGAATGGCAGTGTTTAAGGCGTTCAATATGACGGGAGCATCCTTTCAAAAACTGCATCAATCTATTTTGAATTACGAAAAGAATTGGGGCAAAATGGCAAAAGAGCAATCCCCTCTTTATTCATTATTCATTGTAATCACAGATGCAGCACCATTATTTGTTATCCCTGTAGGAGGATATCGTGTGCTTCAAGGTACATTGGATGTGAGTGCGTATTTATTATTTCTTATTTTGAGTATGACATTTTTAGCTTCTCTCAAACAGTTGTTGGATTTAGGGAGAGGGTTATCGATGGTATTAGAAGGAATGTCTCGATTAAAGCTGATCTGGGCAATACCTGCTCAAACAGCGGGAACGATTACGTTTGAAAAAGAAGATGTTCAATCTTTAACGTTTGACAAAGTGTTCTTTAAATATGATGAACAATATGTCCTTCGTGATATCTCACTAGAAATGAATCGTGGTGAAACGATTGCTTTTGTTGGACCTTCTGGTGCAGGCAAGTCAACTGCCGCTGAATTAGCTGCACGATTTTTCGATGTTGAACAAGGAGCAATTCGTATAAATGGAGTGAGATTACAAGAGATTGACCAGCATTCACTAATGGAGAATATCGCATTTGTCTTTCAAGATACGTTTTTAATGGAGGATACGATGTGGAATAACGTCACGATGGGTGGCGTTTATTCAAAAGAAGAAGTAGAACAAGCATGCCAAGCAGCAGAAATCCATGAGTTTATCGCCTCATTGCCAGAAGGATATGGTACGAGATTAGGAGAAGCGGGTATCAAAATAAGTGGTGGTCAAAAACAGCGAATCGCGATTGCGAGAGCGGTTTTAAAAGATGCGCCGATTGTCATTTTGGATGAAGCAACTTCTCATTCAGATGTCGAAAACGAACGCAAAATCCAAAAAGCGTTGGATTCCTTATTGCAAGATAAGATGGCGATTATTATTGCACATCGTTTGCATACGATTCAACATGCGACACGTATTTATGTATTCGAAGATGGACGTGTTGTAGAAGAAGGAACAGATGAAGAGTTAAAATCCCAAACAGGTCGTTACCGAAGCATGTGGACTGCGTATACAAAATTCTAGGAAGGAAGAGATTTACTTGTATCAAAAACTACAGCTCGTCTTTAATCAACAATTGAATCGCCTATACTTGCCGATTGTGTTAACCATTTTGGATACGTTTGGGACAGCAAGCATTTATGGTGGTGTATATTATGTTTTACTTCATTTGATTCAAGGACAATTTACCCCCGGTACATTGAAAACAGCGATGTTCATTCTTGGGATTGGTTATGTCATTCGTCTTTTGGCAGTGGGCTTTTCACAATACTTATTCCAAGTGAGAGGATCCATGTTAATTCGCGATGCTCGTCTTAACATTTCCAATCATTTGAAAAAATTGCCACTCGGATATTTTTCAAAAGAAAGCATCGGTACGATCATTAATACATGTACTGTCGATATGACACAAGTTGAGCGTGTCATTACTCATTTGATTGGAGATATGCTCAAAGTTACATTTGTTACGAGTTACATTTTGATCGTGTCCTTTTTTGTAGAGCCTAAACTCGCGCTCATTCAATTGATAGTAGTAGTGCTCACGTTGCCACTCATCGTATGGATTGGAAAATTAGGTGAAAAAGGCGGTCTACAGAAAAAGACTGTCGTGAGTGATGTATTGGCACGTGTGATGGAATATATTGATGGGATTCGCATTTTCCGTTCGTACAATCAAACAGGAACTGCTTTTGGGCGATTGAATGAGTCATTCATACGTTACCGAGATGAAAGTATTCGTCTTGAAGTGAAGTTAGTGCCGCTTAACTTTTTATTTTTTATTATCATTGATTTTATCGTACCGATTATTTTTATTGCAGGTTCATATATGTTGTTAGCGGATGAGATTCAAACGGATGTGATGGTCATCTTCGTCATGATTTCGTTAGGTGTTTCGACTTTATTTCGTCCGTTCAGTGTCTTGTATACGGAGTATAAAGTATTGTCGGTGACGATCGATCATATCGTGTCGCTCTACCAAATGGATACAGCGCATTATACACAAGAGACAGCAAACTTTGGGCATTACGAAATCGAATTTGATCGTGTGCAATTTGCATATGAAAAAGGGCAACCAGTGTTACGCGATATGTCCTTTACGATGCAACCCAACACGATGACCGCTTTAATCGGTGCATCAGGCTCGGGGAAAAGTACGATTTTGAATGTGTTAGCACGTTTTTGGGATATCGACAGCGGGGCAATTCGCATCGGTGGACAAAATATTCAAGAGATTGCACCAGATGCTCTGTTGGAACAGATGAGTATTATGTTCCAAAATGCGTATGTGTTAAATGATACGATTTATCAAAACGTTGTTATCGGTAAGCCAAATGCCACGAGAGAAGAAGTAGAGCAAGCTTGTCGCCGTGCGAATTGTCATGATTTCATTATGAAATTAGAGCATGGATATGACACGGTTGTAGGAGAAGGAGGTTCGACTTTATCAGGTGGAGAGAAGCAGAGGATTTCGCTTGCACGTGCATTTTTAAAAGATGCGCCGATTATTTTACTCGATGAGGCGACAGCATCATTAGACCCTGATAATGAAATGGACATTAAAGAAGCAGTGGATGAATTAGTGGATGGTAAGACGGTTGTCGTCATCGCCCATAAATTAAATACAATTCAACATGCAGATCAAATTCTATTCCTTGAAAACGGAACGATTCGAGAGAGTGGGACGCATGAAGATTTGATGGCACTCAATGCTCGCTACGCGTCGATGTATCGTGAACAACTCGAAGCAAAAGGATGGGTACTTCAAGCATAGAAAAACGGGATGCAGGATGCTCAAACATCTCCTTTAAGACGCCGAACGTCGCGTTGCTGAAGCCGACGAGTGTTTCTCGTTCTTAACCTTCCACGAGCATCATTTTTGGCCTATGTCCACAAGCAGGAAAACTCTTCCGTTATACTAGGTTCTGGCATTACGATGAAGATTAGTATTGGATATTGCATCCGGATAAGCATGTCGCGCATTGGAAGATTGATCTTGGGCATCCTGTTCCAACACGGACCCCTTCGACAAGGCGGAAGAAGCACGCGAGTTCTATCTTTCGGTCTTCCGAAATGCCAAACCTGGTACCATCTTCCGGTATGACCCTGGAATGGAGCCAGACAAAGAGGTGACGGTTATGTTCACTGACTTCATGCTGGAGAACACCTGGTTTGCGGCAATGGACAGCCCGCAAGAACACAAGTTCCAATTCAACGAGGCGATTTCCCTGTTGGTCGATTGTCAGACACAGGAGGAAATTGACTACTACTGAGGAGATCTATCCGCCTCGCCCGAAGCTGAGCAGTGCGGCTGGCTGAAAGACAAATTCGGCGTTTCGTGGCAGATCGATGATTCGCTGCAAATAAACAAAAAATCCCTTGCGCCGCAAGGGATTTCGTCGTCTTATTTATGGTGGAGCATAGCGGGATCGAACCGCTGACCTCTACACTGCCAGTTTAGCGCTCTCCCGTAGTGGATAGTTTTACTGCCCACCCCAATCAGAATCGCCTACTAGCGACGATCCCGTCTCAATCAATGTTTTCATACCGGACAATACGATTGGCAATCCCGTTTCCAATACATCCGATGTATTCGGTGCATTCTCGAATTCGTCGTGCACCACAGTCACTAGCGTCACACCGGCCAACTCGGCATGTGGATCGATTTCCCACGTCAAACGGGAAGGTTGCTCTTCCGCCGTCTCAGAAAGCGAGAGTAACTTCCAAGTCATGACGAGCCTGTGTGGCGGCTCTACGACCAGAAGCTCCCCACTTACCTGCACCTCTCCTTGAGGATTCAATATTTCATAAGGGGTGCCTGCTTTCCATTCCGCACGTATTGCACCATTGTACCAATACTTAGATGTCATCGACGGATCGGTCAAGGCGTTCCAAATCTCTTCAGGAGTCGATTTGATCGCGATACGGCTCACATGACGAGGTTTATTTTGTCCCATAGCAGTTGCACTCTCCACTTCTGTTTTTAAGAGCGTTAGTCCAGAAATCCACGGTTCGGCAAATTTGCTCACCCAGCGTTCGTAAATTTGGCGAATCGAAACGGGATTCAGGTAATGAAGTTTCTCTCTGCCAACCTTCCGATTCGTCACCAATCCTGCTTCCTCCAGAATATGAAGATGCTTCATGACGCCGAAGCGTGTCATCTGCAGATAATTGCACAAATCGCTTAGTGTGCGGCCATCCGATGCGTGCAGAAGGTCTAGAAGTGTACGGCGGCTTGGATCAGCCAACGCTTTAAAAATATCGTTATCGCTCTCCAACGGATATACCTCCATAAATCACCCAAAATGCGTATACCAAAATTTTTCCTATTTACGATTGACACGTTACCATAAAGTCACATATATTAAAAGTGACCTTTTGGTAACGTTTTTTTCGTAACGTCATTTATCAGCCTGTGACAAGAAAAAATTTTATCTGATCCAGGGGGATGAAGGAAGATATGTTCCCATTCCTAAGTCAACATAAGCAGGTTAGCCGAACGCCCAGCCGTTGCTATCTTTCCGCAGGCGTCATCGGAACGAATTTATCCGTGAAACAGTTCCATTCCCCCTTTTGGGAAAATAAATCGTAAAATGAGGTCATAACATGAACATTGCATTTTAAGCTTTGGAGTCACTGCTTCCAGCTGCAAATAAGGTAAAGAGGTGAAGAAAAAGATGATGACGAACGCTGAAATAAAAGCTTACGTAAAAAGGCTGGGGATCACAGACATCCAACCTCCCACTCTTTCCTATCTATTCGACCTTCATAAGGCGCACGTACAATCCATTCCCTGGCAAACCATCGACATCGTTGCCGGCAAACCCGCATCAATCGATATAAAGGAATCGGTAAATCTTCTGATTACAGGTAGAAGCGGCTATTGCTTTCACTTGAATGGTGCGTTTAGTGAACTTCTTCGTTCGCTTGGCTACAAGGTTTCCTGGCATAGAGCCGGCGTTCAGCCACTCGGACAAGAGCCACGGATAAACTCCTTTCACCTCGGTCTAACAGTCAGTCTGGCAAACAATCAGCAAGAGGAACAACGATGGATCGTCGATGTAGGATTAGGCGATATGCCCTACGAGCCGCTTCCGCTTCAAATGGGGGTATACGAGCAAGGTCCTTTTCAATACAAGGTCGCGCCTTCCAGCGTCGCTCATAACGGTTGGCGCCTTGAACACGATCCTCGCGCTTCCTTTATCGGTGTAGATTTCGCTCCTGAAATCGTGCATGACCTGGAAGAATTTAAGCCCAAACATGAATTTTATAGCCGATCGTTGGAGTCGCCTTGGATTCATTTGTTTCTTGTCCGACAGAGACTTGCTACGGGAAGCAACGAACTCAGGGGGTGCATATGGAACAGGAGGGAAGGTGACCATATAGAAAAAACGGAACTTCACACAAAATCACAGTGGCTAGAGGTGTTGGGAGATGTGTTTCAAGAACATTTGGTGAATTATAGCAAGCTGGAGCAGGACAATTTATGGAAGAGAGTCTGGAAACTGCATGAAGAATGGAAAAAAGAAAAAGTTCTGGAGTAAGCTGCCATATCGAATCAACCTGCAACATTCGGCCGACAACAAATCGGAGATCACAGACGAATGTTCGATTCGCACGATCTATGCCAGATTTTACTGTTGATAAAATTTGGAAGACTGTTAAAAAGCTATTACGAACAGGAGATGTTTCGGCATGATCATGCATACCTGCAAACCCCCAAGGCTATTATCGGCATTCGTAGATTATTTTTGGTACATGGAAAGCCAAAATACTGCATGTCAAAATGAGCTTTCATTACCGGACGGTTCCGTTGATCTCATTATTGATTTAACTGCGGATAAAGTCCTCATGGCAACTGCGTCGAACGAGACATTGCGGCTCAACAATGTATTTGTCTGCGGGCCTCATTCGAGACATTTCGTGATCTGCAATTCGCTTGAAACGAGAGTGATTGGAATCCATTTTAAACCGGGCGGCGCATATCCGTTTCTCGGTTATCCACTGGATCAATTACATAATGTCATGGAATCGATGGATGCGATTTGGGGGCATTTAGCCGGAAAACTGCGTGAGGAACTGCTCGAATTGCCAACTGTCGAGCAAATGTTTCATGTGCTTACCGACCGATTGCTGCAATTGGCGGTTAAGCCGCTTGATATCCACCCGGCGGTTCAGTATGCGATTGAGCATTTAGGTAAGAAAAACGCACAGACGGATCACGTTCGTTACATTGTTGGCCAAATCGGCATCAGTCACAGACGATTTATCGAACTATTCCAGAGGGAAACCGGGTATACACCAAAACGTTACAGCCGCATCCGACGATTTCAAGGGGTGCTAAGGAAAATGAATGAACGACAAAACATTATAGATTGGTCAGATATCGCATTCGATTGCGGGTATTACGATCAGTCTCACTTTATTAAGGATTTTCGCGCTTTTTCCGGATTGAACCCGACTGATTATGAAACGATTCCCGGGAGGCATTACAATCATGTTCACTTATGACGGATGGGGTCAATTATTTACAATACGGTCTGTGATGTTTGCTGTAAAATTAATGGATGAACAAGCATAAATCAAGTCCGCAGCTTATCGCTGAATGCATTTCACACTTTAACACGAGGAGGACATTAGGATGGGAAACGAGTGGACCCCTGCAAGATATTCTTCAGTTGTTCCGATACTGCGTGTGGAGCACGCCGATCGATTGTTGAATTTTTTGCAAGCCGTTTTCGATACGGAAGTGCTTCACCGCACGACGGATGAAAAGGGGAAGGTTACGCATGCCGAGGTGCGTATCGGACATGGCATCATTGAAGTATCGGATGCTAATGAGGCGTGGCCGGCCAATGAAACTTCACTGCATGTTTTTGTTCGTAACACGGATGAGTGCTACAGGCGAGCATTGGAGGCGGGAGCGGTTTCTCTGTATGAACCGGCGGACATGCCGTATGGAGAAAGAAGCGGTGGTATCAAAGATGAATTCGGAAACAGTTGGTTTATTGCAACGTTTCAAAGAGGTGAAGGGCGTGGCTATTACGATTGACTACGTGCGCCAAATCGCGCTCTCCCTGCCGAAAACGGAAGAAGTAGGACATTGGGGCAAACCGTCCTTTCGGGTCAACGGGAAAATCTATGCCGTAGTTCAAAAGGACGGGGTATCCGTTGTCGTCAAAACGACAAGAGACGAGCGTGAAGCGTTAACCGCATTTGAACCGGAAATTTATAGCGTCCCTCCGAATTTTCAACGGCTGCATTACATGATCGTCAATACGGAGCGCATTCGGAAGGACGAATTTCGCTCCGTCCTCGTCCGGGCCTGGCGCCTGGTTGCTTCTAAACACATCGTAAAAGCTTATGATGAACAACGGTCAACATGATCATGTGAAATACGTGCAAAAGAGTCTTAAGCGAACCTACCACACCTCACTTATGAACCATCAATATTAGACATTCCACATCCTTCGAATACGGAAACATAAATAAAAAAACGGCATCTCTGCCGTTTTGACGATTAAGTATGGTGGAGACAAGGGGGATCGAACCCCTGACCTCTTGACTGCCAGTCAAGCACTCTCCCAGCTGAGCTATGCCCCCACGATTATAATGCTGGTATTCATTTTTGGGTAGTACATTCGACCAGCTCGGACTCCCAGCTGAGCTAATGCCCCATATTTTCCTTCCAGCGTTTACCGCCTCAGTGAATTTAGTATAGCATAACGCCCTGTTACACTGCAAGCGAAAAAATACAAAAAACGCCCGCATCTATTGAAAAAGCCAACCGATTTTGACACCGGTTGGCTTCCCCTCTTTTTACTCTTACAAGCTATTCTATCTTCCCTATCTCACCGTTACCACAATCGGCGTTTTCTTGCCGCCGTAGGCCACGTAGATCGTCGCCTTACCCGATCCTGTCGCTTTGATCACGCCGTCCTTCACGTCTGCTACAAGCAGGCGGGAGGTGGTCCACAGAGCAGGCTTGGTGACATTTTCTTCGGAGCCGTCCAGGTAAGTGGCAATCGCGCTCACTTGCTTCACTTCGCCTTTGCTCATCACGATCTGCACGACATCTGTTTTCAAGTATTTCAATGTATCTACATCCACCGGAATAGATACGCTCTTGTCGTTGTATTTCGCAGTGACAGTCGACTTCCCGTAGGCACGGCCTGTGATCTGTCCTTTAGCAACGTCCGCTACCTTGTAGTTGCTCGTTTTCCAATCTGCCAAAGCTGAAACATCCATTGTACGTCCATCAGAGAAGGTCGCGGTTAGTAATACTTTCACCGTGCTTCCAGACTTGGTGGAAACAAAGCGTCTGTCTGCCTCCAGTTTGGTTACAATGCCTACTTCTACGGGAATCGTGATCGCTTTCCCACCGTATTTCGCTGTAATAGTCGCACGACCGCTGGTTAGTGCCTTCACGGTTCCATTCGTTACATCGGCAACCTTGAGTGCAGAGGAGGTCCATTCCGCATCTTTGGTTACGTTGCTTACGTTACCTGCGGAGTCTGTTGCCGTCACTTTAATGTCAGCCGACTCCCCTACATTTAAGATCAGCATTTTTGGATCAACGGTCAAGGTTTGTGCCTGATCTACCTCCACCGTAATCGTGGCAGTTTTTCCGTCAAAGGTCGCGGTAATGGTCGTTTTACCTGAGCCAATAGCTGTAATCGTTCCTTGGTTTACTTCTGCCACTGCAGCGGAAGCCGTCGTCCAAGCAGCTTCAGCACTTACCTCTTTTGTTTTTGCATCCGCATAGGTAGCCGTCAATTTTATCTTTTCGGTCTCGTCCTTGCTCATAACGATCTTTTTCTTATCGACTGTCAAGGTCTGCAATACTCCAACCGATACCGGGATGGAAATCGTGCGTGTGCCATATGTCGCCGTTACGGTTGCCGCACCAGTTGAAACACCTGTGATCAAGCCTTGGCGTACACTTGCAATAGCAGGAGCACTAGAAGTCCAAACTACTTTTTGCGTGACGTTCTCACTAGGTGTATTTGGATCTGGATAACTAGCCGTTACCGTTATTTGCTTCACATCGCCTACTTGAATCGCCACTTTGGTTACATCGGCTGTCAGACTTTGCGGAACATCTACATCAACGATGAGTGTCGCTGTTTTTCCGCCATATTTGGCAGTCAAGGTAGCAGAACCCGCCTTGTATGCGGAAATCTTGTTGCCTCCAGCAAAAACGATGTCCGCATTGTCCGAGGACCACTCGAGCTTGTCCGTGATGGTCTCAGTCGTGCCGTTCGCGAAAGTCGCTTTCACAGTCACGCCGTTGGCTTCGCCAATCGTCTTTGTTTCTTTGCTTTTCATCGTCAAGTAAGCTGGAACAATATCTAGAGCGCGTGGCACCTCTACATCTACACGCACTTGAACCGATTTATTGCCGTACTTGGCGGTGATGACGGCTTCCCCAGAAGATACAGCAAAAATTTTGCCGTTGCTGTAATAAGCAACATCTTCGCGATCTGAAGACCATTGTGCCTTGTCATTTACTACTGTTGGTGTTCCACCATTCGCATAGGAAGCTTTCAACTCAACCGCTTGCTCCTTGCCTACATGCAGGAACATGTTTTGTGGGTTGATTTCGAGCTTTTGCGTAGTATCTACATCGACTTGAATCGTAGCCGTTTTCGTACCATATTTAGCAGTAATCGTTGCTGTACCTGCTCCGTACGCGGTGATCTTCCCTTTAATTGCATCGGCTACATCAGGGTTGTCTGAAGACCATTGAGCCTTCTCTGCTACATTCTCGTCTTCACCGCCATCCGGGAAAATGGCATGGAGTTTGATGGTTTCACTTTTCAATTGTTCATTGCCCAAAAGCAAAGACACCTGATTTTTACTAGGTTCCAGTCTGTGCGCAATCTCGACGCTAATCGGAATACTCGTCGTCTTGCTTCCAAACTTGGCTGTTACATTGGCTGTTCCTGAGCTTAATCCAGTAATTTTACCGTTAATAACAGCAGCGACAGCCGTATTGTCAATCGTCCAATCTGCTTTGGTCGTTACCTCTTCTGGGTCACCTTCGCTGAAGATAGCTGTCAACTTTACGTCTTTCGCTTCTCCGATCCGGACGTTCAAGTTCTGTTTGTCCAAGGTCAGTGCCTTCACTTTTTTCGTAACAGTGACACTTACAATGACGGGCTTGCCCATGTATTCCGCCGTCACAACAGTTGTCCCCACATTTTTCGCCGTAATTTGTCCAGCATACACGGATGCAATCTCCGGGTTTTGACTGGTCCAAGTTGTCTTGACTCCAACGTCTTCCGTTTTTCCGCTCAGATAAATAGCTGTGGCGGTCAAAAGTACGGAATCACCATTCTCAAGTGTCACGTCATTTTTGGATAGAACTAGGCGGCTGATTTCATCTGCAGCCAATCCTATTCCTGCGTTTCCGGTCCCTACCAATAGCAGGACGGCCAGAAACAAGAGCATCGTCTTTTTCCAGAACATTGCTAGCCTCCCTCGCAAGTATGTAATTTGCTGTTTTTCGAAACCATTCCACCCTTACTATATCGGCTACTCAGGGAATTAATTTACTAGTTTTTTATGTCAGCTATGTGTCAAACCCCGTAACTACGCGGGTATTCATTCGTCTATATAGTTGAGGGAGCACTATCAAACACGATCAAAATGTGCGAACCAAGGGAGAAGACGAACGTGAACCATGCATATAAAACAACGAAAAAACGTTTGCTGCGAAGAGTATTTATTTGCCTTACTCTCGTAATCGTCGCGGGTGTCACCTGGTCAGGCTATTGGTGGTATCAGATTGATCAAACGATACAAAAGGCAGTTCCGAGGCACGCTGATGTAGGAATCGTTTTGGGAGCTGCTGTCTGGGGAGAAGGACCAAGCCCAGGCCTTCGCGAGCGTCTTGATCAGGCGCTGTCACTCTATCAGGAGGGGTATGTCCCTTATTTGTTGGTATCAGGAGGATTAGGAGAAGGAAAAAAAGTGACGGAGGCTGCCGTCATGAGAGACTATCTTACCTCGCATGGCGTTCCATCTGAGCAGATCCTGCTAGAATCGTTTGCTACCAATACATACGAAAACCTGCTGTTTAGCCAGCAGGTCATGAAAGAACACGATTTACACGATGCGCTAATCATCAGCCACGACTACCATCTGGCTCGCGCAGTAGTCATGGCTGAATCACTAGGAATGACGGCTTCGCCGGTTGGCGTAGAGTCTAAAGTCCTATTTGGTCCCTATCACCGGACGCGGGAAGTGCTGGCACTTACATACTGGCAGTTCACACAGTTTTTATCACGGGCTCTCTACACGCTGATTCTTGCGTAAAATCTCATGCACTTCGACAAAATGGCGGATACGCTCCATAATCCGAGCGGCCTTTGTCCGCTCAATCCGGTTGCCGTTTGAAATAGACAGATGCTCTTCCAGCTCTTCCAGCGAATAGTTGGAGGTAAACAGCGTCGGCAAGTGATTGTTAGCGCGCTGGTTTAAAATCACGCCTAAAATCTCATCCCGCACCCACGGCGTCAAGTTTTCCGCGCCGATATCGTCTAATATCAGCACTGGCACTTCTTTCAACAGGTCCAGCTTTCCGACGTACGATTGATCAGAAATCGAGTCCTTCATTTCCCGGATAAAATCAGGAACGTATACCAATAAAGAGGCAATATGACTCTCGGAAAGCTGGCGTGCGATCGCCCCCATCAAATAGCTTTTCCCAACGCCAAAGGAACCGTGGAGATACAATCCCTTGACTCGCTGGCCTGCCTCTACCTGGTTACAGAACTGGATGGCTGCCGCTACCGCTGCCCGGTTACCCGCGTCATGCTCCAGCTTGTCGAAGCTTGCCGCCATCGTTTCCTCGGAAGCGTAATAGCTGCGCATCAAGCGTTTGCGCTTCCGATCCTCTTCATGGGAAATCTGCTTTTTACAAGGGGCAATCGCGCTCACGATCGTATCATTTACCTGACTTAGTTGCGTCCGATGTCCTTTTACCAGATTGGGGCAATCAGTCAGGCCCGGACAATTCTCACACCAATACTGCTCCTTAACTGCGGTATACACATTGGAGAGCGAGCGCAAGTAATCATCGCGGGTCAATCCCGGATGCTCCTGTTGAAAAGCCTGCAAATATTTGCTGGAGCGGAACATTTTGTCCAACTGCTCATCAGGCGACAGTAATTGACGAGGTGTTCGCTTTGTCAGCTCTTGCATAAATTGACCAATGGATTCCATCTAGCACTCACCCTCCTTTCTGCTTCTTCCGTAATGACTCCAGCATTTTGCTCAGCTCTGGATCATCAGAGATGAGCTTTCCTTTTGCGGACGGTTCTCCGTTCTTCTCCTGCTCTCTTTGCCATTCCACCGAAGCCGGCAGTTTGTCCTGCAAAATAGCCCTGCCATTGCGGCGTACAGGAGATGATTCCTTCTTGCTCCCTTTTGCCTTTTCCTGTGTCTGCGCTCGCTGATCGGCCCGTTCCAGGATTTGCTTCACGGCTTCATCCACGGTGGCGATCCGCTTTGCCTTCCAGCTATCGCGAATCGTTTCCATGTACGCTTTTGGCAGTTCCATCTGCATGCTGGCAAGCGTATGCAGGATCAAGGCATTCACTACTTCGGCCTGCAGCCCATCTGCAAAAACGAGCGTTTCGGCTCGCTCCAGAAAGACCTTGCTCACTCTGCCGCCTACCACCCGTTCCAGGAGGGCAAGCGGAGACAGCAGGCGGCAGGCACGTACGAATGCTTCACTGCCTGGCTCTGGCAATCTGCCGGGTCCCCACTCATCCTCTCCCGATGTAGGGACTAAATTATTGCGATACAGCTTGTCCTCTGTGTAGCGCTGCACTAATCGCTTGCGCAGCACTTCCCCATCCAGGCTTCGGTCTGATTTGTACAAGGTCCAGTCACGCAGTTCTTGGCCCATTCCCCAACTGTCCAGCTGATAAAAATGGCAGAGCTGATACAAAAGCTCCATGCTTTTCCCATCCAAAACCTTGGACGAATCTGCATTGTCTGGCAAATAAAGACGCAGGGACGAAACACTGAGTGGATGGTTCACCTGTGCTTCGTAATTTGACTTCAAGGCAGCCTGCGGGAAGCTCGTCTCCATTTCGGTTAAAAACAGTTCTCTTTCCGAGCCTTTTTTTACTTCCAATTCAGAGGGCTTCAAGGATTGGAACACTTCATGAAAATCCTTGGTTACATTTTCTACGATCGAATATTCCTGATCGAGACCGCTTCCAAGAACGTCAGCGTACTGCTGTCTAAGCTGCTGAAAGCGAATATTTTCGATCTTGTTTAAAAGCATCAACGATAGGACGTAATCAGCAAAAAATTCAGCGGGAGTGAGAGGTGGCTTTACCAGATACTCATAGTAATAGTCGCGCTGCTGATTTTCTCGCCGCCGCACCTCTACCAGCCCGATCGCCTCCAATCGTTCACGCGCATCCAAAAGCTTATCCAGCGACAACGATGTAGTAAGCATAAGACTGCGGTGTGTGCCTTCCGTGGCGGCACCGCTTTTTTCTTGTACTCCGTGGACGAGCAGTTGATAGAGGGAGTACGATTCGACACCGATGATCGGCAAATACAACTGGGTGACAAAGCCCGTTTCGGCGAAGCTGATCGGCCTCGCCATCCGCACCAGATAACGATCCTTCGGCAACAATTCGTTCCAAACTAAACGACGCATCGGCTCTTCCCTTCCTGACAAATCTCGATTCTCCTATTATAGCAGAAGCCGTCTGCAAGTGCTTTGAAATCAGTTGGAAAGCCAAAGAAGCTCTTGCGAAATGCGTCGCGAGAGCGTGGGTTACCAAATAGTGGATAGGGGGGAAACTACCCCCTACTCCTTTGGTGGAAATAAGGAATGGCTGTTTCGAGCTTGAGCGAGTAGCTCCTCCAGCTCTTTCATGAATACATTAATATCTTTGAATTGACGATAAACAGATGCAAAACGAACGTAAGCCACTTCGTCTACATGGTACAAACGCTCCATGACCTTCTCCCCAACATCATTGCTCGGGATCTCGGCTTGACCACAGCTGCGCAGCTCTTTTTCGATATCGTTCACTACATGCTCCAGCACTTCCAGAGGTACAGGCCGCTTCTCGCATGCCCGAACCAATCCGCGCAAGATTTTATCCCGACTGAATTCCTCGCGGGTGCCATCTTTTTTCACGATCAAAAGCGGCGTTTCCTCGACCATCTCAAATGTAGTGAACCGACGTTCGCATTTTTCACATTCGCGGCGACGACGAATGGATTTATTATTATTGAAGGGACGTGAATCTAGGACTCTAGTCCCGTTATACTCGCAGAATGGACAACGCATATCAGAATCAACTCCAATACCTACGATACTTGTCTACAGTGTCCCTCAATTTCCCTGCAGAAGTCAAGTCAATCCTTGTACCTATTTCAAGCATAAGTCGAATGGAGTACAATATGGGTACTGTTGGAGGGATTTGTAATGCGTTTAGTATCTTTAAGACACGTCCAGCCAGGGATGAAACTGGGACGTACTGTTTTCACAGAAGATGGGAAAGTATTGCTCGGGGTCGGGATGCTCCTCACTGAGCGCCTGATTGGTGGCTTGGAACGTTCCGGTATTGATTCCGTCTACATTGACGATCCCCGCACTGAAGATATCGTGGTAGAAGAGGTCATTCGTCCACAAACCAGACAGATCGCTGTTGAAGCTATCGAAAAGACGATCAAACAGATTACCAACTCAAACAAATTGGCTCGAAAAATATCGTTAAAAGAAATGGGCCTTCACTTTCAACGCGCTTTCAGCTCCATCCTAGACGACCTGATGCTCAACAAGCAGATGGTGGGGCACTTGACTACAATCTCCACTCACTCGCCGTCCTTGTATCATCACAGCGTCAATGTAGCGGTACTGGCAACAGCTGTAGGCATGTCTCTCGGCTACAACCGGACACAACTGATGCAGCTCGGTATTGGTGCCATGCTGCATGATATTGGTAAAGTCAGCCTGCCCGAGGAATTGGTGCAAAAGAAAGAGCGTTGGTCAGAGGAAGAACGAGAATTGGCAAAACAACATACGATGCTTGGCTTTAATCTCTTACGCAAACAACACGACATTTCCCTATTGTCCGCCCACGTCTGTTTGCAGCACCACGAGCGGTTAAATGGAAGCGGCTATCCTCAGGGTCTGATGGGCAAGCAAATTCATGAATACGCGCAGATCGTCGGGATTTGCGACATTTATGATTCACTGACTTCTCCTCGTCCATGGCGAAAGCGGTACATGCCCCAAGATGCACTGGAATTCTTGCTTGGTTCAGGCGGTCATCTGTTCGAGCATCATCTGGTAAACGCCTTTATTAAGCATATTGCCGTCTTCCCGATCGGCAGCAGCATCGTGCTAAACACAGGCGAGATCGGTGTCATTTCAAAGGTCGATCCTGACTACTCTCATCGTCCAACCGTGCGCATCTTGAAAGATGGTCGCGGCAACGATGTCCATGCTCCCTTTGACTTGAATCTAAAAGTAAATCTCAAACTGTTTATTGTCGGCTTTGAAGATGATGAATTGTTTAGCCTCGGCGGCTTGTCTGAATCTTCACCCTCATAATGCAATCTAAAAAATACCCCCTTTGTGCTGTGTGGCAAAGGGGGTTGTTCGTTGTATTTAAGAGGAATTAGATTACACCAGCGGCCGCTGCTTCTTTTTGTGCAGACTGATTGTGCATCTCGGATACGTGACGCACCAAATCTACCACGCGGCAAGAATAGCCCCACTCGTTGTCGTACCAAGCAATTACTTTTACTTGGTTCGTACCCATTACCATCGTAGACAAACCGTCGATGATAGAAGAGTTTTCATTTCCGATAAAGTCGCTGGATACGAGCGGCTCGTCACAGAATTCCAGATAGCCCTTCATGCTGCCTTCGCTTGCTTCGCGCAGTACGCGATTCACTTCATCCACAGTAACTGGCTTCTTGGTGTTAACCACCAGGTCCACTACCGATACGTTTGGAGTAGGAACACGCAGGGAGAAGCCATTCAGCTTGCCGTTCAGCTCTGGCAACACCTTGCCAACCGCACGAGCCGCACCCGTCGTAGTTGGAATGATAGACTCGCCGGCAGCACGTGCACGACGCAGGTCTTTATGTGGATTGTCGATATTGACTTGGTCGTTAGTCAGCGAGTGAATCGTGGTCATCAGACCTTGCTCGATACCGAATTGATCGTTCAGCACTTTTGCTACTGGAGCGAGGCAGTTGGTTGTGCAGGAAGCATTGGAAACGATGTGATGGTTAGCATGCTCATAAATGCTGTCGTTTACACCCATAACAATCGTCGCGTCTTCTTCCTTAGCAGGCGCTGTAATGACAACCTTTTTCGCACCGCTTTGCAAGTGCTTGCCAGCCCCTTCACGATCTTTGAATTTGCCAGTTGCTTCAACGACGATTTCCACTCCCAACTCTCCCCACGGAAGCTTGAGCGGGTCACGGTCAGAAAGAACAACGGTCGCTTTGCCATCAACGATGATTTTGTTGTCTTGTACTTCCACTTTATTCTGCAGGCGTCCGTGAATGGTGTCATACTTCAACAAATGGGCAAGCGTCTCCGCTGGATAGCTGGCATTGATTGCAACGATTTCAATATTGGGGTCCTGAACAGCGCGGCGGAATACCATGCGTCCAATACGGCCGAAACCATTAATACCAATTTTGATTGTCATATAGAAACCCCTTTCGCAATTAAGTTACGCTTATCTGTTATCTTCATTATAATAAGTATGACACAATTATCAATGTGTTTTACTGAAAAATAAATATTTGGACGATTTCCCCCTGCTATTTTACTCATTGTGTTTTCCTCTAGGATGTCCAAAATGGGACAAAAGCCGCTCTCTAGGATGTAGAGAAACGGCTTTTAGTGCAATTGAAAGTCATAGATATTTTTGTAACGGTCATGATAATAGAGCACGCGCTGGACGTACAGCCGCGTCTCTCCAAAAGGGATATCCTCAATGGTCTCCCGTTGTCCGCTCCACTGCTCCGTTGTCAGCCAGCCGTTAACTTTTCCGGGCCCTGCATTGTAGGCGGCAATCACCTTAATCAAATCACCTTCGTACCGTGTAAGCAAGAAATTCAGATACCATGTTCCAATATCAATATTCATGACGGGGTCGTACAAATATTGATCGTTTTCCGGGTGTAAACCAGCCTGGTTGACAATCCACTCGGCCGTATCTGGCATGATTTGCATTAAGCCTACCGCTCCCTTTTTCGAGACGCGATCCGTCTTAAATCCACTCTCAGAACGAATCACTGCCAAGATCAGGTAGGGGTCCACCTGAAATTTTTGGGATGCCGTCACAATTTCTTTCTGGAATTTGATCGGGTACATCCACTTCCATACAAGAGGCGTATTGAGCAGCAGAAAAACGCTCATCAAGATAAGCAAAATCAATGCTGCCCGCTGGCCTGATTTCATGATCTCAGCTCCGACCGGATCACGGACAGCAATTCTTCCACTTGACGCTCTGTCTCTTCCCGTGTGTGAGAATTATTAATGAGGAAATCGGCTTCAAGCTTCTTCTGATCAATCGGAAACTGTGCCCGTAACCGTTTATGCGCCTGTTCTTCGTCCAATTCGTCTCGTTCCATCATCCGCGCCAGCTGCATGTCGCTAGGTGCGTAGACTACAACGATCTTTTCCACCAAGTATTGCAGCTTGCTCTCATACAGGAGTGGGATGTCCATAAAAACAATCTCAGCCCCATTTGCTTCTGCGGCTTCCGCTTCTTGGCGCATGACGCGACGCACCTCAGGGTGGACGATGGTATTCAGCTTTTGGCGCTCCGACTCGTCTGAAAACACGATTTCGCCCAGTTTTTTTCGGTCGATCTGTCCATTATCCAGCAAAATATCGCGGCCAAAATGACGTAGAATCGCTTCGTATGCGGGTTTTCCCGGCTCTACCACCTCGCGGGCAAGTTGGTCTGCGTCGATGACAGGAATACCACGCTCCCGCAGCATCGCAGTCACTGTGCTTTTTCCGGTGGCGATCCCGCCCGTTAATCCTAATATCATGCACATCCTCCTCTCCTGATAGAAATTGCTTACTTCTTCTGGCACCGTGGGCAAATGTGTGTTCCTCTGCCCCCTACCACAAACCGGACGATTTGCGTCCCACAAGTAACACAGGGCTCTTCTTTTCGTCCGTACACCATGAGCGATTGCTGGAACATTCCCATCTCACCTTGTCCGTTGACGTAAGACTTGATGGAGCTGCCGCCTTGTTCCACCGCTTCAGACAGTGTGGCGACAATGCTTTCATGCAAACGAACGATTTGTTTTCCGGTCAGTTTCCCCGCTGGACGCTCGGGGTGAATCCCTGCTTTAAAGAGAGACTCGTCCACATAAATATTCCCCAGTCCCACAATACATTCCTGGTTCAAGAGAAGTGGTTTAATTTTTGTTGGGCGCCCTTTCAATAAGGCACGCAAAACATCGGCAGTAAAGCTTTCTTCGAGCGGCTCAACCCCAAGCTTGGCCAGCGGTCCGGTGCTCGTCTCCATTCCACGCGGGAACAGATCCATCGTGCCAAACTGTCTGACATCGCGATAGCGAAGCTCCGTCTTGTCTGTAAAGTGAAAGATGACATGGGTATGCTTTTCAACAGGCTCATCGTGCTGGTACAAGCCGTACCGTCCTTCCATTCGCAAATGGGAGATGAGCACATCCTGATCTAGAAAAAACTGAATGAACTTGGCACGCCGCGTGATGTCCTGAATCGTTTGTCCAAGAAGCTGTGCCTTAAACGCCTCGACATCATCCGGCATGCGAATAATTCGTGGCAAAAAGACACTGACACTCTCGATCGTTTTCCCCAGCACCAGTCCACGCAATGTTCGAACGACGGTTTCCACCTCAGGTAATTCTGGCATATGCCTCCTCCTCTCGCTGTCTGAATCTCTCTTTTACTAGGCAGGCTTATTTCGCATCGTACCAGCTACGTCCGTAATTGACATCCACCTTGAGTGGTACATCCAGCGCAAGGGCGCTTTCCATGATCTCTGGCACCAGCTTTTGCATGATTGCAAGCTCCGGCTCCGGCACCTCGAACACCAATTCATCGTGTACCTGCAAAAGCATGCGGCTTGCCAGCCCTTGTTCAACCAGCGCCTCCTGCATGCGTAACATAGCCAGCTTGATTACGTCCGCTGCCGTCCCCTGAATAGGCGTATTCATCGCTGTGCGCTCAGCAAAGGAGCGCAGGTTGAAATTGCTGCTGCTGATGTCAGGGAGATAGCGGCGGCGGTGGAGCAAGGTCGTGACGTAACCGTCCTGCTTCGCCTGCTGCACGATCTCTTCCATCCAACGCTTAACCCCCGCGAAAACGTCAAAATATCGCTCGATGAAATCGCCAGCTTCCTTGCGTGTGATATTCAGGTTCTGGGACAACCCGTAGTCACTGATTCCATAAACGATCCCAAAGTTAACAGCTTTGGCCTGGCGGCGCATCAATGAGGTAACATCCTCGTCGCTAACACCAAACACATCCATGGCTGTTCGTGTATGGATATCCATGCCCTTGCGGAAGGCATCGATCAAATTTTCGTCACGCGAGATATGCGCCAAAATGCGTAGCTCGATCTGGGAGTAGTCGGCCGCCAGCATATACCATCCGTCCTCTGATGGGATGAACGCCTCGCGAATTTTTCTTCCTTCTTCCATCCGGATCGGGATATTTTGCAGGTTGGGATCCGTACTCGACAATCGGCCCGTTGCCGTCGTCCCTTGATTATAGATCGTATGCACCTTGCTCGACTGGCTGTGGATCTCCTTCGTCAAGCCTTCAATGTAGGTCGACCGCAGCTTGCCCAACTGACGGAAAGTGAGAATCGAATCAATAATAGGATGATACGGAGCCAGCTTTTCCAATACATCTGCACTGGTGGACGGGCCTGTCTTTGTCTTTTTCAGAACGGGCAATGCCAATCTGTCGAACAGAATCTCGCCCAATTGCTTAGGTGAATTGATGTTAAACGGCTCACCGCCCGCCAGCTCATAAATTTGCTTGGTCAGATCGGCCAGCTTGACATCCAGCTCCTCGCCCATCTGGAACAGACGGTCTCGATTCACCTTGACGCCTTGTTTTTCCATGAGAGCGAGGACCATGCTGAGCGGCTCCTCAAGGTCGTTTAACAACGCCTCCATCTCGTTTTCCGCCAGTTGCTCACGTAGAACAGGGACACTTTGCCAGATCGCAGCAGCTTTATGGGCTACGTGCTCACTCAGTACATCCGTTTCGGGTACGAGACGCTTTGCTCCCTTGCCATATACCTCTTCATCAGAGCGCACTCTCACTTGGGCATACTGGCTTGCGATGCTGTCTAAGGTAGGGTTGCTTTCTGTCGCATTCAGCAAATACGAAGCGAGGTAAACATCAAAGCTGATGCCCTCAACAGCCAACCCATGCCATGCCAGTCCCACTGTGTCGCGTTTCCCATCAAAAGCCCATTTTTCCTTGGAAGGGTCTTTGAGCCATGCACCAAACGCTTTCCACTCGCTGGCTACATCCCACGGCACGTACAAAGTCGTATCTTCAGCCGCCAGTCCAAATCCAAGAATGGGAGCATGGTGATAGTTATCGCCATCCATTTCTACATAAACAGCCATCAGTTCAGTCAACTTCGCCTCATATTTTTCGGTTGTTTCTGCTGAGACGACCTCAAATGAAAACGGCTTAGCCTCCGCTAGTTGTCCGCCTCCATCAGCATTATGCGCCACTTTGATTTTGGACAGCAGCGATTTGAATTCCATCTTTTTAAAGAACTCGCCAAGCTGCAAGCCATCGTAACCGTCATAGCCGGTCTCCTGGACGTCCAGCTCAACTGGCGCTTCCCGCAAAATCGTTGCGAGTGCCTTGCTCATATTTGCCTTGTCTACATTCTCGCGCAAATTCTCCTGCAGCTTTTTACCGGAGATACGGTCGATGTTTTCCAAAACCTGTTCTACGGAGCCATATTCATGCAACAGCTTCAGCGCTGTTTTCTCACCGACACCTGGCACGCCTGGAATATTGTCTGAGGAATCCCCCATCAGACCTTTTAAATCAATAATTTGCAGCGGCTTCAAGCCATATTTATCGTTAATTTCTTGTGGCGTATACAGCTCGATCTCGCTGACTCCCTTGCGCGTCAAAGCTACCGAAACGTGGTCGGAAACGAGTTGGAGCATATCCTTGTCTCCTGTGATTACGGTCGTTTTCCATTCATGCTCGTCCGCTTTTTTCGTCAGGGTCCCGATAATATCGTCTGCCTCATAGCCTTCCAGCTCAAAACGTTTAATTGTGCATGCGTCCAAAAGCTCCCGAATCAGCGGAAACTGTTCAGAAAGCTCAGGTGGGGTTTTGCTGCGCCCTCCTTTGTACTCGGCATACTCGGTATGGCGAAATACGACTTTCCCCGCATCAAACGCAACCATGATATGCGTAGGCTTCATTTCCTCCAGCACTTTTAGCAGCATGGTAGTAAAACCCAGCACGGCATTGGTATGCAATCCCGCTGAAGTAGACAGCAAAGGAAGCGCATAAAACGCCCGGTTGGCAACGCTGTTTCCATCAATTAATACAAAATGACTCAAGGAATCCGACCCCTCTCGTTACAAAACTACTATCTTTAATCGTAACATAGGGGAATCATCTAAGCCAAGTCTATGAATGAGCTGGGTAAATAGTGGATCGCTTGAACAGACTATGAAAAAAATGGACAAGGAAGGCGATCGTATGTATTGGAAAAAATCCTTTGCTTTTTTTATTGCTGTCCTGCTGCTTTTAAGTACAGGTCGGACTGGTGCAGCCTCTTTATCCACCGAGCAGGAGCACCCTACGAAAAAGGTGGTTGCCTTTGTCATTGATGATTTTGGCAATAACATGTCTGGAACAGCGGAAATTTTGGCTCTTCCGGTGCCCCTGACCGTTGCAGTCATGCCGTTTTTGCCCAGCACGAAGCAAGATGCAGAGCTAGCCCATCAAAAAGGTCATGACGTCTTCGTCCACATGCCGATGGAGCCTGTAAAAGGAAAACGCTCCTGGCTTGGACCAGGGGCAATTACAACGGATCTCTCTGATGAAGAAATCCGCAGTCGGGTGCAAAAAGCGATTGATGATGTGCCGCATGCCATCGGAATGAACAATCACATGGGCTCAAAAGTGACAGCAGACGAGAGGATCATGCGTATTATCATGAGTGTCGTCAAAGAACGGGGGCTGATCTATCTCGACAGTAAAACGACAGATAAAAGCGTAGCTTCCAAAATTGCAACCGAGATGGGGGTACCGCATACTGAAAACCAGATTTTTCTCGATGATGTATACTCTGTCCCTCATATCACCCAGCAAATGGAAAAGGTGTGCAAGCGCATTGGCAATCACCCGCTCTGTGTAGCCATCGGTCACGTCGGTCCTCCGGGCAAAAAAACAGCCTCCGTTCTGCGTCAGTATATCCCGCGCATACAGAAGGAGGCCGAGTTTGTCACCATCTCCAAATTAATTCATCAATCCATCCACTAGTTTTTGCCACCAGCTCTCTTCAACCAATGCCTCCATCTTCAGATTTCCCGTCAGGATCACATATTCGCTCACGGCTGCTGTAATCGCCTGAGCGATTTTTTCTTGCCCATCTGGATTCGTTAATTGCTTACGATCTGATCCGTTACTAATGAAGCCCATTTCGACGATGACGGACGGACAGTAGTTATGCCGCAGCATGTAATAGGTCTTGCCCTTTATTGGGTTGGCTTTGGTACCCCACAGATTGTTCAGAGACACTTGCAAAAGATCTGCAAGCATGTAGCTTTGCTCATTGCTTTGATAAAGCACCAATGGACCACTCCGCTTTGTATCAGAAGACCAGTTTACGTGCAAGCTGAGCATCATCTGCGGGACGATTTCTTTTACGAGATTTTTGCGCTGGGCCAAGTCGCGCAGATGCCTGGAGCGGCTATTCAGCCAGCGGTTATCATCGCTCAGAGCAATGTCTTCTTCCCGATTCATGGCCACACTGTACCCGGCAGCTGTTAAATGTTGATACAGACGTTTGGCAATTTGCAGATTGATGTCTTTCTCGTATAGGTTGCCATGAGATGTGCCCGAATCAATACCTCCATGCCCGACGTCAATCAGAATACGAATGGGTGTGAGCGGTATAGCCTCACTCTTGCTTGGAAAACAAGCCATTACCATCATAAGCGCAACTAACAAGTAATAAGTGTGTCGGTTTCTCATGCTTGTAGGATTTCCTGTTTAATAAAAACCTTTCAGCCAACTGGGTACGCATAACATTGTGAATTTTTCACCTTGACGGTACAATAGAGTCCATCGTGGCTATTTACGCACAACAACCGCAAGAAGGTGTACACATGGAGAAAACATTGGAAAAACCGTTGTTCCCCCCCTATTTGGCTCTGCTCATCGGAGTGATTGCCATTTCTACCTCGGCAATATTCGTCAAGCTATCTGACGCTCCGGCGCCGATCATTGCTACCTACCGGCTCGTCTTTTCGGTGCTTTTGACACTCCCGTTTCTGTTTTGGAATCGTGGGGCCCTTGGTGAGATCGGAAGAATGCCCAAAAAAGTGTGGCTACTCTGTATTTTGTCAGGTGCATTTTTAGCCAGCCACTTTTTATTATGGTTTGAATCTCTCAATTACACATCTGTAGCCAGTTCAACCGTACTCGTAACCTTGCAGCCATTATTTGCGTTTATCGGCGGCTATTTCTTTTTTGGGGAAAAAGTACGGCTGATGGCACTTACAGGCGGATTGTTTGCGATCGTAGGCAGCTTTGTCATTGGTTCGGGAGATTTTCAGGTCGGCGGGATGGCGCTATTAGGCGATGCCCTCGCCTTGCTGGGTGCAGCAACCGTGACGGGTTATTGGCTGGTCGGGCAATACGTCAGGCAGCATTTGTCTTCCTTTGCGTATACGCTGGTCGTGTACTCCGCGACGAGCTTGATCCTCGTTGCTTATGATCTGGTATTAGGCTACCCATTAATTGGGTATCCCGCTTCTGACTGGGGCTGGTTCTTCTGTCTTGCCCTCTTTCCGACACTGCTCGGTCATTCCATCTTCAACTGGATTATCAAGTGGCTCAATACGACGACCATTTCCATGGGCATCCTCGGAGAGCCGATTGGAACAGCTATCTTAGCCTACTTCATCCTGGGTGAAATCGTTACGCTTCCGCAATGGATTGGCGGTCTCATCATTATCGCTGGCATTTATTTGTTCATCCGATATAACCAACCCGCCAAAGGAGTGAACCCTGTTGAATCAGAATCAGCAACCACCTCGTCGGAAAAGCCTGCGTGAGTTCGTAAAGGGGCTAAACGTCTGGGCCAAAATCGGCTGGACGGTCCTGCTTGGCTACATCGTAGGTCGAATCATTTACTTTATTGCACGATTGATCACCTCTTGATTTTTGATACGAATGCGGATCATGACCGCAAAAAACAGCAGCCTTAGGCTGCTGTTTTTTGTGATTGTGGTGCTTCCGGTTTTTTCGGTTTCTGATGCAGGAAGTAAAGGAGTGGAATGGAAATGACAATCGGAATCGCAGAAATGAGGAAGGTATCCCCAATCCCTTGAACCATCGACTCTTTTGCCATCATCCCGTACAGAATCATACTGGCTCCCCCGGACGCACTCGCCGGATCGACACCTGCCTGCGTATAAAGCCCTGATATCCCGCTGATGAACTGTGTGGCCATGTCACTGTTCAAATTGTCGGAGATAGATGCCAGATGAAAAGTTTGGCGCGCCTGCATAATGACAGTCAAAATCGCAATCGCAAACGAGCTCAGGACCTGTCGCAATACGTTGGAGAGGGGTGAAGCATCCCCTACACTCGCACGCGGAACAGCGTTCATCCCCACAGTCGACAATGTCATCATGCATAAACCGATACCGAATCCACGAATCGTTAAAATCATATTCATCCAGGAGTGCATGCTGTCTGCCGCCAGATTATGCAGCTCGAAAGTGGTTATACTCATGATCGACAAGCCAACCAAACCAATCGGCCCTACGCCGTACTTATCCATGAGCTTGCCACTGATCGGCATCATGACAGCCATCGCAATGGATTGCGGCATAAGCAAAAGACCAGATTCCATCGCCGTCATTCCCTGGATGTTCTGCAAAAAGATCGGCATCAGAAAGATCCCGCCCATCATCCCCATCATGACGAAGCCCGATGTAAGGATGCTGATGGAAAATACCGGAATCTTGAGCAGACGCAGGTCCAAGAGCGGTTGCTCTTTGCCAAGTTCTACCCAGACAAACAGCGCTAAGCTCATGATTGCGACGAAGAATAAGCTTACGATAAAAAAGGAGGTCCAACCCTCTGCTTGCCCTTTACTAAATGCAAGGAGGAGAGCGCCAAAGCCAACGATCGCAAGAAAAGCCCCTAAAAAGTCGAACTTCAGCTCTGGCTTTTTCGGTGTCTCTTTGAGCAGTACCATACTCATAATGACCGCAAAGATCCCAAAAGGAACCCCTACCAAAAACAAGAATTGCCAGCTTAAAAATTCAATGAGATAACCGCCGAGGGTCGGACCAAGCGCAGGTGCCGTCATCGAGGCAATCCCGAAGATTCCCAAAGCCATCCCGATCTTTTCCCGCGGAACGATCATGTAGATCATCGACATCCCGATCGGCATGATCATTCCTCCGCTCACACCTTGAACAACACGAAACGCAATCAGCGATGTATCGCTCCAGGCAAGGGCGCATAGGACCGATGCTAGTGTAAAGGAGGCTAAGGATAGTACAAAAATTTTCTTTGCTCCGAACTTTGCGGATAAAGAACCGCTCATCGGGATCATAACTGCGTTCGCCAGCATATATCCGGTCAAAACCCATTGCATCGTCTCGGTTGAGGAACCGAAGATGCTGACCATCGTCGGCAGGGCGACGTTGATCAAACTGTTGTTCAGAATCGCAACGAAGGTTCCCGAAAGGATAGCGACAAGAGACAACCACATTCCGCCGTTTCCGCCTTTATCCTCTCGCTGTGCCACCGCTTCCGCCATGTCATCACCCCCGCTAGTTTGCGATCACCTTGCTGCCCTCAGACAATTTGTCCGTTGGGTTTAGCACTATTTGATCGTTGTCTTTCACACCAGCAGTGACGGTAGTCCAATCACCGCTCGCATTGCTGACCGTTACTTCTACTTCATGTACCACATCTTGATCCACCATGTAGATGTACTGTTTGCCATCCTTTTCGAGAACAGCAGTAGTCGGGATTTTCGTTCCTTGTTCTGCCTGGCCTTGGAGCACGACTTCTGCTACCATACCTGCTCGAAGCTGTCCATCCTGATTCGCGACATTTACCTTGATCGGGAATGAGCTGCTGTTGGCATCAGAGATTGGTGAAACGAATTCAACTGTTCCCTTCATAACTTTTCCGCCCAAGCTGCCTACTTTTACATCGACAGTAGAACCAACCTTGACGCTGTTGATTTGGTCTTGGGATACACTCGCTTCCACATTGACTTCATTCATATTTACTACAATCAGCAGCGGGGAACCTGCTCCTGCCATTTCGCCTGGATCAATGTTGCGTTTCGCAACGATACCAGAGATTGGTGAGCGAATCACAGTATTATCATAGCTGCTTTTCGCAAGTTCTAAATTGGAGTTCAGACGACTTACTTCTGCTTGCAAGGCAGCTACCGTATCCGATGTTGGACCTGCTTTTGCCAAATCGTATTGTGCCTGGGATTGCTCCAGACCGGTGCGCGCTTTTTCCAGGTCGAGTGTAGCTTTTTCCAATTCAGCCGCAGACAGTGCGCCAGAGTCGAAAAGTGCCTTCATCCGATTGTAGTTGCTCTCCGAAACCTTCAAGCTCGCCTGTGCCTGAGCAACGCCGCTAGACAGCTGTTGCAACTGCTGCGTGCGGGTTCCTGCTTTCGTATCTCGCAGCTTCGCTTGTGCGCCTGCTATAGCTGCCTGGGCTTGATTAATTTGCTGCTGATAATCAGCGGCTTCCAGCGTCACGAGAACGTCTCCCTTTTTGACAACAGAGCCTTCCTTCACATTCACGCCTGCTACCTTGCCAGAAACTTTGGATACAACCTGAATTTCTTCAGATGGAGCGATTTTACCATTTGCAGTCAAACCGGACCCAGTAGATGCGACCTTCCACGTTTTAACAACCGGAAGCGATTCTTCTCCGGAAGACGCCGAAGACGAATCACTACAGCCAGCGGCAATAAGTGAAACGGCCGCCACTACCACAGCGATTGCTTTCCATTGTGCTGCTTTTTTCATGCCTCACTACATCTCCTTCACGTGCACTTTGATCTCGGCGTTCAAACCGGCAGCCAAATGAAGACCTGAATCATCATCAATGGCGATTTTAATCGGGATACGCTGGGTTACTTTGGTAAAGTTCCCGCTAGTATTGGTAGCTGGCATCAGGGAGAAGGTGGAATTCGTTGCCTTCCCAATCTCCATCAGGTGTCCGCTCAGTTTTTTGCCTGGGTATGCGTCCAGCGTGAAATCAACTTTTTGCCCCAGTTTCAATCGCTCGATCTCTGTTTCTTCCAGGTTGGCGGAGATGTACAACTTGCTTTCATCAATGACGAGAGCTACGGATTGTCCCATGGAGACAACTTCTCCCTCTTTTGCCTGCGTCTTAATGACCGTTCCTGTAATCGGAGAGCGCAACAAGCTGTTTTCCAACAGGTTGGTTGCGATATTGGTTGTATCCTGCTGTCCAACAATTTGATCAGCTACTACGGCGTCGCCTTCTTTTACTGCGAGTCCGGTCAGCTTGCCTGTCATTTTGGGCATGACCCGATAAATGTCTCCAGCAATCCGTGCATCTTGTGTCGTCACATAGTGAGCACCTTGATACCAATAGTAGTAACCGATGCCTCCACCACCTACCACGAGCAGGAGCAAAATGACATACAATACCAGTTTTCGCTTCATGGTTTCTCCTCAACTTTCTGTCTCTTCTAATTTCGATATCAACGTTTCCAATGAATAGATAATGCCATCCAGGTCTTTTTCGGAAAAGCCGTGGAAGCTGCGTTTATAGAACTCGCCAGACAAAAGGTCCACTTTTTCAAACAGTTCTACAATTTTATTCGTTTTTCGTATCCAGACAACTCGACGATCATTCTCGTCGCGCACCCGCTCTACCAGTTGCTCTCTTTCCAGGCGATCAATAATGCCAGAGACTGTACTATACGAAAGATCAACGGCTTTACTAATCTGCCCGATCGTAAGGGGCTGATTTAGAATTTGCCGAATCACCACCAACTGCGGGACCGTCAGGCCGTATTTGCACAGTTCTTTCGTAGCCATTGTGCCAAACGTCTTGTTCAAACGTTTCAGCAAGTCCCGGATATGCACTGGTTTGTTCATGATACACTCCTTTCCTACCTAATATTTCGTACGCGAAATTTATCACACGGAAAACTATACGCCTTTTTTGAGTCTGTGGCAACTATTTCTTCACATTAAATTTTATCTAGGTAACAGAAATACCTTCCATATAACAGCCTACTAGGCTAGCCCCTTCTTTATTTCGAAATCGCAAAAAAACCGACACTGCCTTACATGGAAGGCAGTGTCGGCTCAGTTAGAATCGGCGGACTTGCCGGTCCTTCTTCCGGTGTATGATGGTGGACACTTGGCACATGCCTTGGCTCATACTCAATCTCTGGGAAGGAATGAACAGAGATATACATATTCCCATGATAAGAACGAGCTCGGATCATGATCGGGTAGGCATATTTGTTCTGAAAGACGAAATCAGGACCGTACCAACTCACAGTCGCATCCCTGCCAGGAGGAACATAGGCTACATCTCTGCTGTGGGAATAGCGTTGAACAATATGGAGTCCAGCCTTGTCCACCGCATTATAGAGTGTGGAGGAAACCTGACAGATCCCTCCCCCTATCCCTTCAGAAAGCTCTCCCTTGACGATGACGGGTGCTTGCAGATAGCCTTTTTCCTTTGTTCGCTTGCCTACTACCTTGTTAAAGGAAAAGGTCTCACCCGGCAGCACCACATAGTTGTTAATTGCCATAGATGCCAGCATGATATTATGAGAACGGTTTTTATTTCCCGAATTGAAGTAGGTCGTATATTGCCCGATCATTTTTTTCCGTACCTGAGAGATGAGGGCTTGGTCTACTTTTGGATAGACCTCTTGAACAGGGACCTGCATCGTGACTGCCCCATTGCCATAGTAGTAGTCGTAAAACTGCTGAATAAACACTTTTTCATTTAGCTTGCGTCCCTTTTTTTCAGGAACGATTGCATCGTTTTCGTTAATTGTTGCATTAATAGGCTCGATATGCACCATCTTCGCCAAAGCCTCTACCATTTTTTGCAAGCGGTGTTCATCGACCAGAGAAACACCCTCAACGGCCAGCGTGTAATCGGCACGATCAGCTATCGCAACCGTTTTGTCTTTCATCTGCACCTGCAAAAAACCTGTAGGATCAAGGGGATTGGCTAGCAACAGCAAAGCCAGAGCCAAAGCAAAACCCATCCGGCTGCTCACCTCCTTTTTGTAGTATGAACAGTCGAACGGGTTTCATGCGATGTGGAATCAGCTCATCCGTGCAAGTCTACTCATGATAGCCTGAGCAACAGCTTTGAGCCGCGGCTGATCGGTTACCTCCTGGTAGACGTTATTCAGTTGCTCGCGTAGCTCCTTTGCTCCCCCCAGCAGGGCTGTAGCTTCTTGCATTTTCTGCCGATAGCGGACTTTGATGTCCATGAGCTCCTCCTGGTACTTTTCATCCGTCCCGGGAGTAATTGCGCGCTCATACATATCAATGACTTCATCCGTCTCTTTGCTCGGGAAATACTCATGCGGAGCCGTGCTGTCAAAAATGGTAAGTCCTTTTTCAGGGACGATCACCATGTCCAAGCTGTGCGGATCCAGACCGCAATGGTATACTTCTGCTTCAAAGCCTCGCTTCTGCGCTTCGCTTACCAGCTTTTTCAGCATGGTTGATTTCCCGGAGCCAGGGCGTCCTTTAAGGAAATAGCGCTTCTCCAAATGGTCGGTCAGCTGCATAATGTGATCGACCGGTCCTTGTGGCGTAGCTGCTCCTAAATACATGCGGCGCACCCGGGATTCTTTACCGAGGCTCTCGTCCCCGAAAAACAGTGCCAGCACTTCTTCTGTCACGCGATTGGCTTTCTCCCGATCGAGATTCGCGATATAAGGAGCCTCCCACTCATCGTGGATGCGCAGTGCTTCACCGTAAGCCGCATACGCCTCCTCACTTATACGGAAAATCTCCTCATACCACGCCCCAATTTGCCCTTTGTACCGAGTTAGTTGGTCAATCCCCACACAGGTCTGCAAATTAACTTGAATTTCAGTGACGCCAGGTGCTGACGGTCTCCAGATGCGCGGATAGCTGCCGTCCATGATCGCTGCCTTCCATTCGTGAAAAATGACACCGTCATACTGGCCATTCATAAATGGAGAGTGAATCCACTCGATGTGGTTGGTTTTTCTGCCGAGCTCATTTCCAATCGTTTCAATCAAGCCTGACGTGATTCCTTCCACTACACCTGTCAGGATGTAGACGCGCTCCATACCTTCCAATACAGAGTCATAAAACGTTCTGTAACCTCTCGCGGTATTCCCCGCAGCGAATATATGACGCTCTCTTTGTGCCAAGTCAATCCCTCCCGTGCTTCGCCTGCCATATGGAACGGTTTATTGTATGCACCAAAAAGGAAATGGGCATCTATCATGACCCACCTGAATGCAAAAAAGCCGCTGCAAGCAACGGCTCACAACGACTTTTTGATCTGCATTTTCATTTATGCGACACGCGCTACTTATTTAAATCTGTCATTTTGCCAGTCGCCATGTAGATAATCCATTCACAGATGTTGGTTACATGGTCGGCAATCCGTTCCAGATACTGGGCTACCAGCAATAGATGCGTTCCTTGAGAGATGGCTGTGCCATTTTTGGTCATAACCTCGATCAGATCCCGGAAGATCGTCGAAAACAATTTGTCGACAATATCATCCCGTGCGGCAATCTCTTCGGCTGCTTCCTTGTTTCGGGCGATATAGGCATTCAGACAATCTCTGACCATCGCTTTGACGTGATCAGCCATCAATGGAATGTCGATCAACGGCTTGACGTACGGCTCTGCCATTAAACGGCGTGTCGTTTTGGCAATCGAAACCGCGTGATCGCCCATACGCTCCAGATCCGTTACCAGCTTCAGCATCGTTCCGAGGCGCCTTAGGTCGCTTCCTACCGGCTGCTGTAGTGCAATCAAACGAAAGCATTCCGTTTGGATTTCCTGCTCCAGCTCATTGATGACAGGATCGCTAGCAATGACCTGCTCTGCCAGCATTACATCCCGCTCTACGAGACTTTTAATCGATTTGTGAATGGCTTCTTCGACCAGCGTGCCCATTGTCAAGAGCTTGCGGTGCAGAACATCCAATTGTTCTTCGAAAGCATGCCGCGTCATTTCTCTTATCCCCCTTCATTTGTCTGTCACGACAAATAGTACAAGGGGATTGTATCGTACAGGTAAAGCTACTATTATCTTTGTGTAAATATTTTAAGAGGTTGTTCTTTACGTATAAGGAATGGTAACCGTGAATGTCGTTCCTTTGCCTTCAATGCTATCGACACGAATATGCCCGTGCAAATTGTCTACGAGGTGTTTCACGATGGCAAGACCAAGACCCGTACCTCCTGAATCCCGGCTGCGCGCTTTGTCTACTCGGTAAAAACGCTCGAAAATGCGCGTCAGGTCCTTTTCCGGAATACCAATTCCCGTATCCATCACTTGAATTTTTACGATACGATCCTCTTTTTCCGTTCGGATCGTAATCGCTCCACCTTCTGGCGTGTATACGATAGCATTCGTCAACAGATTCAAAATAATTTGCTGCAGACAATCCCTATCCGTCATTAGCCAAATATCTGGTTGCGGTGACGGTAGTGTGATCGTCAATTCCTTTCGCTGAGCCTGATCATTCATGATGGCGACAGCGGAGGTAATCATTTCTTGCAGATGGATTCTGCTTACTTGCAGCGGAATCCGTTTTTGCTCAATTTTGGACAGATCCAATATATCGCGAATCATCCGGTAGAGTCGCTCGCTCTCATCTGAAATGATTTGCAGGAAGTTGCGGCACGTTTCTTCATCTTGCATCGCGCCCTCCAGGAGCGTTTCTGTAAAGCCCTTGATCGAAGTGATCGGCGTACGCAGCTCGTGTGAGACGTTGGCGACAAAGTCACTGCGCATCTTTTCGAGACGGCGGATTTCGGTGATGTCGTGCAAGACGACTACCACGCCTCTCTCTTCTCCCTTGAAATTGATATACGGAGCAAAATTGACGTCCAGGACACGCTCCTGCGGATAGTAGATATGCACCTCTTCACGAAACTTCTCGCTTTTGTCCAGGCAGCGATCAATATACTGGCTCAGGCCAAAGCTTTTTCCCGCCTCAATGTGCAGCTTGCCCACAATCTCATGGCCCGGTGTCCCGAGCAGCTTTTCTACCGCAGGATTGACGAGCATGATTCGGCGCTGCTCCGAGATGAAAATGACACCGCTGGTCATATTGGTCAGTACGCCTGAAAGTCGCTGCTGATTCTCCGAAATCTCGTACATCTGCTGCTCCAGACTGGAAGCCATGAAGTTGATGGCGCCAGCCAGTTGTCCGATCTCATCCTTGGCTTTTATCCGTACGCGACTTTCGTACTGTCTTTGTGTAATATTGCGGGCTACGCGGGTGATTTCCTCGATAGGTCGAATGATGGAAAAAGAAATGCGTGAAACGACAATCGAACCGACGACCAACGTAACTAAGAGCCCTGTCAAAAGGCTGTACCACATATTGTGAATCGTATCCGTGATGTCTTTCATAGACATGGCCGATCGCACAGCACCGACAATTTTCGTTCCCTGCTCTACCGGTACTGCTACATACATCATGTCGTACTTCAATGTTTCACTATAGCGACGCGAGATGCCCGTTTCGCCTTTGAGCGCGGCCAAAAACTCAGGTCTATCATGATGGTTTTCCATCTCGTCTGCATGCGAGCTATTGTCGTAGAGCACCTGACCTTTTTCGTTTATGACGGTGAGCCGTACTTCCTCAGATGGAGCAACCTGTTTTACACGGTCTTCCAGCGTCGCTTGGTTAGAAAAGACATTCGGAAAGCGGACTGCTTGCGCAACGAGCTTGGATTCGCGAGACAACAGCTCATGTAGCGACTGGAGATACGAGTTTTCCAGCACCTTGGCAAAATACATGCCCATGAGCAACAGGACCAATGAGATTAAGCCAAGAATGGTCAGGGTGAGTTTGATTCGAAAGCGAGTCAAGGTAGTGCCTCCAGTTAACCTTCCAGTTTGTAACCTAAACCGCGAACCGTTTTAATATACCGAGGATTTTTCGTGTCATCCTCCAGCTTTTCCCGCAAGTGGCTTACATGCACGTCAACGATACGGGAGTCTCCAATAAAGTCGTAGTTCCACACTGCATTGAGCAATTGATCACGTGTCAATACACGCCCCTGGTGACTAGCCAAATAATGGAGCAGTTCAAATTCTTTCGGGGTCAGCTCGACCTTCGCATCTTTGCAAAACACTTCATACTTTTCCGGATAGATACGGATTTCCCCAAACTGCAGAACTACATCCTCTGGGGCAGTCGCTGCTTCTGGAGTCGCCTGGAAGCGGCGTAAAATCGCTTTAACCCGGGCAATAACTTCCCGCGGGCTAAAAGGCTTCGTTAAATAATCGTCTGCCCCGAGCTCAAGGCCTAAAATCTTGTCCAGTTCGTCATCTTTGGCAGTAAGCATCAAGATCGGCGTATTGATTCGTTCCTGACGAAGTGTCTTACATACATCCATGCCATCCATTTTCGGAAGCATCAAATCAAGAATAATGAAATCAGGCTGCTCGCTTTTCACCATATCCAATGCCTGTCTGCCGTCAAAAGCGGTAATTACCTGAAAACCTGATTTTTCTAGATTGAACTGCAATAGCTTTACAATAGAAACTTCGTCATCCACCACTAATACCTTTATCATTTGCTCGTTTCCCCCTAGAGTTACCCTCTTGCTGGTAAGGCTATTTTTGACGCACGTCCTCTTTTTTTCTCTCTACATTCTCAGTCTGCCAATGGTCAATGCGGAAGACAAGTAATTTTTTTGTAAAGGTGTTTAAGGGTTGTCTGTAACGGGCATTCCTCGGCATCGTTGTGAAGTAGTATTCCTCGATTTGGGCTGGGGCATGAAAAACACGGTTAACATTGCTTTTGGTGGAGGCGAGGAAAGCGGAGAAAACGCTCCAGCTTCTTGGGATACCTGCTGGAAGCGTCTGTGCCCGGCTCCAAGAAAAAAGCGAAACCGCGTCCAAAGTAGTCGATCCAGGAGGTTTCTCAGAGGTGGACGCTTAAAGGCGTGTTTCGCTTTTTTCTTTCCGCCTCGGTTGGTATCCCAAAGATCTTTCGCTTATT